>JANXYP010000272.1 GCA_025355955.1 Chloroflexota bacterium
ACTAAAAACAGGATACGGGTGCATAATTTAGAGAGACTGTCCTACATTGGGGGTCTGGGGGTTCAGCCCTCAGAGGGTGCAATGTGACCATGCTAATCGCAAGCTATGTGGCTCGACCGCTCTCCTGCTTGCCTTAGTGCATAATACAGGCATATGGGTGGGTAAGCCCACAGGGGCGGCTAACGCACAGCATTGAGGGCAGGCAGCATCTGTGGGCTGAACCCCCAGACCCCCAGAGAGCAATCACCATTAGGATCAAATCAGCATGATGTAGGCGACAGTTGCCTTAGCTTGATGGCAATGGACGAGTGCAGCTCGCTCCTAACCTCTGCTTCGTTACCGGTTTTGGTGGTCAAAACTGATTACAGGCACCACCGCTAATTGGTGTAAGTGGCTGAACATCAGACTACTGCTCTTCCGTAGGCAGCGGCACCTTGCGGAAGGTGAAGTATAGGGCAATGTCGTAGCCGCTCTTGAGCAGGCCACCGACGAGAAAGGGTAGACCAAGAGCAACATAGCGCAAGGCAATCCCGCTCAGGCTGGGGCTGATTGCGTTGGCAACTGCCCGCGCTACCACTGTTACGCCAGCGGCGGCGCTGCGCTCGTCGGGGGCGACCAGCGCCATGGTATACGCCTGACGGGTCGGCACATCCATCTGCGAGAGGCACTGGCGCAGCAGCAGTATCAGCGTTGCCCACGCGAAGTTGGGCATTAGCGGGATGAGCATCAACAGCAGGTTGCTGGGCAGGTGGGTGAAGACCATCGTGTTCAGCAGACCAATGCGCCGAGCCAGCGCGGGTGCAGCCAGCAGCGAGGCAGTGCTGCACAGGTTGGCGAAGAAGAATACTACCCCCAGCAGGTCGTCGCCCACCCCGAAGCGCAGGTTCAGCCATAGGGCAATCAGGCTCTGCACCACCAGCCCGCCAGCGAAGGCATCGACGCTCTGCAAAGCCGCCAGCCGCAGCACTATCGCCCGCGATGGACCGAGACCTAGCGCCAGCAGCGGCCGCTTCATCGCCGCACCTTGCACCTCCACCGCCGCCGACAGTTGCGTATAAAGCAGGGCAACACCCGCGCCGCTCAGTCCATAGGCAAGGTAGAGCAAGCGCTGCGTAATCGCCGGGTCGAAACCACCACGCAGGAAATCGGGCAAGCCGCTCGCCAACGCCCCTACCGCCAGCGCGGCATAGCTAGTGATATTGTAGAGCGAAAATAGCGTGGTACGCTGTTCGGCCGCTGCCGTTTGCGGCAATGCGGCTTGCTCCACCGCCAGGAATGCGCCCACCTCACTGCTAGTCACGCTCACTGCGCCGGTCAGCGCGGCTAGCAGTAGCGCGATCAGGTTGGCAGTGGCAGCAAACACCAGTCCGGCAGCGCACATCAGCAGCCCGCAAATTACCAGCACCCGCCGCCTGCCCCACCTGTCGGCCACTGTGCTGAGGATAATCGTCAGCAAAGCGCTGCCACCCAGCGCACAACTAAGCAGCAGGCCGATTTGCGCTTCATCGTAGCCTAGACCACGTAGGTAGAGGGCGATGTGAACGCTGAAGAAGCCGAATGCAAACGAGCGCAGCGTCCGCGCCCCAATAATCAGCCAACCATCACGGCTAATACCCCTCACTTTGGCCCGCTGGCAGTTGGGTAGCCCCCTGCCTGCCACGCCTTCAGCCCGCCCTTGAGGGCGCGCACATCGCTGAACCCCCGCGCCTGCAGCTCACGCCCAAAGCTGATGCTGACCTGCTCCGCCGTGCAGTTGCAGTAGAGGATGACTGGCCTACCCGCATCGAGTTCACCCTGGCGCAGCAGCAGATCGCTGAGTTGGAAGTGTACCGCGATAGGGATATGCGCGGCAGCGTACTCGGAGTCGCTACTATTGTCCAGCAACTCGATGGGCGCGTGTTCGTCGAGCAATTGCTTCAGCGTGGTTGCGCCGATGCGCGGGAAAGTGAGCGCAGCCGGGTCAGGCGTGTCGGTCGGCCACACTCGCGTCGTCGCACTGCGAGTGCCAACTAGCATGGGATTACTGCTGCCATCGCTAGTGATCGACGCAGAGTGGCCGAACAACACCGCCATCGCTACGAACGACAGGCTGGCCGCCGCCACGCAGGCCAGCACCAGTACCCATAGCGGGGTACGGTGCGGGGTTGGCGCGGCTTTTGCTCTTGGTTTGCTGCTGGTCTGGTTCATTTTGGCTCCCGATGCAATGACAAATGCGTGGCGGCATCGTTGTATTATACGCAGCGGCCCCGTCTTTGACAAGATGGCGGATAAGGGGTAAAATAAGAATAGTCTATTTGGTTTGTGCAGTTGCACTTCGGGTTCGGTAGGGGCGAACCGTTGTTCGCCCTGCTGAGTGTAGCTGCACCAATCTCTGGTGCAACTGCACTTCGGGTTCAGTAGGGGCGAACCGTTGTTCGCCCTGATGAGTGTAACTGCACCAATCTCTGGTGCAGTTGCACTTCGGGTTCAGTAGGGGCGAACCGTTGTTCGCCCTGCCGATGCGCCATTGGGTACGGTCTGGGCGAGCCGTTGTTCGCTCTACTTGGGGGTTGGCAAGGACAGGGGGCAGGCGAGATGGAGAAGCGGAAGTACGAGCGCGAGATCGAGGAAATCCTGCGTAAGGCGGAGGAGGACGGCTGGGCTAATAAGAGCGGCAGCGCCAGCAAGGCGAACGCGCCCGACAATATCAAGCGGCCAACCCGCCCGGCCAATAAGCCCACCGGCTTCCGCATCACGCCCGGAACTATTCTGGGCCTATCGGTGGCCTCGATTGTGGTAGTGTTCTTCATCAGGCCGTTCGCCCCCGAAGTCTGGGCGTTGCTCACCCCCCTAACCGTGCTGTTCTTCCTCGGCGCGCTTTTCTACTACTACGTCAGCACCTCGGCGGGTGGCAAGATGGAGAAGCGCTGGCGCGGGCAGACAATTGACGTTTCCAAGCCGAACGACCCTCTGGCAAGCATTCGGCGTACCCTGGAGCGCTGGTTTGGTCGCCGTTAGCGTTTGCAAATGCCGCCTGTAGCTGGTATAATGCAGCAGTAAGCCCAAGTGAATACGCGCAGGGAGTTGGGGGAAGCCGGTGCGATACCGGCACAGTCCCGCTACTGTAAGCGGCGGTGGTGCAGCGTTGCGCCGATTCGCCGATAAGTCAGATTACCCGCCCTGCGCCGACACCGACAACCTTCGCGAGAAAGGTGAGTGTGCAGGCGTGGCCCGATCGCGTCCTTTGCTCCTCTACCCTTGTTGAAGGTAGAGGATTTTGTTTTGCCCGGCACCGCTAAACTCTCTCACACCGGGAGAGCTAGGGTGAAGGCGCGGGCCTCGCAATCATCAACACCAAAGGAGAGCAAGAGAGAATGAAGAAGTTGCACAAGTTTAGTTTGCTGCTGGCCTTGCTGCTAGCAGTTGCGTTTACTGCGCCGATCCTGGCTCAGACCGCGCCGCCCAATGCGGCGACTAGCGCCGCGAACAAGGCGGCGGCCTGGCTGGCCACCCAGCAGCACGCCGATGGCGGCTACGGTCCTGCCGCTGGTGGTCCTTCTACCCTGGGCCAGACCGATGATGCGATCTTCGCCTTCGCCGCAGCGGGTAAGGCTCCGGCAGGTATTAGCAAGAGTGGCAAGTCGCTTACATACTTCCTGCTCGGCCATATCGCCCAGGCCAAGAGCGCTGGCGAGACGTGCAAGAGCGCCCTGGCTGCGGCCACCAGCCTGCCGATCGGCGTTCAAACCTACGGTGGGGTCGATATCTACGCTAAGATTGACGGCTTCTACAACGCCAGCAGCGGGATGTATGGCAGCAGCACGATTGACCACGCCTACTGCCTGCTAGCGCAGAAGCAACTGGGCCGCAGCGTGCAATCCACCGCCATCGCCGCCCTAACCAGCCTGCAGATCAGCGATGGTAGCTGGGCCTTCGGCGGCCAGGGCAAGCCCAACGATGGCGACACCAACACCACCGCCCTCGCCATCCAGGCGCTAATCGCCAATGGCGTAGACAAGGCCAACCCCGCGATGGTCAAGGCACTGGCATATCTCAAGGGCCAGCAGAACGCCGATGGCGGCTTTCCCTACCAGAACCCCTCGCAGTACGGCACCGATAGCGATGCCAATTCCACCGCCTACGTGATCCAGGCGCTAGTCGCGCTCGGCCTCGATACGGCAGCGACTGGCACACCCTTCGACAAGGGCAACGGCGCGACCCCGCTGGCCGCCCTGCTCAAGCTGCAGATTCCGGATGGTGCGTTTATCTTCCAGGCTTCCACCTCGTCCGACAATGTGCTTGCCACCTTGCAGGCCATCCCTGCGCTCGAATACGTCACCCAGCCGCAGCCGCCAGTACGCAGCGACGCGGGCCAGACCTATCCCACCCCCGCTATCACCAGCGTGCCTGCTGTGGCCGCCCCGCCAACCCCGCTAGTTAGCGGGACGACCATCAGCGCCACCCCAACCAGCGGCAACTCCACCATGCCGTCGACCGGCGCGGGCGCTGCCCTATGGCTGCTACTCTTCGTCACCTTGTTCGCCACCGTCGCCCTTGCAGGTGGGTTGATGCTACGCCGTTCCGCCACCCGCTAACTCGCTCAGTGGCGAACCCGCTTTGCTCCCTCTCAACTTGTAGGCTAATCCTTGCCCACAAGTGGTGAAGGGCAGTAGCGGTGAGGGATAAGCCGCCGTTCGCGGAGTTACCGAGGGTTGGGAGCGTAGCTCCGAGCTATCAAGTCCATCAATGCTAATCGTAAGCGTCTACGCAGGGCAGCCCGCTGCTGAAGATAGGCACGGGTAGCATTGCAACCAAGGGCTACGCCCCCAACCCCCGTAACTCGGCAAGCTGCCTGCTAACTTGCACCCTTGCACTATTCTGAAACTAAAATGCGAAACCCAAAACTCAGGGCGGAGGCAATCCGCCTCTACGTAAATTCAAAACTCCTCTTGCTGCTACTGTTGTTTATCGTCACCACAACAGCAGCGGCAGCCCAGTCCGCCCCGCATCACGCCGGACTGGTGGTGCGCTGGGCTGGTCAGCGGGTCGGCACCTATGTGGTCAGCTTCGATGGCGCGAGCATCAGCGGAGGCGACTTGCTGCAAAGCGCCTTTGGCGACGCGCTGGAGATGGATTGGCAGGCGGGCGGCCTGGTTGCCGCGATCGGGGGGGTGGGTTGTCACCCGCCCGCGCAGCAGGCGTTCTGTCAGTGCCAGGGTACAGGCGCTTGCACCTACTGGCGCTACTTCCACCTCAAGGGCGGGCAGTGGGTCTACTCCAGCCAGGGCGCAACCGCCTACCAGATCCACGATGGCGATGTCGAAGGCTGGTCATGGGCTAGCAGCGATGCCCCGCCACCCGTTTACACCTTCGCACAGCTAACCGCTCCGCCCGCTACCCCCTCCCGCAATGGCGGAGGCATCGTGGCTTCACCATCACCACCCACAGCAGTGCGGGCTACGCTAGTCGCTACGCCCACGCCCTCACCCCAACCCTCCCCCACGAGAGAGGATAGAGTAGTGGCGGCTACGCCCGCGCCCTCACTCCAACCCCCCCCCACGAGAGAGGATAGCGTAGTAGCGGCTACGCCCACACCCTCACTTCAACCCCCCCTCAAGATGGGAGAGGGGGTTTTGCCTTCGCCGATGCCTTCCGCCACAGTGATGATTGCACCACTAAATGCACCAACTGTAATACCTCGAAACTCAAAACTCAAAACTCAAAACTTTTCACCCCTCTTGCTACTAGCCCTGACCCCCTTCATCGTGGTCGTGTTGTTGGCGTGGGGGCAGCGGGGCCGACGCGGATTTGCGCTGGACAGTCGCACCTGGCTGGCCTGGCTGCTGGGCGCAGCGCTACTGGTTAGCGGCAATCCCTACTATCTGCTGATGCTACTGCTGGTCTGCCTCAGCGTCTATCTCGCTTGCACGCCAGCGAACGGCTCCGGAATCAGCGGAGGGCTGCTGCTACGTTTTGGACTGGCGATTACAGGCTTCATTGCCCTGTTCAACTTCCTCACCGCACATTATGGCGAGACTGTACTAGCACGGCTGCCGCAGGAGTGGCCCGCAATCGGTGGCATCCTCACCCTGGAGGGGCTGGTCGCTGGGTTGCTGCGCGGGTTGGCGTTGCTCACCCTGCTGGCGGTCTTCGCAGTCTTCAATCGGGCGGTGGATCACTACGAATTGCTCAAGCTCACTCCTCGTTCGCTCTACCGCGTCGGCCTGGCCGCCAGCGTCGCGGTGGCGTTCGTACCTCAGACCCTGGTGGCCGCCCACGACATCGCGGCGGCCCAAGAGCTGCGCGGCTATCGGGTGCGGGTGCGCGATTTGCTGCCCCTGTTCGCCCCCCTGCTTACTCTGGGGTTGGAGAAGGCGGTGCAGATGGCCGAGGCGTTGGAGACCCGCGCCTGGGGCTACACTGCGGCGGGCTTGAAGCGCACTCGCTACCAGCACGTCACCCTGCACCGCGCCGATTTCATCGTGATTACCACCGCGCTGATCACGGCTGCACTGGCACTCGTGGTTCGGCTGTTGGGCTGGCTGCCCGACTACTATCCCTACCCCAGTCTCAGTGCGCCCGACTTCAACCCCGCTGCGCTGATTATGCTACTGCTGCTTGTTCCTGCCGCCCTCGCGTTGCTACGCCCCCGCGAACGGCCCATCGTGAAGATGCGAAACGTTTATGATAAAGTTTGACAACGTTACTTATACATATCCCGAAAGTGCGTCACCAGCCTTGCGTGAGATCAGCCTGCAGATTGGCGACGGCGAGTTCGTGCTGCTAGTGGGCGGTAGTGGCGCAGGCAAGAGTACCTTGCTACGGGCAATGAACGGGCTGGTGCCGCACTTCTACGGCGGGGTGTGGCACGGGCAGGTACTGCTCGATGGCGTAGACACGCTCATCCGCCAGCCACACGAGCTGGCGGGTCGGATAGGCTTCGTCTTCCAGGATCCAGAGGCGCAATCAGTGGCCGAGGATGTGGAGAACGAACTAGCCTTCGGCATGGAGAACCTCGGCCTCGATGCGCTGCTGATGCGGCGGCGGGTAGAAGAAGTGTTGCACCAACTCGACCTCGATCAGCTGCGTCAGCGGCGGGTCAGCACCCTCAGCGGCGGTGAACGGCAGCGGCTGGCGATCGGCGCTGCGCTCACGATGCAGCCGCGCACCCTGCTACTCGATGAGCCAACCTCACAACTCGATCCTCAGAGCGCTGAGGAGTTGCTGACCCTACTGCAGAAGCTGAACGCCGACCTGGGCATCACCATTGTCATCTCCGAACATCGACTGGAGCGAGTGGTGCAGTACGCCGATCGTATCATCTACATGGCGGGTGGCGCAATCGCCGCCGATGGCCCGCCGCGCACCGCGTTGGCCGCCATCCCCTTCGCCCCACCCGTGGTCGCGCTGGGCAAGACGCTGGGTTGGTCGCCACTGCCCCTCTCGGTGCGCGAGGCGCGACGGTTCGTCGGCTCCCCTCCCCAACCCTCCCCTAAGAACGGGGAGGGGGTTACTGCTCCCTCCCCTAAGAACGGGGAGGGGGTTACTGCTCCCTCCCCTAAGAAAGGAGAGGGGGTTACTGCTCCCTCCCCTAAGAAAGGAGAGGGGGTTTTGCTCGAACTGCGTAATCTGTCTTTCGCCTATGCGGGCGCGGAGGTATTGCGTAAGGTTAACCTGGCGGTGCGTGGCGGCGAGGTGTTGGCGGTAATGGGGCGCAACGGCGCGGGTAAAACTACGCTGCTCAAGCTGATTATCGGTCTGCTCAAGCCAGGCAGCGGTGAGGTGCGCTTGGATGGCGAAAACATCGTGGGCAGGCCGGTCAGTGAACTGGCGAAGCGTATCGGCTACGTGCCACAAAACGCCCGCGCCACCTTGTTCGCCGACACAGTGGCTGCCGAGTTGCGCTTTACCCTGCGCGGCCACAGTCTACCCGCTGAGGCCCAACGCATTGGCGCTACCCTGACGGCGTTGGGTATCGCCGCATACGCCGACTGCTACCCCCGCGACCTCAGCATCGGCGAGCAGCAGCGGGTCGGCATCGCCGCCATGCTGGTCGTCAACCCCGATGTAGCTCTACTCGACGAGCCGACCCGTGGGCTGGATTACGCAAGCAAAGCCGCACTGGTCGCCTACCTCGACACGCTCAGGCGGCAGGGCCGCGCCATTATCCTGGTTACGCACGATGTCGAGCTGGTGGCCGAGGTTGCCGATCGTGTAGCCCTGCTTGCCAATGGCGAAGTCGCGGTTAGCGGCCCGACCCGCACCGTCCTCGGCGACTCGTTGATATTCTCCACCCAGGTGGGCAAACTCTACGGCAACGGCCTGCTCACCGTGGCCGACGTTCTGGGAAATTATGAATTGTGAATGTTGAATTATGAATTAGGGGGATTATTCTGTGGTGAAAGGCTGGCGCGTTGATTCAGTTCAATTCAAAATTCAAAACCCATAATTCACAATTGGCGCTTTGCGCCTCGCTGGCAGTCGGCGTGGTGGCATTCGTGGGGCCGTTGTGGGGCGGCGGGGCGGATAGTTTGCTGCTGCTGGCGTTGCTGGCAGGGCTAGCGCTATTCGTCGCGCTGGCAGCGGCGCAGGGGCAGGAGCTAAACAGCAAGGGTCTGGCCCTGCTGGCGATACTCACTGCGCTGAACGCTAGCCTGCGGCTGCTGCCCAGTTTGGTGGGGGCATCGCCGATCTTCTTTCTGCTGATTGTGGCGGGGTTCGTGTTCGGAGCCAGCTTCGGCTTCCTGTTCGGCGCGTTGACCCTGTTCGTCTCGGCGATTATCACCGGGGGGGTCGGTCCCTGGTTGCCCTATCAGATGCTGGTGGCCGCCTGGGTCGGTATGTCGGCAGGATGGCTGGGTGGATTGATAAGGCGCAAGTGGGGTGAAGCACAGGGGCCACTCACGCTGGCGCTGCTGGCCGCTTTCGGTGCGTTCTGGGGATTGCTATATGGTGCGTTGCTCAACCTCTGGTTCTGGCCCGCCTCTGCCAACTTCAGCGCCGTGTCGGGCAGCGGGCTGGCACGAGTGGGTCACCTGGCCCAGTCCTATGCCAGCTTCTACTTGCTAACCTCGCTGTCTTACGACCTGTGGCGCTCGGTACTCAACGTAATCCTGATTGTCACCCTCGGCGGCGCAACCCTGAAAGTGCTGTACCGATTCCAGCGACGGTTCTACTTCAGGACTGAGGGCTGAGGGCTGAGGGCTGAATAAGGGAGGGACTAGATGAAGGGTCGAAAATTGGAGAATAAATCAGAACAACGGGATAACCCAGATGGGCAAAGAAGCACTGACAACCAGCCGCACAGCGCTCAGTCCTCGTTGCTCAGTCCTCTCCCGGCCACTTACCCCTTCGATGACGATGGCGCGCTCTGTCGCGAGTTCCTGCTGGAGCGCGGCTACTGCTGCGGCAACGGCTGCCGTAACTGTCCCTACGACGAAGCTCAAAGATTATGGCCTATGCTTGCGTAATTCCTATGAGTAAAAAAATTACCGTAGACTTTGAAGATAATACCAGCCAGTCGAGCAGATGGTGTATATTCTGTAGGGGCGAACCGTTGTTCGCCCTGACCAATTTGCACTGTCTCCAGGCATAATTGGTATAATACCAGGTAGCCGCAGACATGATGTATATACTGTAGGGGCGAACCGTTGTTCGCCCTGACCAATTTGCCCCGTCTCCAGGCGTAATTGATATAAGAATTGGCAATTGCCACAGCTTCAGCTTTATCTTTAATCTTTAACCTTTAGTCTCTAATTTCCAGGAGGAGGGGTAATGAACATCGAAATGGCAATGCTGCCAGGGTTGGTGCGCGATACACCGCGCCAGGTTTGCATCGTAGTAGACGTACTGCGGGCGACCACGACGCTCTGTGCGATGTTCGAGCGTGGGGTTCGCGAGGTGTATCTGGGGGCGGATCCCTTCGATGTGAAGGCGATTGCCGAGCGGTTGGGCGATTGCCTGCTGGCGGGCGAGCGTAACGGGCTAGCCCCAGAGGATTTCGACTTCGGCAACTCGCCCGCCCAGGTGCTGATTGCCGACTACCTGGCGGGGCGGCGGGTAGCTTTCTGCACCACCAATGGGACCAAGGCGCTGCGCCAGTTGATCCAGGCGGGTGCGCCGCTGGTGCTGGCTGGTTGCCTACGCAATGGGCCAGCAGTGGCGCAGGCCGCCTTTAATGCGGCGCGACAGCGACGTTGCGACATCACCGTAGTCGCCAGTGGGCGCGGGCATGGCTCCAACCTGGCGCTGGACGACATCACGGCGGCGGGCTACATCGTCTATCTGCTGCGCCAGTTGGCGGGCTTGGATGAAGCGCAGCAGACGGCGGCCAGCGCCAGCGCCAGCGCGGTTGCCGAGGCCGACGACTCCGATTATGCTCCGGTCGAACAGCGCGGCGATGTTGCCTACAGCGGCGAGAATGAGCGCAATGCCGAGAAGCAGCAGCGGGCGGCTGGCGCACGCTACGCCTTCGTGCCATACGATGTCGCACTGGGCGGGGCGGGCAACAGCAGCGGGCTAGGGTCAAATGCAGGCGACTACAGCGACGAAGCCCGCATGGCCGAGGAGGGCGCAACCATGGCCCTGCGACTCTACCTTAGCTTTGTCGGCGCGGATGACCCCGCCCGCCCGGCTAGCGAGACCATGCTGGCCGCCTTCAACGAATCAAGCGCTGGTCATCACCTGTTGCGCTATGGCTGGGCCGCCGACACGCTAGCCGCCGCTGAAGCTGGCGCAGCCAACGTCGTGCCAGCAGTTAGTATCGAGGGCGATGAGTTGGTGGTTAGACGATTGCCGAGCTAGCGTCGACCTGCCTGGGTTAATGCAGCGATTAGCGCTGGCTGGTTGCTGGCGCTGCGCTGCACAAGGTTGTTGGCAACGATGGTAAGCTCATGCGCTACCCCAACCAGGTCTTCGCTGGCCTGCGCCGCTTGCTTTGCGGTCAAGCTAAGTTGCTCTACGTTCGTAACTGCAGACTCGCTGGCGCGACTCTGCTGATCAGTGGCGGCAGCAATGCTCTGTATCAAGGTAGCTGTGTTGTCCACGCTGATCAGGATGTTCTGGTGGGCAACACCTGCTGCGCTGGTCAGCGCCGTACTTTCCTTACTCTGAACAAGACCGTAGCTACTAATCTCAATCGCCTGGTTGGCGGCCTCCTCAATCTTGCGAACCAGATTGTCAATATCGTTGACTGCCTTATGCGTCCGCTCTGCCACTGAGCCAATTTCATCAGCAATTACACTGAAGCGCGTGCCATGATCTCCTGCACTGGCGGCTTCGATTGCCGCATTGAGAGCTAGCATATGTGTTTCGCTTGCAACTTCATTGATAATGTCGAGAACGGTGTTGACCTGGCGGGCCTGTTCGCTGAGGTTTGTTATCTGCTGCGCCATCTGCTCAACCGTTGCGCTGATGTTGGTCAAAGCAGCAACCGCTTTATCTGTAGCATCCTTGCCGCCCAGTGCGTCAGTGCTGGCGGCATTCACCGCTTGCTTAACGTCCTGGCTAGCTTTATTGATAAGCTGGATGTTCTGCTCAAGCTCGGTTAGGGCAGTGGCTAGATGAGTGCTCTGATTGGCTTGCCCCTGGGCGGCTGCGCTTTGTTGCTCGATACTGGCTGATGCGCGCTGCGCGAGTGCGCTGACCTGCTGGCCCAGGCGCAGCTCCTCTGCTTGGATCGACAGCAGAACGAGGTTAGTGCTAGCAAGTACGCTCCGTTGGCTTTCTCCCTCAAGCTGCCCCTTTCTTACCATGTAAGTAAAGAATACTACGATGAAATAGACAACCAGTATTATTGACACGTTTATAGATGCGCCTGAGATCTGGTTGCTATGGCTAACGATCGGTGCATTTACTGGTACTGGTATCTTGCCGCTAAACATCACTATTTCACCAATTATCAACAGCACCAGGTCATATGCGGTAACGATGGTTGCGCCCAACCCACCGAGCAATAGTCCGGCCAGGGTAATATCAATCAAAGCCGACATATAGACCGGTGTGGCATTCAGCAGGTAGTAGTTGACTCCTACATAGGCGATAAGGCCCATATGGACGGCACAGATCATCAGCACCGATAGCACGTAGTAGCGCTCAAAGCTAGCCAGTATGAAGCTGATGACGCAGACAACAGTGATGACCGCCAGGATCGATGCTGATATTCCCCAATCAGTATTCGTAAGCAGCAATGCGCCGCTCGCAGCGATGAAGATCAGCGCAGCCGTCACTTTGACAACCAGTGGGTAGCGCAGTATGGTTAGCGAGAAGAATGGTTTGAGCATATTACTGATTAACCCTTTCGGTGAGAAGGCCACCCTGACCTCCCCACCATGACTTAAAGTAGTCCAATGCTAAGAAGCGAAAAGTTCGCGCATCGTGTGCAGCGCACCAATCAGGTCGGAGCGGACGCAGGCAGTGCTGAAGCGCACGTATCCCTCCCCCTGTGGCCCGAAGATTACGCCGGGTGATGAGCCGACCCGCGCCTTGAGCAGATACTCGGTCATTGCCCAGGAGTCGCTACGTCCGTCGGGAGCCTGCCAGCCATCGGCAATCTTGACGAAGGCGTAGAATGCGCCCTGTGGGACTTGTCCACGCAGGGTGGGGATGCCCGCGATGCCTGCGTAGAACAGGTCGCGCCTCGCCTGGTATTCGGTGCGAAACTCGGCGATGCAATCCTGCGGCCCGGTCAGCGCCGCGATACCGCCATACTGGGTGATACTCGACACGCCGTTTGAGGTATACAGCACCACCTTCGCCATCCTATCCATCAGCAACGCATCGGGGGTGAGGATGTAGCCCAAACGCAGGCCGGTCATTGCGTAGCTCTTGCTCATGGTGAACACGCTGATCACCTGGCGATACATCCCTGGTAGGCTAGCGAGGCTGACGTGTTCGGCTCCATCGTAGATGACGTGTTCGTAAGCCTCGTCGCTGACCACCGCGAGATGGGGATGTTCGCTGACGATCGCGGCGATTTGCTCCAGGTCGGCGCGGTGTAGCACCCCGCCAGTGGGGTTGTGCGGCGAGTTGAGCATGAAAGCACGGGTCTTAGGTGTAATCGCTGCGCGCAACTCGGCGGGGTCGAAGCGCCAACCCAGTTCCTCGTGCAGCGGTACCCGCTTGACCACTCCCCCCGCCAGCTTGATTAGCTCCTGCACGCAGGTCCAGGTCGGGTCGGGTATAAGCACCTCGTCGCCTTCCTCCAGCAGCGAGCGAAAGATGACGTAGAGCGCGTGCATCCCACCGTTGGTGACCATCACCTCATTGGCGTTCTGTACTGGAATTGCGTTGGCCTGGTTAGCCTTCTTCACGATGGCATTACGCAGTGGGGCGATGCCCGCCGAAGCGACGTAGTGGGTGTGGTTATCGTGCAGCGCCTGCACAATCGCCTCCTTGATATGCTTCGGCACATCGAAGCTCGGTTCACCGCTCTCCAGACGGTAGGGCTTATCCATCTTCAGGATGGCATCGCGCACCTTGACGATGCCGGAGAACTCGACGCGGTCAATAATCTCGGCCATTGTATTGCCTCCTCGATTGGGTGGTAGCTGCAAGGGAATAGGGCGGACAAGGGTTCGCCCCTACAAGCCGATTGGAACTGCAAGAGGATAGCTGGCAGTTGGGTACGGCAAAAATGCGGTCGCTCAGTCAATGAGCGCTACTACCACCTGCGACGGAGGAGGGGGCAATATTCTGGCGTGGACAACTCGGCTGGGTTGTTGGCACGTATAATAACATTAAACCGGTCGAAAGTAAAACCGCATCGCTACCCACCTGCTTGTTAGCGAACTCCGCCACCGCGGCGAGAGCCTGAGCGGGCGGCAACCATACTTCATCGTCAACCAATGCGCCGCTGATGCGCCATCTCAGCTTCGCTGGCTGGCGTTCAAGGCCGGGGATGGGGGCTAGATAGCGGCTGAGGCCAGCATCGTCGGCAGCGGCGGTCAAGGTTTTGTTGACACGGGCGAGCAACTCGGCGCGGCGCATCGTCTTCTGCCACGCCTCTGCGCCATAGGCGGCGCTGGCTAGCTCCTCACTGCTGAAGGTGCTGCGACCTTCAGCGGCGAACCCCGACACTGCTTGCAGTAGGCAGCGGGTAAGGTGTGCCGCAGTGGAACTGACATCGAAGTGGATAAAGGGCGGCACGGTAGCCAGGTCGAGCGCAATACCTCGGCTCAGGCGGCTGGCGAGGCGCTGGTTCTTCAGCTTGTTGCGCTCCAGGGTAATCAGGCAAGGGCGGGCCATCATCTCCAGCGCCAGGCGCAGATGCGGGTATCGCTCTGCGGCGAGCAGTTGTCCATTCTCCACTTCGTGAAAGCAGATAATCGAGTGGTCGAGGTTCTCGCGCTTCAGCCCTTTGCTGATAGGCTCAAGTTGCGCGGTGGTGCAGACGTAAGCGACATCCACGCTGAACGCGCCGGGTTCGCGCCACTTGCGAATCAGCGCGGCGAACTGCTGCGGCTTGAGCTTGCGATAACCCCGCGCCTGCGCCAGCTCTATGTTCCGCCCCGACTTGCTCTCAATGCAAAGAACGCTATTGATCGCCTCGGAGAGCAGCAGTAGGTCAACCACCACCCCTTTGCCACCGGTAATGCCAGCAGGGTATTCGAGGCGGATGTCTTTCGACTTGTAGCCTAGCTGGTAGAGCGCGTCCTGCTCAGTGCTGCGCTTGTCGCATAGACTGACCAGGGCGTTCAGCATATCAAAGCTGTTCATAGTTGTCCACAGAAAGCCGTCACCTGCTGCCCGGCGGAAAGTCTATCTCAGGAAGGGCTGATCGCCTCTCCGATCATCTTATCAGCGGCAGCGATATCCGCATCGCTTAGTGGTGGGGATATATGGGCGTGGGGGTAGACCTGCTCCAGCAGGTATTGCCAGTTGGGGTCGAGCGCACCTGCGCGAGTGACCAACGCTACTTCGCTGCGGCGCACAGGCAACCCTTCGACCATCAGCGAGTGAACCCGCGCTACGCCCGCCTCTCCTTCGCTAGCCAACGCCCAGCGCACAAACTCGGCGGCGGCATCGCGCATAGGGCTATTGGCAGTCACTGCCAATCCCCAGGTGAGCAGCATGGTAGCGGGTTGCCCGTTAGCGGGCAGAGGCAGGTCGGCAATGCCGTACTCGAAGTCGGGATAGCTCTCGCGTAGCATATTCATACCCCAGGTGCCGATGTACTGTATCGCGCAGTGACCATCCGCCAGATTGGCAATATCGTAGCTAGGGTAGGGGGGATTCAGCGGCGCAACCTGCTGACCGTCGAATAGTTCGTGCCAGAATTGCAATGCGGCCTGCACCTCTGGCTGCCTCAGGCGCAACCTACCCTGGCTATCCGTAATCTCAATACCCTCCTGCCAGACGAATGGTAGCCAGTGCTGAAAGCGGAAGTCACCCGGCCCTGTCTCCATCACTATCCCCCAGCGATTGGCCCGGCGGCAACGCAGCCCCAGAGCAATTAGCTCATCCCAGCTGTGCGGTACATCGAGGCCAAGCTGGGTAAACAGCTTTTTGCTATAGAATAGCACAAGGGGCTGCGCTTCAGTAGGTAGGGTATACAGATGGCCGTCACTTAGGTGGGGGGTAAGCACTTGAGGGTAGAAGTCGCTACGTACTGTGGATTTGATCAATCCATCCAGCGGTACCAGGTAGTCACCTAGGGCCAATATGCCAAACTCAGCGTTGCCAGGAATATGGATGATGTCGGGAGCGCGGCGTTCGACTAGTGCCAGCCGTAGGTTGGGAATGTAATCAGCGCCTGGTGGGATAAACTCAATGGCGATAAGGGCATTGGGATGTTGCTGATTCCAACTGTCTACCACCGCTGACCAGGCGAGACCACGTTGTGATACCGTCTCGCGGCCAGCGATAAGTAGGCGCATAGCCCGATCCGCAGTAGACGAGCGACCAAAGAGCAATGCTGATTGGCGCAACTGGTCCGCAACGGTGGTCAGGTCGCTGGCGCGGTTGGCAACTGCATTGCTCTGACTACTCATGCTACGGGCGGAATCGGCGATGTTATTCAATGCGGCAGAGACCTGAGTCGCGCCGATGCGTTGCTGGGTCATGGCCTGGTCAATGGCGGTGGCAAGCTGCTGGGTGCGCTGGGCGCTGGAGGTTAGCATGGTAGTAGCAGTGGTTAGGACATTAGTCATCGCTGTGGTCATACTAGTCTGCGCCAACCCTGCATTGGCCGCTGCCTCAGTAGTTAGCAATGCACTATCCAACTCCTGAACCAACTGGCTGACCTTAGTGCTGCCTTCGCGGGTGCGGGCCGCGAGCGTGTATACCTCCTCAGCAATAATGTTAAAGCGAACCCCATATGGACCCGCGCTGGCTGATTCAATTGCTGCATTGAGCGATAGCAAATGGGTATCGTGGGCAACATCGGCGAGTAGTAGGCTAATTTGACCAATTTGGCTAATTCGATCTCGTAGCCGCGTCATGGCCGTGGCCGTCTCGCTAACTCGTTCGCTGGTGGTGTTCAAGGAATTGACAACCGCATCTACCACCCGTTCGCTACTTTGGGTTTCCTGCAATGCATCGCTAGCAGCAGCCGTAACCTGATGTGTGAGATCAGTAACGCTAGCAATAATACGGTCGAGTTCGGTCATTGCAGTTGCAACTTCAGTAACTGCGGTGGCCTGCTCTGCAGAACTCTGGTTGTGCTGCGCTGCCGCTTCGCCGATCCGTACCGCAACATCACGTACCTGATCCGCCTGCATCTGTAGATGCATGATTAGGTGACGCATCTGCTGCCCAATACGGGTAAGGTTATCACCAAGGGGGGTAAGTGGGGTGGATGGGGGCAAGGGGTTGGTAATTGGCAGCATAGTTGCGTCGGTAGCGGTGTTTAGCGCCTGGCTAAGTGCGTCAAGCGCAGCGCCGGTATGCTGAGAAGCACGGATGCCGATGAGTATGACTGCTATACCCATCGCTAGCAGCGTCAGGCCGATAATCCAATTGGCCTCGGCGATTAGCAGCCCGATCGCCACCCCGACCATGATGCTGCCTGCAACGACGATGGCTAGTTCAATGTTGATTGCAGAACTCGCCTTATTCATAGGGGATCATTGTATGCTTAAATTGCCATTTTGTCAAACTATGAGCTCATCCATAATTATTTGTACTTATTATCACCTCACAAAAGACAGTCAATCGGGCATAATCGGCAAGCTGCTGTTCACGGTTGCGCTTGATCAGGGCGCGGGGGCCAGGGTGGTAGAGAGGGAAGAGATAGCGACCATACCAGGGCAACGCGGTGGCGACATCG
Source organism: Chloroflexota bacterium (assembly GCA_025355955.1). Classification (GTDB taxonomy): domain Bacteria; phylum Chloroflexota; class Chloroflexia; order QHBQ01; family QHBQ01; genus QHBQ01. The sequence goes on from JANXYP010000272.1 coordinate 17,246, forward strand.
CGGCTGAGACTGGCTGTGTGCGGCGCAATGCGAGCCAGCGCGTGCAGCGCGGTTGCACCCAGCGCGACCACGCAGCGCGGCTGAATAAGGTCAATTGTGGCGCGCAGCAAGGGGTTGCAGTTGCCCACCTCGCGGCGGCTAGGGGTGGCATTGCAGCCGCGCTCGTCGCGGGGGTTGCAGAGAACTGCATTGGTGATGAAAACATCTTCGCGCCGCCAGCCGATGCTGGCAATGAACTGCGTAAAGTTGCGCCCGCTGACATCGCTTTGCAGCGGCGCGGCGGTGCGATCCGCGCCCAGCCTTCCCGGCGCTTCCGCCACGAACATCACCGCCGCATGGATGCTGCCGTTGAGTGGGCCAAGCACGCGGGTGCGCCCCATCATGCGCGGGCAAAGTTGACAACCCTGCGCCTGCTCGGTCAGGGCGGCAAAGAGGGTCTCGCGCTCATCTTGCTGTTTACTCATGGCTCATGCCTCTCAAGGCGTAGTAACCGCCTTGAACACAATCTGGGCCATCTCGTCACGGCGGATGTTGCGGGCGGGCTGGAAGTGAGTCGCATCGGTGCCACGGATAATGCCGTGGGCGTAGGCAGTCTCGATGTAGGTATAGGCAAAGTAGCTGGCTGGCACATCCACGAAGGTTGGGCCGCTGGTTGGGGTGATGCGCGGGTAGCCCGCCGCCTTGACCGCCAGCTTGGTAAGCTCGGCACGGGTAATCGGGCGATTGGGTAGATAACAAGGGAAGGCTGCGCCTGCGGCAGCGCACTGATCGGCAGTGTAGCCGCTGAGGATGCCTGCGGCGAGGCCGGTCTCGATGTAGTGGTAGGCGAAGTAGCCAGGCGGCACATCGGTGAAGCTCTGCTGACCGCTAGTAGGGGTGGTAATTGGCAGGCCGAAGCCCTTGACCACCACGCGGGCGAACTGGCCGCGGGTACTTGTCCCAGCCGGGCTGTAATGAGTGGCATCGGTGCCACTAACCGCGCCGCTACAGTAGAGCGCCCCAATCGCGGCGTAGAACAGGTCGCCACTTATGTCGCCGAATGGCACGGGGCAGAGGGTTGGGGTTGGTGTAGGCGTGGGACAGGTGTTGGTGTAGCGCTGGTTGTCGTTGGTGCTGAGCGCCCCGCCACCATACACAAAGCCAACACCACCAATCGCGTAGAAGGAATTGCCTAGAGTTGCCCCGCCCATCCACAGTCGCGGTACTACCATGTTGGCAGCAGTCTGCCAGGTGTTGGTGTTTGGATTCCAGTTGGTTGTCGAGCTATCTACAGTGTGGCCGGATATGCTGCTAGCCAATAGCCATTGCCCGTTGTAGATACCCGAAGCGTTCAGGAAACGTGCAGTTGGCAGGTCGGCAATTGCTGCGTCGTCCCAAGTGTCCGTGTTGGGACTATAGCGATAGGTTTTACTGCCAGATTGCCCGCCAGAAGTGAAACCACCAGCAGCGTAGATATAACCGTTGAGGGCAATTGCTGCCTCTGCCGCTACTTCTATTGGATAGTCAGCGACTCGCGACCAGGTATTAGCGCCAACATTGTAAACTTCGACGGTGTTAGTGAACACATTGTGTTGGGCGGTTGGAGCGCCACCGATGCGGTAAATCTTACCGTTCAGGTACACCGCAGCCTGATCAGCAGTAGCGAATTGTGGTGATGCAAGCGCGGTATAGCTGTCGCTGGCTGGGTCGTAGCGATACAATTTTCTGGTGACTCCACCTGGGGGGTAGGCGTATCCGTTTAGGATGTAAGCATATGTGCCATCCGTGACGGCGCTGGCATCAGATATATAGGTAGGTGGGTCAGCAATCTGTGTCCAGCTATGACCGTCGTATTTATAGGAGTGAGGAGTGTAGCCCATATCTGCAAGACCGCCAAAGCTGTATAGATAGCCGTTCAAGCTAACCACGGCGTTTGCGCTGGTGGGGTAAGGATAGGCGGGCTGTTGCTGCCATATCTGGCAAGGCGGTGTAGGCGATGGCGTTGGGGTGGGTGGTGTGCCAGTTGGGGTCAGGCTGGGGGGGCAACTGTTGCTATAGACCCATGTATTGGTATGTCCCTGCTGCCTATCTCCACCGCCTACGATGTAGAATGAGCCATTTAGTGTTGCTCCGCCTCCATAGAAGACTGTTTGGGTTAGACTTGCAGTTGCGTTTGTCCAGGTGTTTAGCGCCGGATTCCAGCCAAGGAGCGGGCTACTATCGCCAGCTGCAATTATCCACCTCCCGCTCAACATCGCGGCAGGGACGGCAGCGCGTTCCGATGGCATATCGGCAATTGCTCCATCGTCCCAAAGGTTACTGCTAAGGTCATAGCTGTAAGTCTTGGTAATTGGCAAGTCAGGATTACCATAATGATCTCCTGGGTTACCGCCCGCAACAAGAATATGTCCATTTTCGGCAACCGCCATCTCATCAATGATTGTGTATGGGTAGTTGGAAGCTGTAATCCATGAATTAGAAGCAACGATATAAACATCAACGCTGCTTATGGGAATGTCCACGTTTCCTTGAATAAGTATATAAACACGGCTGATGCCGCCGATGCGGAAGATACTGCCGTCAAGGTAAACCGCTGCTTGGTTGGCAGTAGCGTAGAGGTCGGGAGCAAGTGAGGTATAGGTATTTGCGGCCGGGTCGTAGCGGTAGACGGTGTTCGTTTCCGTGCCGTGGTTGGTATACGGACCTGTACCATTGATAATGTATATATACGTGCCGTCTGATACCGCGCTAGCGAAGGTGCGTGAGACTGGCAGCGAGGCGATCGCGGCCCAGGTGTTGCCGTCGAACTTGTAGGCAGCGGTTGTCGGGGTGTACTGATCGCTGCCGCCGAAGCTGTAGATGTAGCCGCCCAGGCTTACCACCGCATTGCCCTGGATAGGGATAGGATATGGTGCGGCCTCACTCCAGCCATCGCAGCCCGTCGGGGTGGTGGTTATGGTTGAGGTGTTGAGCGGTGCTTGTTGGTTGCTCGCAGGCGGGTTGAGCGCCGGGGTCGCAGGCGGGGCAATAGTCAGCGCGACCGCGAACAGCAGCGCGGCGGTCAGCGCGGTGAACAGTGGGCGGGTAGCTCTCATCATCGTTTTCCTTTCGGCGGATGGCTGGTACATTATACGACAGGATAGCAACGCGGGCAAGCGGGATATCAAGGCTGCTATATTGCAGACGCTGCCTGGACCCCTTATGTTGCGTCGACTTGACAGAGCGGGGTGGAAAGTTGTATATTTTCCTCGCCTATGCCGACCTTGATTGACACCCACGCCCATCTGGACCAGCCCGACTTCGATGAGGATCGCGAGGCGGTAATCGCCCGCGCCCGCGATGCCGGAGTGCGGCAGATGGTGCAGGTAGCAGTTACGCCCAACACCTGGGCGAGTTCATTGCAGATTGCCCGCGCCCATCCTTTCATCCGCGCTGCGCTAGGGGTTCACCCCAACGACGCGGGCGAGTTGACCCCAGCGCGGCTGGCGGAGTTGCGCGAACTGATCGTCGCCAACCGCGATCTGGTAGTCGGTATCGGCGAAACCGGGCTGGACTATTACCGCAATTGGACTACACCTGAGCAGCAGCACCCCGCCTTCATCGCGCAACTGGCGCTGGGCCGTGAGTTCGACTTGCCGGTGATCGTCCACTGCCGCAACGCCGATGTGGACACCATCCGCCTGATCACCGAGCAAGGCCAGGGGACGGGTGGGGTGATGCACTGCTTCAGCGGCAATCTACACATCATGGCACAGGCGATCGCGCTGGGCTACTACATCTCGCTGGCGGGGCCAGTCACGTTCAAGAATGCACATGACCGTCACGAGGTGGCCGCCAATGTGCCACTGGAGCGGCTACTGCTGGAGACCGACTGCCCATTCCTCACCCCTGAGCCGTATCGCGGGCGGCGCAACGAACCGGCACGGGTGGTGTACACCGCTGCCAAAATCGCCGAGCTGCGCGGCATCAGCGTGGACGAGCTGGCTGCCGCGACCACCGCTAACGCCCGCCGCTTGTTTAGGTTGACGGAGATAGACTGATTATGCCGAACCGCATCCAACCCAAAGCGATTTTCTTCGACCTTGATGGCACATTGTGCGACCACTTGACCAGCGTGCAGCGGGCGGGCGCAGCGGTCATCCCCATCATTCACGCCCGTTACCCCGACTTCGATGCCAGCCGCTTCGAATCTGACCGCAGCCGCGTGTTCGAGGAGGCGCGGGCGCAAATTGGCGCGGGGGTAATGGGCATCGGGCGCGACGAGTTCTGGCGGCGGGCATTTGCTTATCAGGGCATCCACGACATGGACTTCATCATCGAACTGGCCGATGCGTATGGCCGGGTGCGCTTTGCCAACCTGTTCCTCTACCCTGAGAGCCGCGCCGTGCTACAGCGGCTACAGGGGCGCTACACCCTGGGCATGATCACCAACGGGCCAGGGCCACTACAGCGTGGCGAGATTGCGGTGCTAGATATTGCTCACTACTTTCCGCTGCAGACGATCATCGTGGCGGGCGAGGTCGACCTGATGAAGCCAGACCTGGCTATTTTCGCGCTGGCAATGCAGCGGGCGGGTACGGTAGGGTCGCCGTGTGCGCCAGGCGAGATGCTGTTTGTGGGCGACAACCAGAGTCACGATGTGGAGGCTGCCCGCGCCGCTGGCTGGCACGCTATCTGGGTCAACCGCTTCCACGCCGATGCAGATCCACCCAACCCGCCAGCGGAGGGCGAAATCCATAACCTGGAGCAGTTGTTTGATTATCTGGACTGATTAGTCGGCAGGGCGTGATGAATCACACCCCTACGAAACCAA
>JANXYP010000289.1 GCA_025355955.1 Chloroflexota bacterium
CAACCTCACCTTGGTGGACAACCCCCTGCTCCCCTGTCAACACCAGCCCTGCACATTTGCCAAATTGCCCAAACTTTTGCCCAAAAAAACTGTATCTTTTTGTCCATTTCGTCGGATATGATGGTTTTAGCGGTGATCGTCGCGCCGCCTGGCTGCGGGTGGGAATAACCCAACCCCTTATCAAACTCAATCGTTTCTCAAGAAAGGGAATAAAACCGTGAAACTCAACCGCATCATCTCGTTTGCCGTTATCGGCATTGCCCTGTTCGCGCTGTTGCTGCAAGGGGCTGGCAGCCCCGCCGCCGCGCACAACACCCTCGCCAGCGTATCCGCGCAGGTGGCCCCACAGGCTAACACTGGCAAGGGCAAGCCAGCCAGCCCCGCTGACCAAGCTCCCTACCACCTCACCGCCCAGGGCAGGCTCACCGACCCATCCGGCAACCCGATTACCACCGCCCGCAACCTTACCTTCAAGCTCTACACTGCCCTCAGCGGCGGCACCCTGCTGTTCACCGAGGGGCCGGTTAGCGTCACCCCCGATAGCAACGGCCTGTTTACCTACCAGCTAGGCAGCGCCACACCGATCAACATTGGCCTGCTGCAGAGCATGGCGAACAAGGTCTACCTCGGCATCACCGTGGGCAGCGATGCGGAGATGGCTCCCCGCCTGGAGCTTACTCTCGCGCCATATGCTGCCAGCCTTGCCCCCGGCGCATACGTCAGCGCCGCATTGCCTCAGTTGCAGAACCCTAACGGCTATGGCGTAGTCAACACGGTCAATAGCGACACTACCGACCCGCTAAATGCGGGGCTATATGGCAACGGCGTGCTGGGTGTTTATGGTATCAGCAACCATGGCTACGGGCTGCTCGGTGAGTCGAGAGGCAGCCAGGCGCGTCGTGGGAGCGCAGGCGTAGGTGGAGTTAGCACCGTCGCTAGCGGCGCAGGCGGCGTGTTCACCGACACCGCGGCAAGCGGCAGCGGGGTAGTCGCCGCTGGCGCGCTACAGGGTCTGGTCGCCTCGGCCAACAGCAACAGCGGCAACACCAGCGCAGGGCTGTTCAACAACTACAGTCCGGCCAGCAACGCCAATAACGTGGCGGTACGGGCCAACGCCAGCAGTGGCTACGGTGTCTATGCGGCCTCCAACGCCAACAGCACTGCATTGCAGTCCTCCGGCGTAGTGGGGGTTAGCACCGTCGCCAGCGGGGTTGGCGGTGTGTTCACCGACACGGCCAACTTTGGGGCGGGCGTGCGCGGCTATGGCTCGATTGGTGTGGATGGCGAAGCTAGCTCCAGCGGCACAACTGGCGGGGTTGCTGGTGTCTTCAACAACAATGGCGGCGGCAGCGGCACGCAGTACGGCATCGCTGGGTACAACAACTCCACTGGGGGTGGCGCTGGTTTCGGCGGCTACTTCCAAAACTACGGCGGCGGCAACAACTACCAGTATGGCATACAAGCATTTAGCTCATCCGCTGGTGGCACCACTGGCTATGGCGGCTCGTTCACCAACACTGGCGGGGGCAGCGGCCCGCAGTACGGGGTATCCGCCACTAGCACCGGCTTCGGTCTGTATGGCACATCAACCACCAGCACCAATCAGCAGGACAGCGCGGGCGTGGCTGGCATCGGCATCGTAGCAGGCGGTGTTTTCACTGCCACTACATCGAGTACAAACTACGGCGGCTACGGGGTGGTTGCTCATGGTGGCGATAGCAGCGCCTCCGGTTTCGCTGGTGGAGGTATTGGTATATTTAGCGCGGGCGGGAGTGATAGCCTTAGCACTGGCGGGGATGGTGTTGACAGCCTGGCTGGCAACGGCAGTCAGCAAGGTGGTGATGCCATCGTGGGGTATGGTGGCAGCGCGACCAGTACTAGCTCGGCTGGAAGCGGCATCGTAGGTTTTGGTGGACAGGGTCAATCTGGCAACATAGGCTTCGACGGTCAATTTGGTAGTCCGTTTAACGGCACCAACTACACCTCAGTCTACGCCCAGGGCCACGTTAGCGCCTTTGCCTATGACACTCACGCATCCTACGATCTGGTGGTGGAGTACCACGGCACGCAGCCGCTGCATCCTGGCGATGTACTCGCCCTCGACGGCAACAACCATGTAGTTCACGGTGAAGCTACCCTCGGCGTGGTGCAGGCGAATGCCCAGAACGCGACACTGGCTATGGGCGTAGCCCAATACCGCATGGCCTGGCAGGAGCATAAGCAAATCCTCAGCAACGGCAAGACCCGCGACGATGGCGGCTGGCACATTGACGACAAGGCCACCACCATCCAGCCGGGCGACACCCTCAGCGTGGTGGTACTCGGCCAGGCCCAGATGAAGGTTTCCACCGCTGCTAAGATGGGCGACCGCCTCACCCTCGCTAGCGATGGCGGCCTCAGCGTGGCGGCCAAAGGCGACGACAACATTATCGGCAAGGTTGCCAGCGCCCCCGACAAGGATGGCTACGTTACCGTTCTCGTCAATCTGAAGTGAGGCACGAGGGATGAGGCATGAAGCATGAGTGGGGATTATCACCATTCTACCTTCTACCTTCTACCTTCTACCTACCTTCAGCACTGTGAAAGGAAACTACGATGAGAAAGATACGAACACGGGGCCGTCCGCTCTACCTGGCGTTGTTGCTGGTTGGCCTGATGCTAACCGCCGCGCTGTCCACTTTGGCAAGCAGCTCGGCCAACTACCGGATTGACTGGGAGCAGCA
>JANXYP010000344.1 GCA_025355955.1 Chloroflexota bacterium
CGGTAGGCTGAGACGGGCAAACCAGCCGGTTTTCTCCACCTCCCAGGCTAGCTTGTTTAGCAGCACGGCGGGGAAGACCACCCAGGCGAGTGGCAGCCCAGCGGTGTGCAGCACATTGGCGCGCCGCTGGTCATCGCCACCGCGATGAACATCGCCGGCCAGGACCAGATGTTGAACAGCATATAGCGGGGGTCCCGCCACTGATCGGTGTAGTTCTGTTTGGTCTGGTTTTCATGGAAGCTCGGCCACGGATTGCGCTTTAGGGTCAAACTCCTAGATGCTTGTGCATATGTCTTATCCCTCTTTACATAGCTTCCACTCAAGCCCCCTAGTGAACATCACATCTATGGCTTTGGTGCAAAGAAGTGCTTTAGTCCATGCTTGCTCTGCGTTTTGTGCCTGACCATCACTATTATACACATCTCCCATACGGAAATAGTATAGAGGATTATTTGGGTCAATTTTTGTGGCCATCTCAAGCCAGCGCAATGCCTCGTCCAAAGAAACATAACCTCCAGGTACCCCGTAGATGCCAGCTGCGCTGAGGAGGGTATCTGAATTGTTTGGGTTTAGTTCAATTGCTATACGGAACTCACGAGCAGAACGCTCATAGTCAAGCACTGCCACCCAATAAAGAAACGCCAAACGAGCGTGGAGGGATGCGTCATTTGGTGCCATCGCTACAGCCCTCTCCAACCATTGAATTGCTTTCAAATTGCACTCGTCACCATTACTGGCAACAGCAGCAAACTCAAAGTAGCACTCACCGATCACTGCTAGGAGTTCGGCGCTTTCGTTGCCACCTTGAGCAAGCTGGGTATATATGTCAAGAGCTTCTTCAAATCTTCTTTGTGTCCTTAGTTCGTTAGCCTTGAGCAACTGACAGATTTCCCTCTTCGTTTTTGGCATTTCTATGCTGTCCTTTCCTCATGGGGGCGTTTGCACAAGCACACGCCTGCACAAGCACACGATTGTTCTAATCATGTAGCTTCTCTACGTACACATTTAGCAGCCCTGACAGCTAAGTGGTGCAACCGCTAAATATATGATGTGATAGCAGAATCCTAGCATGGAGGTCGCTATGCCTACCATTATGAAGTTGCGACCGCTTCAAGCCGATGAGCGTGAGCAACGTGAGCAGTTGAGCCGTTCTCCCACCGCGCCCGCCCGCGAAGTCGAACGTGCTCGTATTCTGCTGTACGCCAGCGAGAACTGGCACGTGCCACGCATCTTCGCACACCTACACCTTAATGACTACTGAGTGAATGAACTTATCCGCCGCTTCAATCACTAAGGCTTGGCCGCCCTTGATGACCACCCCTGCCCCTGCTCACCCTAGCATCTCGGCAGCGCGGGCCTGCTCGCCAGCCTCTTGTTTCTATGGGAGCGGGTTGTTAGGCGCATAGATAGCCCCAAACCAAATTGGCTCTGTTGTAATGGTGGCTACGAGTTTAAGGGCTAAGTTATGTGCATTAACCCCAACCGCGAGGTAGCTGGGGTAGCGACCAAGCAGCCGCGTGCTGAGGATGAGCCACTCCCTTAGCACATCAGCTTCGGGGTGAGCGTGCAGGCTGGGGTTGTCGAACCAGCCATCGGGACTGAGTATGGACCAGTAGGCGATATCTTCGGGCAGATCCTTCACCCGCCTCATATTACGAGCCAGTTTCCACCCACCGGGGTTGGCAGGCTGGGCGTGTTCGTCACCGATGACCAGTCCATCATAATCTCCGCCGATGACGTACCAATCCCACTTTGCGTAGAGCAGGGAGCGCACATGGTCAGGCTCGTCGCAATCTATCCTCCGGCACTCCGCGATGTGCTCAGTACAGAGCAGATCGCTAGAGTAGGGGGCCAACAGTTCGGCAACCCGCGCCTTGATCTGCTCCTCACTGCCCTCAAGCTCAGGCTCGACCAGCACCAGAAGAAAATAGTTCATAGGCAATTATACCAGACTCCAGCCAGTTCGCCCTCCCAACCTGGGAGACGACAACTACACGGTAGGGCTGGTTTCGCACCCCCTACACACTACATTCGCAACCTCCCTCAACCCTGCGGCGCGTCAAGCGGCAATCATTGTCTGGGCCGATCTAGCATGACTGTGCTATAATAGGTTGTCTACGCTCCGCGTGTGTAGGCGACCCAGCCGGGTGAGCTATATGCTTGCCTGGCTGGGTTTTTAGCGCATTGCCGCATGGTTCAGCTAGTTTCTGCATGGCGGTAACCTGATCAAATGCGCGAACTCGGCCAGATACCTGGCAAACAGGGCGGCAAGCGCCAGCACCGCCGCCATCGCTGCGGTTATCAGGTGG
>JANXYP010000355.1 GCA_025355955.1 Chloroflexota bacterium
TCGCCACCGCCCGCCGTCGCGCTTATTTGGTTCTGCTCTGTGGATGAGTGAATTATACGGTCTGGGTCGGCGCGGATGGGTCAACTGCTTTACACTTGCGGTGTCGGGTTGTTTACATAAGGGGTGGGCTGCGCCGAACTAATGGTAAGGATGCGGTAAGGTTGGGATGCGAAAGGCCACCAGCAAGGGTTTGGGGGGAAGTTCCGCTGAAGCATCAACTACTAAGCCCCCAGCGGGGGGTTGGGGGGGAAATCTCGCATACCATCAACTACTAAGCCCCCAGCGGGGGTTTGGGGGAGAAATCTCGCATACCATCAATTACTAAGCCCCCAGCGGGGGTTTGGGGGAGAATCTTGACTGGCAAGAATCTATCGCAACCAGCGTGTTCTGGGGTAAGGGCGGGCTGCACTCGCCCAGTTGAAACGCATCAATGCCAATCGTGAGCATCAATGTTGAGGTAGGGGCGCATGGCATACGCCCCGATGCATTGTATCAATGCCTATCGAAAATGATGTTTAGAATCACGGAAGACACGGAGAGAACGGAAGACACGGAAAGGGATGGTAAGATTGACGCTGCCAATGGGCATTGACGCTGGGCAACAGGGCGTATGCCATGCGCCCCTACGGAGATGTTATCGGGTCCGATTAGCATTGCAGCGCAGCAAGAGGGCGGGCCGCCACCCGCGATGAGCAGGATTGTGAACTGTTTGCCCACCTGTAGCCTTAGTTGACTAAAGTTCTAATCAGTAATACAATGAACTCAAGAAGGTTAAGTTGTGTCATGGCCTTGCTAAACAATGCATAAGGAGAACGGTATGGCTTGCGATGGATACCACAGAAAGTCTGAAACAGAAATCCTACAGGATTTGAAGCGCGGCACAATCCCAACTGAAGCCCTTGTTAGCTCATGCTGCTGGAAAAGGATCTGCCAAGTTCGAGGTTGGCATTTTAATGAGATTGATGAGGATACTTGGCGTGATATCTGCACGCAGCGTGGCTATGCTTTTCAACGAGAAAATCCTAGGGGTTTTTAGTACATCTTGCTGCTAAATGACCTCTCTTAATTAATACCGACAATCCCATCCAACTCTCAGCTATCATCAGGTTGGTCAGATAGCTATTGCCTCAGACTAACACCGCTGCTTGCATATCCCCACGAAATGTGCTACAATACTGGCACAAATGTGCTAATGTGTACGCAAGGAGTGGTGAGCATGACCAGATTTAATTCCAAAGATAAGAAGCGCGCTGGCGACCCCACCGATGTCTGCAAGCAGTACCTCGACCTCAAGGCGCAGTATCCCGATATGATCCTGTTGTTCCGCCTGGGCGACTTCTACGAGACGTTCGAGGGTGATGCCTATATCGTGGCGCAGGAGCTTGACCTGGTGCTGACTGGGCGGGAGATGTACTTCCAGAGCAAAGAGCGGATGCCGATGGCGGGGTTGCCCTACCATGCGGCGGAGAACTACATCGCCCGCCTGATCGCCAAGGGCTACAAGGTGGCGGTCGCCGAGCAGATGGGTGCGCCCGGCAAGGAGATGATCGAGCGCAAGATCACCCGCGTGATCACCCCTGGCACGGTAGTCGAGCCGGGGATGCTCAGTGAGAAGCGCAACAACTACCTGGCCGCTGCGCTGATTGACGGCAATCAGGCAGGCATGGCCTATGTGGACATCACCACCGGCGAGTTCCAGACCACCCAGTTCAGCAACGACGACGGCAGCCTGCGGTTGCGACAGGAGCTTGACCGCATCGCCGCCGCCGAGCTAATCGTGCCAGCCGCCGTGCCGCGCCGCCAGAGCCAGGTGGTGAGCAAGGCCAGGTTGCGGCAGTGGGCTGCGGAAGCCAACGACGGCCACATCCCCGCCTCTGCCGACAAGCTGCCTATGGCCGCCCCACCGCCTGATGTGAGCAACGCGCCAACTACCCCGTTCCCAGTTGAGGATTTTTCCTTGCAAAACGCCCGCAACGCCCTGCTCGGCCACTTTGCAGTGCAGACGCTGGACGCTTTCGGCTGCGCCAACCTACCTCTGGCAATCAGGGCCGCTGGCGCACTGGTTGCCTACCTACGCGAGACCAATCCGGTTGCGTTGGAGCAACTGCATCGCCTCAGCACCTACTCGGTGGAGGGCTACATGACCCTCGACCCCCAGACCCGCCGCAACCTCGAACTTGTGGAGCGGCAAGGCGAGCGCAAAATGTCACTAATCAGCGTGTTGGACCGCACCAAAACCGGCATGGGCGGGCGGATGCTCTCCCGTTGGTTGTCGCAACCGCTGATTGACCTGCCCCGCCTGCGGGCGCGGCTCGATGCAGTCAGCGTGCTGGTGGAGCAGACCCAGCGCCGTGAACGCCTGCGCGAACTGCTGAACGGCATGGCCGACATCGAGCGGGTCACTAACCGCATCACCCAGCGCATCGCCTTGCCGCGCGATCTGGTCAGCCTGGCGGCTACGCTGAAGCGGGTGCGCGAGGTCAAGGAATTGTTCGCTCCCACCCCTGACATGAACAAGCGTGAGGTTATCTTCGCTGCGCTGGTGCAACGGCTCAACGAGTGCGGCGACATCTGCGATCTGGTGACGCGGGCCATCTATCTCGACCCGGAGAACAACAACCAGCCAGTCGCGGTGCTGGGCAAGGGCAAAGCGATCGCCCCCGGCTTCGACGCTGACTATGATGAGCGCCAGAACCTCAAGACCAATGCTCGGCAGTTGCTCGACCAGATGGCGCAGATGGAGCGCGAACGCAGCGGCATCAAGAACCTGAAAATTGACAGCAACGCGGTGTTCGGCTACTACATCGCCATCTCCCGCGTGCATGGCGACAAGCCGATGCCTGCCGACTACGTGCGTAAGCAGACGATGGCGAACGAGGAACGCTACATCACCCCGGCTTTGAAGGATCTCGAATTGCAGATCAACAACGCCGAGGCGACGTTGGTGGACATCGAGCGCGCTGCCTACGAGCGCGTGCTGAACGAAATCAGCGAACAGGCCGAGATGCTGCTACGCACCGCCGACGCGATCGCTCACTTCGATGTGTTCGCCAGCCTCGCCGATGTAGCGGTACGTAACAACTACGTTGCACCCACGCTGGACGATGGTGA
>JANXYP010000362.1 GCA_025355955.1 Chloroflexota bacterium
CTGCGGCTGGAAACCCAGACGCGGCTGTTTAGCGGCTATCTGCGCGACAATGCCAGGCGGCTGGTCGGCGATGACGTGCGTAGCATCCTCGACCTGGGCTGCGGCGAGGGCCAACTGACGTTGGTGCTGCACGAAATCTACCCCGCTGCCCAAATTGTCGGGATTGACCGCGACGAGCGGGCAATTGCCAAAGCGCGGGAGCAGGCGCAGAAAGCTGGCGCCACCAACGTGGAGTTTGTCATTGGCGACGTGCAGCAAGCTCTGCCCGACGGCCCATTCGATCTGGTTTACGCCTCGATGGTGCTGCAACATCTGACTGATATGAAAACCGTACTCGATGCATTGGTGCAGCGGCTGCGCCCCGGTGGACATTTCTGGGCCAAGATGGCGGCTACCAGTACGATGACTGCCTTCGATGATCCCGCCTATCGCCAGCTATTTAAGCTATTCTACGATGCGATCGTCAAACTGGGCGCTGACCCCTACATCCCCGACCATATTGACGAACAGTTGCGCCAACATGGCCTCATCGACTTGCACACTGAGTTCGAGGAGTATCCGCTGGGCGGCACAAGCGCCGAGGGTTGGGCGATGATGGGTATTACCCTCGGCCTGTTCCACAATACCCAGAAGCTGATGGCGAAGATGAACAATATCAGCGAACAGGAAATCATGCGGCTGTACGTCAATGCCGTCAATGACGCTTCCAGTAATCGCAACAAGGGCGGCATTCAGATCTTTCAGGACACAGTTGCCCGTAAGCCTGGGCAATAATAACAGCTTCTTTAGATGGTGAAAAATTATGCAACCAACAATGCAAGGCTACCAACCCACCGTCCTCCGCAACAAGGCCATCTCCGGTATCAGCGCGATTGACACCTACATTGCCAATGGCGGGTATGAGGGGTTGAAGGCGGCCCTGACCATGACCCCCGAAGAAGTTGGCAAGGTGGTATCCGACAGTGGGCTGCGCGGGCGGGGCGGCGCGGGCTTCCCCACCGGGCGCAAGTGGAGCTTCCTACCGCCGCAGAACACCAACCCGCGCCCTCGCTACCTGTGCGTCAACGCCGACGAGAGCGAACCCGGCACCTTCCATGACCGCGAACTGATTGAGCAGAACCCGCACCAGGCGATCGAGGGCATCCTGATCACCTGCTACGCCACCAACATCGCCCGCGCCTTTATCTACATTCGCGGCGAGATGAAGCGTGGTGCGGTGATGCTGGAGCAGGCCATCGCCGAGGCACGGGCGCACGGCTTCATCGGTGACAATATTCTGGGCAGCGGCTACGGTGTGGAGATCGTGGTGCATCGCGGCGCGGGCGCATACATCTGCGGCGAGGAGAGTGCGCTGCTGGAGTCTCTGGAAGGCAAGCGCGGCTACCCCCGCCTGCGCCCACCCTTCCCCGCCGTCTCCGGCCTATACGCCAGCCCCACCGTGATCAACAACATCGGTACCCTGGCGCACGTGCCACCGATTGTCCGCCACGGCGCGGACTGGTTCAAGCAGTTTGGCACCGCCAAAACCCCCGGCCCGATGATATACTCGATTAGCGGTCACATCGAACGCCCCGGCAACTACGAAACCCCTGGCGGCTACACCATGAACCAGCTAATTGCACTGGCGGGCGGCGTGCGCGGCGGGCGCAAGCTCAAGGCGTTCATTCCCGGCGGCTCCTCGGCGGCGATTTTGCCCGCAGATCAGGCCGACCTGGTAATGGACTTCGATAGCTGCACCGCTGCTGGTTCGATGCTGGGCAGCAGCGCGGTCATCGTCATGGATGAGACCACCTGCATGGTGGGCGCCGCACTGCGAATGTCGGAGTTTTACCGTGAGGAGAGCTGCGGCAAATGCACCCCTTGCCGCGAAGGCACCTACTGGCTGGTGCAGATTCTCGAACGTCTCGAACACGGCGAGGGGCGCATGGAGGACATAGACCTGGTTGCCAGCGTCGCCACCAACATCGCGGGCAAGAGCTTCTGCCTGCTGGGCGACTCCGCTGCCCCCTGCATTGTCAGCGGCATCAAGCATTGGCGGGCTGAGTACGAAGCGCACGTGACGCAACACGGCTGTCCGTTTCGGCAGCACTAAAACGCAATCTGAAGGTGACGACTATGGCCGAAGCAGCCGATATACAACTGACCGAAGCGCAACAGGAGCGTTTGCGTGCGCTCTATCGTGCTTATCAGCAGGATAAGGCTTATGTAGCGCGGGAGAAGGAGCTTGATGCTAAACGTGAAGTTGCTGTACTGGAAATCAGAAAAATCGTTATAGAGTTTGTTGATGGTCAGATTAGTCTTGATCAGTTTATTGTGGCTAGTCATAACTTTAGCG
>JANXYP010000365.1 GCA_025355955.1 Chloroflexota bacterium
ATAGAGGTATGCCACCGCCAGTAGCCAGATGAGGCTAATCGCAAAGGCAGCGATAGCTAGCCCATCAGTGCGGTTTCGAGACCTCACTACCGAATCGTCTATGCGCTGGCTGGTTGCTAGTCCCATTCATCACCTTTGCGTGAACGATAAACCGTGACCCGCTTATTCTATTCGCCTGCCTACTAGCGCTCTCCCTTGCGGGAAGCTAAAGCGTTACGCCCATCGGCAACGCAAAACGCAAAACTTTGGTCGTGCTAGGCATACTCCATGAAGCCGCGACCCGTCTTCTTGCCCAGTTCGCCTGCGGCCACCTTCTGACGCAGCAGCGGGGCAGGGGTAAAGCGGGGGCCGAATTGCTGCTCGTAGGCTTCCAGCCGCTGCAGGACTTCATCCAGGCCCAGCTCGTCGGCCATTGCCAATGGGCCGACCGGCATACCCGCGCCCGCCATCATCGCCGTGTTGATGTCAGCGATACCTGCGATGCCCTCATCGAGAGCCAGGGCCGCCTCATTCATCATTGGCAACAAGATGCGATCAACGTTGAAGTCTTTAGTCAGCTTATCGGTCTCGCGCTGCACCTGAACGATCAGGTCGTCGAGCGTGGGGGGCGCGTCGTCGCCATAGGTGTAGAAGCCGCGCCCCGCCTTCTGGCCCAACCGACCAGCATCGTACATCCTCTGCATCAGTTCGGCGGGGCGCATTCGTTCGCCGTAAGCCTGATACATGGTTGCACCGGCGTGGTAGCAGATGTCGAGGCCGAGCATATCGGAGAGCATGAATGGTCCCATCGGCATCCCCGCCTGAGTGGCCGCGCCGTCAATCTGGCTGGTTGTGGCCGCGCCCTCCTGCAAGGCGTAGGCTGCCTCGTTCAGGTAGGGGGCAAGTAGGCGGTTGACCAGGAAGCCGGGACACTCCTTCACCACCACCGCGATTTTACGCAGGTCACGGGCGAAGCTACCCACATCCTCAATCGTCTCAGCGTCGGTCTGCTGGCCGGGGATGACCTCCACCAGCTTCATCACGTGGGCGGGGTTGAAGAAGTGCATCCCGATCACCTTGTTGGGCCGCTTGGTCGCGGCGGCCATCTCGCTGATGCTGAGGGCGGAGGTGTTGCTGGCAAGGATTGCGCCAGGGTGACAGATGCCGTCGAGTTCGCGGAACACTGCCTGCTTGATCACCATCTTCTCCGGCACCGCCTCAATCACGATGTCCACATCGTCGAACCCGGCGTAATCGAGTTGCGGGGTGATCAGGGCCATCCGATCCTCCACCTGCGAGGCGTTCATCTTGCCCTTCTTCACGCGGTCTTCATAGATGCTGCGGGCCTTCTGCATCGCCAGATCTAGCTGGTGCTGATCCACATCCTTGACAATGACCGGCAGCCCGGAATAGCTGATCACCTGGGCGATGCTACCACCCATTGCACCCGCGCCGACCACGGCAGCTTTGAAAATGAACATTGTTGCTCCTCTATTGCTTGTCCAGCCAGTCGCGCATGGACTGGAGGTGTATCTGATAGTGGTCGTAGGTGTTGCCGGGGAAACTTTCGTAGATGGTGGGGCCATTAGGGGCGGATTTGCGCCGCTGGTTCAGTTGCTCCTCGGAGGCGGCTTCGACAGCGCTTACCAGTTGCTGGTACGAGTGCTGAAAGCTATTCATCACAGCATCGAGCGGACGGTTGCGATTGCCCTCGAAGATGGCGTTGTTGGTCTGTTCCTCGCTAAGTTCACCTTCAGGCAGCGGCGAACGCTCTACCGCACGCGGCAGGTCGAGCCAGCCAAATACCGACTGTTCCCACCAGGTGATGTGGGCGAGAATGTCCTTGACCGTCCATTCGCCGTTGTCGTCGGCGTACACACCGGGGGTGGTTAGCTGCGTTGCTGTCATCGCTGCCAACGTCTGCTCCAGCGGCTCGTGCGCGGCGCGAAGATTATCCAACAGTTCCGCCTTGTGTGATGTTTCGCCCATCAGTCTAGCTCCCTTTCCAGCACTATTGCCGCGCCTTGACCACCACCGACGCATAGGGCGGCCACCCCGTAGCGGGCGTTGCTGCGCTTCATCTCGTAGGCAAGGGTGATGATTAGCCGTGCGCCAGTCGCGCCGATGGGGTGGCCTAGCGCAATTGCCCCGCCGTTGACGTTGACCTTGCTGCGATCCAGGCCGAGCAGCCGCTCCACTGCCAGATATTGCGCGGCGAACGCTTCATTTATCTCGAACAGGTCAATATCTTCCAGCTTCAGGCCCGCCTTCTGCAACGCCTTGGGGATGGCCTCCACCGGGCCGATGCCCATCCGCTCCGGCTCCACGCCCGCAAATGCGTAGCTACGGATTCCAGCAAGCGGGGTGTAGCCCAACGCGGCGGCCTTGCGGTCAGACATCACCAGCATCGCCGCGCCTGCGTCGTTGAGCGGGCAGGAGTTGCCGGGGGTGACACTGCCACCATTTTTCTTGAACACGGTAGGATACATCGCCAGCGTCTGCACCGTCAGGCTGATGTTTGGGCCTTCATCCTGGCTGAACGGCTCCGGCGCAACCGTGCGGCCCGCCATCTTTTTCGGCACCATCACGGTCATGATCTCATCGCTGAACTTGCCCATGCGGATGGCGCGAAACGCCTTCTTGTGACTCTCCACCGCGTACTTGTCCTGATCCTCGCGGCTGATGTCGAACTCGGCTACCAGGTTTTCGGCGGTTGCGCCCATTAGCTGGTTGCAGATCGGGTCGGTGAGGCCCTCCCATAGCGCGTCAATGAAGACGCTGTGCTGCAGGCGCTTGCCGTAGCGCATATCGCGGTTGACGTAGGGGATGTTGCTCATGCTCTCAACCCCGCCAGTAATTTGCACATCGGCATCCTCGCACTTGATGTTCTGCGCGGCGGTGACTACTGCCTGGATACCGCTGGCGCAGTTGCGATGCACGGTCATGCCAGGGATGGTGATGGGCAAACCTGCTTGCAAGCTGATCACACGGGCGACGTTGGGCGCGTCGCTGCCTTGCCCAGCGCAGCCAAAGGTGATCTCTTCGATTAGCGCAGGGTCAATTTTGGTACGCTCCATTAGCTCAGTAGTGACTAGGCGGCCCAACTCCTGGGCAGGCAAATCGCGCATCGCGCCGCCCATCACCCCAATCGGGGTACGCACACCAGCGATGATTACGGCTTGGTTCACAAAATTGCTCCATTTCTGAAGGTAGAAGGTAGAAGGTAGAATAGGTTAGCTATTTGTCCAAGGTTGGTAGTTACAATTGGCAGTGATGCTGGGCGAGATTCTCCCCTCACCAAACCTCTCCCCGTTGGGGCGAGGCTTTTTGCCTGCTCCCCTCACCAAATCTCTCCCCAAGAGAGGCTTTTTGCTGTTACTCAGCACTCAGCACTCAGTACCTCGTAAACTAAGTTATGATGGCTGGGTAAAGCCGCTTCAACTTAATACGTGCATCAGCAGTGCTGAACTGCCAATCCACGCCTCGCTGACTAGCATT
>JANXYP010000375.1 GCA_025355955.1 Chloroflexota bacterium
GGGGGTTCAGCCCCCAGCGGCTCAAGCGCATCAATGCCCATCGTATGCCACCCGCTGGCGGCGCGGTCAGGCCAGGGCTAAAGCTAACCCGTCGCACTATATCATTGCAGCAGCTGGGGGCTGAACCCCCAGACCCCCAAGCTCATCCCCTACTTATACCAATTTGCCGAAGCGATGCTATAGTTTAGTAGGGGCGAACCGTTGTTCGCCCTGGTTGGGGAATGCTATAGCGTGTCGCGCACCCGCCATCCTCGGTCGCACTATATCATTGCAGCAGCTGGGGGCTGAACCCCCAGACCCCCAAGCTCATCCCCTACTTATATCAATAACTCGTAATCCACCCACCATCTTCTCTTCACTTGCATCCGCAGCTCCATTCTGCTAAAATGCCCAGCAGCAGGCACAATGAGCAATAACAAGCAGAAGGGGTATCACATGAGAAAGCCAGTCCCGTTTGTCGTCATCGCAATACTGCTCGGACTATTGATCAGCGGGTTCGGTCAGCGCCTGGCGGCAGCGCAGCCGCACGCGCTTGCCCCGCTGCTGGACACACCCAACTCGCCCGCCGCCTTCACCAACTACCGCGCCGTTACCGACGACAACAGCGCCTGCAATCTCACCCATAGCAATTGCTCACAACAACAGCCTTCTACGGCGGTCAACCCCGCCAATCCGCTCAATGTCGTGATCGCAGGCAAGGACTGGCGGCCCGCCGATGGCAACCAGCGCTATGTCTGGCTCTACACCACCACCGACAGCGGCGCGAGCTGGGCCAACCAGCCAATCACCTACCCCGCAGGCACCACCGTGTTCAACTCCACCGATGGCGTAGTGCAGTGGGATGGCAGCGGCAACGTTTACGCCAACGTGATTGCCTACAACACCGCACCTTCGATCAAGGAGGGCAACTATGTTACCCACAGCAGCGACGGTGGCCGCACCTGGAGTACCGCTGTGCAGGTAGACGCAGTCGGACATGAGGACCGCGCCTGGCTGGCGATTGACAAACAGCCGTCCAGTCCCTACTTTGGTCGCCTCTACGTCTGCTGGTATGATTATGTTGCACATAATGATTACTGCGCCCACTCCGCCGATCAAGGCGCTAGTTGGTCTGCACCAGGGCTGGGGATACCAACTCCTCGTGGCTACATCAACCCGGTGGTGCAGCCCGACGGTACGCTCAACGTCTTTTACAACAACGAGGATACATTGAATCTGGTGCGCTCGACCGATGGTGGCAATACCTTCGCCGCACCGATTATCGCCGCCACAATTACTGGCGTATACAATAACCGTAGCGGACGCGGCTGGAACGTCAATTCCATCCCCGCTGCCGCAGTCGGGCCGGAAGGCAACCTCTATCTCACCTGGCTCGACGACCGCAACGAGGCCACTAGCGGCTGGGACATCTATTTCACCCACTCGACCGACAATGGCGCGAGCTGGGCCGCGCCGCTGAAGGTGAATGATGATAGCGGCAACCACGACCAGTTCGAGCCAGCGATCGCAGTTGCCCCCAACGGGCGCATCGATGTGGTGTTCATGGATATGCGTAACGACCCCGCCAATATTCTCGCCGACCTTTACTACACCTCCAGCGCCGATGACGGCCAGAGCTTCGCCACCAATCAGCGGGTCACTGATGTCAATTTCAACCTGAGCGATGGCATCCCCAGCGACTCCTATGGTGACGCAGGCGATTACCTGGGCGTGAGTGCGACCAACAGCGACGTGTGGGCGGCGTGGACTGATACCCGCAACAGCGATGGACACGGCAGCCACGCCGAGGACGTGTACGCCGGGCATTTGCACATTAGCACCCCCACCGTCACGCCAGTGCCAGCTACCAATACGCCCGCGCCCAGCAATACTCCCGGCGGTCCTACTAATACGCCAATACCCACCAATACGCCTGCACCTCCCACCAATACGCCCGCGCCGAGCAACACGCCGGGCGGCCCGACCAGTACCGCCCTGCCGCCAACGGCCACGCCCGCCGACTGCAGCAATCCTTTCATCGACCTGCAGGGCAATATCTTCTACGCCGCTATCCACACCCTGAACTGCCGCGGCGTAGTCAACGGCACCGATGCGACCCACTACTCGCCCGCCGCAAGCAGCACGCGGGGGCAGTTCGCCAGGGTCATCGTCCTCGCCGTCGCCGTGCCATTCTTCACCCCCACCAATGGGCCAACCTTCAGCGATGTATCGCCCACCTACTTCGCCTACCTATACATAGAGAGCGGCTACCAGGCCGCCATCCTCAGCGGCTTCGATCAGGCTGGTTGCCAGGCAGCGGGCGCGACTTACCCTTGCTACCTGCCCAACCGCGCGATTACCCGCGCCCAGCTTACCAAGCTGGTCGTCAACGCGACGCATTACCCGCTGGTCACGCCAGGGACGCAAACCTTCAGCGACGTGCCGTCCAGCAACGTCTTCTACATCGCAGTGGAAACCGCGCACGCCCACCACGTAATCAACGGCTTTCCCGACCACAACTTCCGCCCCAACCAGAGCATTCGCCGCGATGAAATGGCTCAGATCGTGTACGCCGCAGCCATAAATCCCTTATTCGGCAAATCGGTAAAAAAAGGTTATGTGTGATTGAACCGCCAGCGGGCAATCGCGGTATATCGTGTAAGCAAAACACATCCAGTCGCTGCGCCGCATCGAGGTTCGCCACGGATTGACCAGGCAATCCGCTATTCCCGCTGCAGCGTATTTGACAATATAATGTGTCTCTGCTAAACTGGCAACACGCACAAACCCTGATTGCCAAAGCCAGACCATATATTAGCCAAGCAAGACCAATCGTGCAACCACAGCGCGACCTACCTCAAGGAGGAGATGCAGGATGACTACTTATTTGATTCGCCGGAGTCTTCAGGGCGTACTCGTCCTGATCTTCACCTCGGCGTTGATTTACGGCCTATTGAATCTGACCCCGGGTGGGCCAATCGGCGATGTGCTGCAGAAGCCCTATCGCACCACCGCCGAGCGCAACGCCGCGGTGCGGGCGGCTACTATCCGCTACGGCCTCGACAAGGACATTGTTACCCGCTACCTCTTCTGGCTATACAACTGGGACCCGACCGATAACAACAACCCCGTATACCTGCAAAACACCTATGATGCCGCCGTCCAAGAGATGACAGGCACCACCGATCCAGCGCGGAAGGGGAGTCTGCAGAATATTATCAGCACCTATCCACCGCTGATCGCTTCGGCAAACAAGGCGCTGGCGACCTGCAGCAACCTGTTCGACTTCAGCAGCCTGGGTTCCTGCCTGGGCATCCCCCGCAACGGTGGCATTATAACCGGCAACTGGGGTACGTCCTGGAAGGTAGCAACCGGCACGCCGGTGCTCAACCTTATCTTTGGGCGCGGCGCTTACACCGACAATTCCTCTGGCGTAGCCGTACCTCACCCCTCGGAGCGCTGGCGCAGCCCGCTCGCCAATACCCTTGTGCTGATGAGCCTGTCGGTGTTGATCTCGCTGCTGATTGCCTTCCCCATCGGGGTCTACTCCGCGGTCAAGCAATACTCAGCCACCGACTACGCGCTTACCCTGTTCAGCTTCTTCGGTATCTCGATGCCCACCTTCTGGTTCGGCCTGATCCTGTACCTGCTACTCGGTATCCAATTTAAAACCTGGCACGATCAAGGTGCATCCTGGCTGCCCTACCTGCCCACCGGCGGGGTGGTCGATGATGTCTCCAGCACCGCCCAGTATAGCGATATCGGCATCCGTATTCGTCACCTAATCATGCCGGTAGTGGTGCTATCGCTGTCCTCGGTGGCAGGATGGAGTCGCTTCCTCCGCGCCAGTATGCTGGAGGTGCTGCGCCAGGACTACGTACGCACCGCCTGGGCCAAGGGGCTGAAGCAGCGCACCGTCATTCTCAAGCACGCGCTACGCAACGCGCTCATCCCCCAGGTTACACTGATCGCCCTGGCAATCCCAGTGCTGTTTGGAGGCGCGATCATCACCGAACGTATCTTCAACTATGGAGGGATGGGAACGCTCTACTTCAATGCGGTCGGCCAGAATGATTGGCCGTTGATGATGTCGATCCTGATTATCTCCTCCTTCCTGGTGGTGATCAGCAACATAATTGCCGACATTGCCTACGCAATCGTTGACCCGCGCATCAGATATAGCTAAGAGATTAGAGATTAGAGATTAAAGAAGATAGTAGCTGACGTTCAAATCATCTTTAATCTTTAATCTTTAGTCTTTAACCTGAAAGAGGAGGTTTGAGATGGCTGTTGCAACGACGCTAGACCGCGAACAAATCGCATCCGCAAAGGAAGAAAGCCAGAGGTCGGTAATCTGGCGGCGCTTCCGCAAGCACAAGCTGGCGGTGGTGGGGCTGGGCATCATCGGCACGTTGACCCTACTGTCGCTGACCGCGCAGCTGTGGACTCCTTACGACCCCACCGTACCAGGCTTCAACTCAGGGGTGCAGGCGTTCGCCAACCCTGGCTACTCCAACCCCAGCAATGGCGATATCTATATCATGGGTACTGACAACATTGGCCGCGATGTCCTCAGCCGCCTGGCCTACGGCGGCCAGATCTCGCTGTCGGTCGGCCTGCTCTGCACCTTGCTAGTGGCGATCATCGGCACCATCGTCGGCGCAATCTCCGGCTTCTTCGGTGGCTTCGTCGACACCGTGTTGATGCGGATCGTCGACCTGGTGCTGTCACTACCATTCCTGCCCATGCTGCTGGCCTTGAGCATCGTACTAGGACCAGGGTACTGGACGATTGTGATTATCTTGACCGCCTTCGGCTGGCCGGGAACCAGCCGCCTGGTGCGTGGCTCCGTGCTGTCGCTGCGTAACCTCGACTTCGTGGAGGCGACGCGGGCGCTGGGGGCAAGCAACACGCGCATCATCACCCGCCACCTGCTGCCCAACTCGCTGGCCCCGATCATCGTGGATGCCACGCTCAACGTCGGCGGCTTCATCGTCGCCGAGTCGTCGGTCAGCTTCCTGGGTTTCGGCATCAGCGAACCAGCCTCCAGTTGGGGCAATATCCTCGCGGGCCTCGAAGACGTAGCCCGCCAGGCGCCCTTGCAGCTAATCTGGCCGGGGCTGCTCATCTTCCTAACCGTGCTTTCGATTAACTTCATCGGCGACGCGCTGCGCGACGCGCTCGATCCCCGCCTCAAGCTCTAACTCCGCCCCAGACACGCAGAAACTCAACCAACGGGGCGCACGGTGCGGTGCGCTCCAACAGCAACAAGGCAAGGGCGCACTGACGGTGCGCCCCTGCTGAATACGCGATCAAGAACCCGGCGCACCAATTCACCCCAGGCTGTTGACGAAGTGGGGATAGCACGTTATAATGTAGGCTATCCACCTGTAACAAAGCATCACCATATTGGCACATTCTGGTGGTAAGGTGAGCGCAAGCGCCCACTGAGGAAAGGAGCAAACATCTGGACAGGATGCAGAATACCAACGATAGCGCAACCAGCATGAAGCCCGACCTAGCCAATGATGGCGCAGCAGGATCGGTGAAGGCCGACCCGACCAGTGGGGGCGCGGGCGCATCCAACGATGACCTGCTCAGGGTAGAGGGCCTCAAAACCTATTTCTATACCGAAGATGGCATCGTTAAGGCAGTAGATGGCATTGATTTTTCGCTGAAGCGTGGCGAGGTACTAGGCATTGCGGGCGAAAGCGGCTGCGGCAAGAGCGTCACCTCACTCACCATCATGCGGCTGATTAGCCAGCCCGGCAAGATCGTCGCTGGTCATATCTGGTTCGACGGCAAGGATCTGGCTACCGCCACGGAAGACGAGATGACCAAGATCCGCGGCAACCGCATCTCCATGATCTTCCAGCAACCAACCAGTTGCCTCAACCCCGTATTCAAGGTGGGCGACCAAATCGTGGAGGTGCTGAAGGTTCATAAGCGAATGAGCGATCGGGCGGCCAAGGATCGGGCGGTCGAGCTACTGACCATGGTCGGTATCCCTTCGGCCAAGAAGCGGTACGATAGCTACCCGCATGAGATGTCGGGCGGGATGTGCCAGCGCGTGATGATCGCAATGGGTCTGGCGAACGAGCCGGAGTTGCTGATCGCCGATGAGCCGACCACTGCCCTGGATGTGACCATCCAGGCGCAGATCCTGGAACTGATGAAGGCGCTGAAGAAGGACATTAACACGGCGATTATCCTTATTACTCATGATCTAGGGGTGATGGCGGAGATGGCCGAGCGCATGGTGATCATGTACGCCGGTAAGGTGGTGGAGCAGACCGACACCAACAGCCTGTTCGAGAGTCCCAAGCACCCCTACACCCAGGGGCTACTTGCATCCATCCCGGTATTGGGTCAGGTGCGTGACCGGCTGGAGGTTATCCCTGGCACGGTGCCAAGCCTGCGTAACTTGCCGCCAGGCTGCCGCTTCGCCGCCCGTTGCCCCCGCCAGATGCCGATTTGCGTTGACGAGGAACCAGATCTGCTCAAGGTGCATGGCCGCTCGGTGCGTTGCTGGCTCTACCACCCTGCAATTGACCCCGACCCTACTGCTTGCGCCGACCAGACTTTGGACAAGCTAAACACCTATCGTCAGACTCAGCAGGAGCCACCGGCCGCTGCCGCCAAGTAACTTAACGCCGAGAGTTAGGAGCAGATATGGCAACAAATGCGAACAATGTCAATGAGCTGGACAACCGCGAACCGGCGGACGCGATAAAACCGAGCGAGAACGGCGCTAACACGCCAGTGCAGCACATCACTGGCGTGGGCGGCGGCGTAACCGGCGACAGCACCGACTACATCATGCGAGTGCAGAACCTGAAGAAATACTTCCCCGTGCGCGGTGGCGTGCTGCAGCGCGTGGTCGGTCAGGTCAAGGCGGTCGATGGAGTCAACTTCGACGTGCGTCGCGGCGAAACCCTGGGACTGGTGGGCGAGAGCGGTTGCGGTAAGACCACAGTCGGTCGTACCGTGCTGCGCCTGCTCAACCCTACCGGCGGCAACGTGCTGTTCGAGGGGCGGGATCTCACGACGCTCAATGCGGGCGAGATGAAGAAGACCCGCCGTAATATGCAGATTATCTTCCAGGATCCCTATAGCTCACTCGACCCCCGCGTGCCAATCGGCCAGAGCGTAGGCGAAGGGCTGCTCATCCACGGGTTCAGCCGAGAAGAACGCGAACAGACGGTGCGCGATATGCTCAAGCGCGTCGGCCTGCATCCCGAACACGCCCGCCGCTATCCCCACGAGTTCAGTGGCGGCCAGCGCCAGCGCATCGGCATCGCCCGCGCTCTAACCATGCACCCCAGCTTCATCGTCGCCGATGAGCCAGTCTCAGCGCTCGATGTGTCGATCCAGAGCCAGGTGCTGAATATCCTCAAGGACTTGCAGCAGGAGTTCAAGCTAACCTACCTGTTCATCGCCCACAACCTCAGCGTAGTCGAACATATCAGCGACCGCGTTGGCGTGATGTACCTGGGCAAGATGGCCGAGCTGGCCGACCGCGACGAACTGTTCAACAACCCGCGCCACCCTTACACCCAGGCGCTGCTCTCCGCCATCCCCATCCCCGACCCGCGCATCCGCCGCGACCGCATCATCCTGAAGGGCGATGTACCCAGCCCACTCAACCCGCCCAGCGGCTGCCGCTTCCACACTCGCTGTTGGCTAGCCCAGCAGATCTGCTCCGACCAGGAACCTGAGTGGCGCGATATCGGCAGCGAAAACGCCACCGCCCACCCCCACCTGGTCGCCTGCCACTTCGCCGAGCAAACCAAGGTCAAGGGTCTCGCCAACGAAATCAAGGAGCAGCTAGGCACCGACACGAAGGTTTGATTGCTGAGTTTTGAGGCATTACGTGGAGGCTCCGCATCAATGCGGAGCCTTTGCTTTGCGAAAGGTGGTTCGCCTAATACCAATTTGCCAAGCAGGTGGTATAAATTGGGCCAGGGCGAACAACGGTTCGCCCCTACAGAAATTATAGAGTCACCAAGACTAATTGGTATAACAAAAAGAGCGCCCCATCTTTCGCAGGGGCGCTCTCGTATACATTACTAGACACTAATCTCATTGCTTCCGCCAATTCATCCACCATCCGCCGCTGGGCCAGCATCTCGCGCACCGTAATCGGCGGGCGAAACCAACCCGCCAGTTCCGCATCGCTGATGATGCGGGTACGCTGGATGGCGCGGCGGCTGGCGAGGATGGGGCTGAGGCCGCGCAGCGCGTCGCGCCGCCCGCGAAGCAGCGCAGGGTCGCGCTTGAGCAGGCCATAGGCCACCGCCATCGCCTCGTAGCGCAGGATGTAGGGCAGCCATTGGCGCAACAGGCTGGTGGGCAGGTTCTTGGCAATAGTCCAGATGCGGTTGCGAGCCAGGTGATAGCTCTTGAATGGCGAACCCTGCACCCCAGTCGCTGAATAGTGGTGCAGCACGGCCGCGGCTGGCGCATATAGGCAGCGCCAGCCTTGCAACCGCGCCCGCCAGGCCAGATCCACATCCTCCAGGTAGGCAAAGTAGCGGGCATCGAAGCCGCCCAGTTCTGTCAGCAGCCGCCGCGAGTAGAGCGCCGCGCCCGCAGTCGGGCCAAATATCTCGTATGGCGCAATGCCTGGTCGGTAGGGCCGCCCTGCCAGCCGCTCCAGCGCCAGCCCGTCGCGGCGCAACTCCAGCCCAGCGGCGGCAATCGTATCCGGTCGGCTGGTGAACAACAGCGTGGCGGCAACCATACCGACTTCTCCGAGTGCTGAGTGCTGAGTGCTGAGTGCTGAGTTAAGGTTTGAGCGGGGCTGCGCGTCATCCCCTCCCCCACCGGGGGAGGCTGGGAGAGGGTGCGAGTCGCGCAGCCCCAACCCTCCCCCAGCCCCTCCCACCGGGAGGGGAGAGTCGCGCAGCCCCAACCCCCCCCCAGCCCCTCCCACTGGGAGGGGAGAGTCGCGCAGCCCAGACCCACCCCCAGCCCCTCCCGGTGGGAGGGGAGAATGAGCAAGCGCCGCCACCATCTGGGCCAGCCAGTCGGGATTGGCGATGGTGTCGTTGTTGATGGTGGCGATGTAGTTGCCGTTAGCTTCAGCGAAGGCCAGATTGTTGCCGCCGCTAAAGCCGAGGTTGGTGGGGCTGGGTAGCACCCGCACCTGGCCGGGCGCGAAGCCGAGGCGGGCGAACTGCGTCGGGTCGGTTAGATAATCCACCGAACCATCGGTCGAGCCGTTCTCCACAATCAGTAGCTCGAAGTTGCGATAAGTCTGCGCCCCAAGCGCGGCGAGGCAGGCGGGCAGATAGGCTAGCCCGTTCCAGTTCAGGGTGACAATGCTGACGCTGGGGCTAGCGGATGGCATGGAGTCCCTTCCCACCGAAGTAATAGAGTATGCTATTAGCGGATACTGGCCCATCAAGGGGAATATCATTCAATTCTATTCCTTTAGTTGCCACCCCGTTTCGCTGATTCAAGACCAACAATGATGTGCCGTGCCCTTCCCCCCCGTTCGATACCACATATAGATTGTTCCCCACTAGCAGCGGGTCGCCAACCAAGTTATCGTTAGCCGCGTAGGTCCAACGTTCAAACCCGCTCGCGCCATCGCGTGCGGTTACGCCATCCATTCTGCTATCGAGAGTAATGAACAGGGTACTTTGGCTGAAAGCCAGCCCGCCTGCGCTCCCCCCTATCGCAGCCTGCCATATCAAGCTGCCATCGCTGGAGTTGTAGGCATAGGCATACTCCCCTTGCCATGAGGCCAAGTAGACCGTGTCAGATACAGCAAGCAACAGGCAGGGTGGACTGATGGTAGTAGGGAGTGCTTCGCTCTGCCATTTCACCGCGCCGTCGGCGGGGTTGAGCGCAGTCAATTTGCCGCCCAGCACAATATAGAGACTGGCAGCATCGGGACTAAGCAGCAAACGGCTCTGCACCGTACTGCTTATCTGCCACATTTGCTTGCCGATCGCCGCATCGAGCGCGGTGAGCGTCAACGGCGTGGTGGCGTATAGCACACCATTGGCGATTACCGGCGCGTAGGGGCTGGGGCTACCCAGATTGTAACGCCAGGTGGCGCGGCCCTGGGCGGCAGGGTCGCTAGCATATAGCTGGCCGCCGCCGTCTTGCAGGTAGAGGAAGGTAGCCTTGTCCGATTTCGCGTAAGCGAGGTGATTCATCGCCACTGCCCCGGCGGGCAGATCGAACGACCAGGACGGTTGGCCGCTGGCATCGAGATGGAGGACTCTGCTGCCCCCTCCTTGCGCGTTCTGACCGGGTGCGATCAGATAGTAGCCCTCGTTGGCGATGATCAGGTTGCTGGGCGCATAATTAGGCGCATTGATCGAGTACGGGTAGCTCCACAGCGGGCTGCCCGCAATGGCAAGGTCATTTTCGTGGCTGAAGTTAGTACCGCCCCAATCGTAGCCGCTCATCCACCACTGCCCGCGCGGGCTGCGCGAGTTGAGCGCAGCATCGGTCACGCCTGGCGGCGCGGCGACGGTAGCGGGATATAGCGTATCCGGCGGGGTTGCGTGGCTAGCTGTGCCGATAAACGGTAGGCTGAATGGCAGCAATCCAAAGTACGAGCCGCCCACGATCAGCCCGACCAGCAGAAGCGCAAGGACGATTGTTACAAGTTTTGAGTTTTGAGTTTTGAGTTTTGAGTTACTGGCTGGCAGAGCATTGGCTGGACGTGGCGAACTCGCTGGAGGGGCGGGGTTGGTAGGCGCGACGCTCACCTTGCGCTCGGTGGGCAGCGGCGCTGGGGTAGCTAGGTAACGCTCATCCAGTCCGGGGATGGCGCGGGTCGGCTGCGGCGTAGTTACTCCCCTCCCGCCGGGAGGGGCTGGGGGCGGGTCGGCGGTGCGCGACGCAGTCTCCCTCCCCGCCTCCCCCTTTGGCGGAGGGGTTTGCTGCGGGGTGGGTTGCGCTTGGCTACTCCCCCTCCCCGCCTCCCCCTTTGGCGGAGGGGTTTGGGCGGGTTGTTGCCCAGCGAGAACGCGCAAAGTCTGCGGCGGGGTAGGGTGAGCGGGTTTGGGGTAGAGCTTCGCCAGGTCGCTACGCACTGCCACCATGGTCTGGTAACGGGCTGCAGGCTCGAGCAGGGTCATGCGTGCCAGCATCGCTGCCAGTGGGGGCGGGATGGCGGGGTTGAGGGTCAGCGCGGGCGGCAGGTTGAAGATATGCTCGTCGGGGTTGATATTGGTGAGCAGTTCGTAGATAGTCACGCCCAGGCTGTAAATATCGCTGCGCTCATCGGTCTGGCTGCGGCCATACTGCTCCGGCGGCGCGTAGCCAGGAGTGCCGAGCGCACGAGTGTCGGCGGCGCTATCCTGCTTGAAGAAGCGGGCGATGCCGAAGTCAATCAGCTTGACGATGCCCGCCTGTCGCGTGACCATCACGTTGCCGGGCTTGAGGTCACGGAAGATGATCGGTGGTTCCAAGCCGTGCAGGTAGACTAGCACATCGCACAATTGCCAGAACCAATCCAGCACGCTGCTGACCGGCAGCGGCCCGTCGGCATCATCCAACGCCTTCAGCAAAGTCTTGCCATCCACGAAGTCCATCACCAGGTAGTAGTTGTCACCCTCGGCGAAGAAGTTAACCACCTGGGTGAGATAGGGATGATTGAGCGACATCA
The DNA here is from genome assembly GCA_025355955.1 of Chloroflexota bacterium. Lineage (GTDB taxonomy): Bacteria > Chloroflexota > Chloroflexia > QHBQ01 > QHBQ01 > QHBQ01. The sequence goes on from JANXYP010000375.1 coordinate 11,612, forward strand.
GCAACCGCACCTCGCTGCGGAAGGCGGCGGCGTTCTCCTCGCGGTCTAGCGGGTCGGCAAGGCCGGAGACGCTGATCTCCTTGACCGCCAGCGTAACCGGCATCCCTGGCACGGCGCGGTTATCCTGCACCTTGTAGACGCTACCTGCCCCACCCTGCCCCAGCTTGGCTAGTAGGGTGTAACGGTTGCCATCCAGTTGTTGTCCCAGTGTCAGTGGCATTTGAATCGTGGCCCTCGCCCTAACCTTCTCCCTCGCCGGGGAGAGGGTATCTGTGTTGGGGCGAACCGTTGTACGCCCTCAGCGTGCCTGTAGTGGCAAACCGTTGTTCGCCCTCAGCGCACCAGTTGATACAAATAAACATCGTCGGCGGCGGCGTGCCAGGCAATGTCGGGGCGCACATCGAACAGCCCCACATCGCCATCCCAGAGCGAATGCTGGCGGAAAATCTGGATGAACTTCAGGCGCGGATTGGCAGCTAGCGCGTCGCGAGTTTCCGGCCAGCTCCGCCCGTAGCACCACTTGTCTACCGGCGAACCCACCTGACACGAACTGACTGCGATGTACTGGACGTGCCAGCCCTTCAACACAGCGAGCGCGGCATCCTGGGGAAAGAGGTTTTGCAGCGTATCCTCGTTGAGTTGGTAGTCGTTGGGCATGAAGGTCTCATAACCATAGGCAATCGGCTTGCCATGGTAGACGCTGGCCCACATCGCGGGGCCATCGCGGGTGGCACGGTCGAACGGCATCATTGCCACCACTGGCTGGCCGGGCAATGCGGCGAGGTAGGCATCGAGCGGCTGCTGCTCCACGCGAGTGAAACCCCAGCTATAGGGCGTGGCCCAGAAGTCGGCCAGCACCAGCACGACCAGCGCCACAACGATAGTATAACGATAGGGAGCAAGACGCGGGCGGGCCAGCATCCAGGCCAGACCCAGCGCGGCGATAACGTAGAATGCGAAGATGACGATTAGCCCGAACCGCGCCCATGCCCGAATCGAGCTGAACAGCGGCACGAACTTGTATAGCAGCAGCCCCGGCAGCGGCACCTGCCAGCCTGCACTCCGCAGCGCCGGATCGAAGCGGGCCAGTTCGCCCGATAGGTCGTACTCCAGCCCGAACGACAGCACCACTGCCAGCAATGCCATGCCCAGGTATAGGCTGAAGGGGAAGCCAGCCCGCTTGCCGCGCAACTTCCAACCCGCCCATATCCCCAGCCCAATCAGCAGGTACATCGCCGCGCCCGGCCACAGGTTGTACTCGGTCAGGTTCAGGTTGGCGGTGTGTGCCGTCTTGAAGGCATCGCCCCAGATAGGGTGCAACTGGCTGGGGATAAAGTAGTCGCTCAATAGCGCGCTGCTGCCGTTCGCCGCCTTGATGCTATACGCCAGGCTGTTGCCACTCCGCAGCGCCAAATAGGGTATGGCGAAGGGGGCAACCAGTGCGGCGGTGACGACGACAAAGGCGGCCAGAGTTTTGAGTTTTGAGTTTTGAGTTTTGAGTTGGAGGTTGCTAGTCTTAGGGGTGGGCGGTGGCCCGCCCTGCTGCCCTTCAACCTGGCTCGATGCGGGCATGAGCGGCACACCTTGCGGCACATTGCCACGCAGTTGCCACCAGCGCACCACGATGTAGAGGGCGACGAACAGGCCGATAATCGCGGCGTAGTACCAGGCTTCCCAGCAGCAGAGTGCGAAGAACAACCCCGCCAAGGCACCGTCCTGCCAGCGCCGCCCGCGCAGCATTTTTTCGAGGAAAAGGAAGGTGAGTGGCAGCCACTGCGTTCCCATCATCTGCAAATGGCCGAGCATATGGTTGAGGCGATATGGCACAAAGGCGAAGGCAAGGCCAATGAGCAGGGCGATGATGGTCAAGTTTTGAGTTTTGAGTTTTGAGTTTTGAATTACTATGTCTGTAGGGGCGAACCGTTGTTCGCCCTGCCCCGCCTCGTCTGTAGGGGCGAACCGCTGTTCGCCCTGCTGCCCACCCTCGTCCGTAGGGGCGAACCGTTGTTCGCCCTGCCCCGCCTCGTCTGTAGGGGCGAACCGTTGTTCACCCTGCCCCGCCTCGTCTGTAGCGGCGAACCGTTGTTCGCCCTGCTGCCCACCCTCGTCTGTAGGGGCGAACCGCTGTTCGCCCTGCTGCCCTGCCTGACCCCTCCCATATGGGGGGAGGGCAGGGGTGAGGGGAGGCTCTAGCAAGTATTTCACCAGCAGATACATCCCCCAGCCAGAGAGGACGAAGGAGAGGAAGACGAGAAAGTTGTAGCTGACGATGGGGCCGAGCGTGGCGGTGATGGGGATGGTAAGCAGGGTGTTGGCGGGGGTGAACTCTCCCTGACCCAGGTTGAAGCCGATTGGATAGTAGACGTTGGGGTTGAAGACCAGCGAGGAGCCGGGTGGCGGGTTGCCGAAGATGGCGTGGCTGACCCACCAGATCTTGTACATGAAGTTGAAATTGTCCATCGGCCAGCCGGGCAGGCGGCTGCCGAAGCTGAGGACGTAGGGCCAGGTGAAGATAATCGTGGCTAGCAGGTAGAAGCATGGCACCGCTAGCACGCGGGCAGCCGGACTCTGCCACAACCGCCGCGCCTTCAGCCAGCCTGCCGCCCGCCCCAGCATTGCTTCGACACTACGGCGGTTGAGCAACACTGCGACTGGCAGCAGCACAACCAATCCCCCCGCCAGCCAGGGCAGCAGGGCAGCGGGCGAGGCAATGAAGAAGAATACACTGACTAGAATGAGAGCGACGAGAGGCAGGACTAGGGCCAGTAGCTTGGCGACGGCCCTCTCCCGGCCTCCCCCGGTGGGGGAGAAGTCTTGCTCCCCTCCCGGCGGGAGGGGCTGGGGGTGGGGCGTTATCTCCCCTCCCACTGGGAGGGGCTGGGGGTGGGGTGTTATCTCCCCTCCCACTGGGAGGGGCTGGGGGTGGGTAATAGCCCAGCCTACTGCGTACAGACAAATCGCCACCAACAGCCAAAGCAGCGCAATCAGCAGCGACGGCCAGCGCAGCCCCAACGGGCCAGGGGCTGACGCGACCTTCATGCCATAGAAGATGACCCCCAGTTCGCGGTAATCCTTGTCCGAGGGGTAGAAGGTTTGCTGGGTGACGAGTTCAAGGCTGAGGTCGGGCAGGATGCTGGCATCGTGGTAGGCGAAAGTGTAGGTAAGCGGCCCGTTCGTCGCGGTGATGGTGGCGGCGGGCTGGCCGTCGATGATGACCGCGATGGGGCTAGGTTTGAAGCTGGCGGGGCGGCTACCGTCGAGGTAGAGGGTGATTTGCTCGTCATCGCTAAGGCGGGTGGTGTTGATGCGCGATACTGCTTTGCTCCAGCGATAATCGCGGCTGGGGTTATGCTCCGGGGGGTAGAAGTTGCCCAGCGCGGTTTCCTGCTTGCCCGCGCTTACGTTGAGCGTGGCTGGCGCTTGCAGCACGGCAACCAACAAGGCGAGCGCGACGATGAGATAAAAGATGAAAGATGAAAGATGAAAGATGAAAGAGGCAGGCTTTGAGTTTTGCAATGTACTCTCCATCTTTAATCTCGGTAGTCAGTAGGGGCGAACCGTTGTTCGCCCTGCGAATAGCTTCTCCATCTTTTATCTCGGTAGTTAGTAGGGGCGAACCGTTGTTCGCCCTGCGAATAGCTTCTCCATCTTTAATCTCGGTTGTCAGTAGGGGCGAACCGCTTGTTCGCCCCGCGAACAGCTTCTCCATCTTTTATCTTTAGCTTGGTAACTGGGAGGCAGGGCGTATGCGATTCGCCCCTACACCAATCTGGCGCAAATATGCCAACTGAGGCTGTAATATTAGCGCTTATCCGAATAGCCAGTGGTTGTCAGTAGGGGCGGGTCGCCCGCTCTCTTTGCGGATAAACTCTTTAATCCTTAATCTTTAGACCGCTGTACGTTCACTTGCCACTGAAGTAGTTGACGATACCGCGATAGTAGGCATCGGCCATTACGTCATAGCCGCCGGGGGCGGTCTCCAGAGCGTAGGCGTAATCGTTGGTCAGGAACAGCGGTTCGACCAGCACGCCTGGCATCTGGCTGGGGCGGGTGATGCGCCAGTTGTGGGGACCGAGCAGGTAGAGGTGGCCGCTAGGCTTGCCCAGGGTTTTGTCGGGAACAATGCCACGCGAGGGTATCTGCCAGCCATACAGTGTATAGGTGTCATGCAGCGCGTCGCTGATGCTCTGACCCAGGCGCATCGAGTCGGCAACGTGGGCGCACTCGGCGCAGTAATAAACTGTGGCATCATTATAAGCAGTGTCGTAGGTGCGTGAGTCGTGGTGCAAGCTGACCAGAATATCGGCGTGGGCGGCGTTGGCGATGTCCACTCGCGCTTGCAGGTCATCGTCGGTATCAACCACCCCATTACCGTTGCGGTCGGTGGCAGGAACATTCACCTGGCTATCGCTAGCGCGGGTTAGGATAACCACGTAACCAACCACCCTTAGCTTGGCGGCCAGCAACCGGGCGACATTCAGGTTGGCAGTCTTCTCGTAGAGGTCGACGTTGCCCGCCTTGTCGTAGTGCGCCCCACCGTACTCGCTACCACCGTGTCCCGCATCAATTGCCACCACTGGCGGCGGCTCGGCCTGGGCCGCCACCCGCACCTGGGGCAGCGACAGCAGCGCAGCGAAGGCAGCAAACAGGGTTAGAATCGAGAGTAGCTTGTGCTTCAAATGTATGCCTTGCTATCAGGAGTGTGACTCCCCTCCCACCGGGAGGGTTTGGGGGTGGGTCCGTGCAGCGCAACTCGCACCCTCCCCTACCCCTCCCGATGGGAGGGGAAAACATCTGAACACTTATACCTCAAAGCGTAGCCCCAGGCGGCCAAGATTGATGGTGTCGCTGGGCAGCAGGTTGCGCTTCTCGTTGGCGTTGAGCCGGTCGCGGTTGATGTAGCTGCCGTTGACCGAGCCGAGGTCTTCGAGGATGTACGCACCGTTGGCCTCGTGGTGGATGGCGGCGTGGCGGCGGGATACGCCCTTGTCCATCCCCCCGAAAGGGGTGGTATCAATGTCGGGGAACGAGTTGCTGACCGCATCCTCGCGCCCGATGTAGACTACATCGCGGGGCGGTAGCGGAATCTCCGCGCCACCTTCGACCACAATCAGGCGGGGGTGCGGTGGCATCGTCATCGGGATAGGTTGGGGCGTGGATACCAGCGCGGGGGTGACGACCACTGGCGGCGGGGCAGCCTGCGTTACGGGAGCGGGCGTGACATTGATCGGCTGGGGAGTGGCGACCCCGGCGCTCACCGGCGTAGGTGGAGTACCGACCAGCGAAGCGCCACAGTTCTCGCAGAACACTTCGCCGGGGATGTTGGCCGCGCCGCACACCGGGCAGATGAGGCCACCACCGGGGCCAGACTGGGCCATCGGCGCAGCGACCGCCGCAGATGCAGCGACAGCAGGGGCAGCATCAGTAGCAACAGCGGGTTGCGATTGGCCGAGCGGCGTGCCGCACTGGTCGCAGAAGCGTGCGCCAGCCGGTTGCTGGCTACCACAGGTTGGGCAGGTCATGGGCGATTACCCTCCTTAGCAATACTCTGGGTGAGTGTCTCTATCCTTCGCTGCCACATTATAACCGCTGGGGGAGGTTGCGTCAAACAAGCCCTTAGGAGAAAATAACAAAGGCCACAATGGTGCCAAAAACCACAAGTAGGTTAAGAACCAAAGAGAGTCGGACAACAATACGTGTATCAAATGCTCGATCTTGCCGCAACGCAACGATACTTGAAATAAATCCGACGAATGCAATTGCCAACAGCAGTGCGAGTAGCCAGTAAGGAGTAGCCTGCATCGTCCGCCCGTTCTCGTTCACCAGTTGAATGCCGAACCACGCGCCGAATACAGCGCAGACTGCGCCAATTAGTTCCACAGGGCCTTGCTGCTTTATGAAAATTTCAGCCTGAGCAGCCAAGGTATCGGCTTGGTGCGGCAACCGCGTTGGAGGCAAGGCTTCAGGCAACGTAGGTACGATCTTAGCATCTGACGGCGTAGCTGGTGGCAATGGCTGGATAGTGCCGAGATATGGTTCGACCTTCACCCGCTCTGGGGCGCTAGCATAGTAGTCGGAGGTGCAGAGTACCCGAGCGCCATCCTGCTTGATGCAGACGGCGCATAGTGGGCGGTGGCACACCTGGCAGGTTGCCAATGCCCTTGTATCTGGGTGATTGATGCAGCTAGTCATATGCTGATTATACCACTTTAGACAGTTTCTGGCGTTAGCGAGTTTATGCACCTTGACATTTGTGCCTAAAAGTGGTACATTTGTGCTAAGAAAGTGTCTGAAAATCACCCGATCGTCTGTAGGGGCGAACCATTGTTCGCCCTTTCCAGGCACTCCCTAACCAGAAGCTAAATGAACCTGCCTACAGACCAGAAAAGAGAGTGAAAAGAGTGCCGATCAAGATATTGCCTTCCGACATTGCGATCAAGATTGCCGCAGGCGAGGTGGTGGAGCGGCCATCAGCGGTGGTCAAGGAGTTGCTCGACAACGCGGTTGACGCGGGCGCGCACAACGTCCGCGTGGAGGTGCGCGGCGGCGGGCAGCAGCAGATCAGGGTGATGGATGATGGCAGCGGCATCCCCGCCGACGAACTGGAAACCGCCTTCCAGCGCCACGCCACCTCCAAAATTGGCGAACTGGCCGACCTGTTCAAGATTAACACGCTCGGCTTTCGCGGCGAGGCGCTGCCTTCGATTGCCAGCGTAAGCAAGACCAGCATGGTAAGCCGCACCGCTGCCGATACGAATGGCACCGAGGTCATGTTCGAGGGCGGCGTGCTGCGTAAGCGCGAACCGCGTGGTACACCGCGCGGCACCATCGTCACGGTCAGCGACCTGTTCTACAACGTGCCAGCGCGACAGAAGTTCCTCAAGTCGGTGGCGGCGGAGAGCGGGCAGATCAGCAGCATTGTCAGCCAGTATGCCCTCGCCTACCCTGCGGTTCGCTTCAGCCTCACCCTCGATGGGCGCACTGCGTTTCAGTCCAGCGGCAGCGGCGACTTGCTCGATGCCATCACCCAGGTGTATGGCGCGGACATAAGCAAGGCGATGCTGCCGGTGGGCAAGCTGCGCCTAGCGCAGGCCGACAGCGCGGAGCAGCCCACCAGCGAGGCCGATGCCGAGACCGGCGAGATGGCGATCAGCGAAGATGACCTGTGGCAGATCGGCGAGAATGGCGTTGCCGAGCGTCGCGCCCGCTACAGCGTGGATAAGAAGAGCGTCCCGATGCCCAAAGTGTGGGGCTATGTCAGTCAGCCGAGCTTGACGCGGGCCAACCGCCAGTATATCAACCTCTTCGTCAACCGCCGCACTGTGCAGAGCCGCACCCTCGGCTACGCGGTGGATGAGGCGTATCACACTCTGCTGATGAGCGGGCGGCACCCGGTTGCGGTGCTAAACATCGAACTCGACCCCGCCAACGTGGATGCCAACGTTCATCCCCAGAAGGTAGAGGTGAAGTTCGCCGACGAGCGCGGCGCGTTCATCGCGGTGCAGCGGGCGGTGCGCGAGGCGCTGGCCGCTTACACCACCGTGCCGAACATGAACCCAGCCAAACGCGAGGCCGAGCAGGATGGCGCGGATCAGGGTGAGCTACGCTACGGCCCCACCTTCGAGGCGCGGCCTATGCCGCTGCCGCCCACCGCTGAAGGCGACTCTCTACCCGCCCGCCCTCCGATCAACCTGGAAGCGGCAGCGGCAACCTTGCGCGACGGTGAGAGCGACACGGCGGGCGCGGAGATCGACTACAGCAACATGACCCCCGATCAGATCTTCGACCTGCTGGGCAGCAGCAGCGCAGGGCGGCAACCAGCGGTGCCGCAAATGGCCCGCATCGAGGAGGACAAGACGGTTGCCAGCCGCCGCAACCTGCCACCGCTGCGGGTAGTCGGGCAAATCAGCGAAACCTACGTCATCGCCGAGGGGCCGGACGGGATGTACATGGTAGACCAGCACGCCGCCCACGAGCGGGTGATGTACGAGCGCATCCTCGCCGAGTTGACCCAGCCGAACGGCAAGCGGGCGGAGGTTGCCACCCAACTGCTGCTCACCCCGCTACCGCTGGAGCTTACCCTCCGCCAGCGGGCCGAGGTCGAGTCGCGGCTAGACGTGCTGGCCGAACTTGGCTTCGAGATGGCGGCAGAAGGCGAACGCACCTTGCTGGTCAAGTCTGTACCCGCAATGTTCAAGCAGCGTCACGAGTCCGGCATGGGTGGTGCGCTGGTGGAGATGATCGACGACCTGCTCAACCAACGGCGGATAGACCTCTGGCGCGACACCCTCGCGATCACCCTGGCTTGCCACAGTGCCATCCGCGCTGGGCAGAGCCTGCCGTTGGAAGAGATGCGGCGGCTGATCGAGCAGCTAGAGCAGTGTCGGATGCCTCGCGCCTGCGCCCACGGTCGCCCCACTATGCTGCTGCTCAGTCAGAGCCAGCTAGAGCGTGAGTTCAAGCGCACGGTATAGCAAAAAGCATAGCAAAAAGCCTCTCCCCGGGGGGGAGAGGTTTGGTGAGGGGAGAAGCTCACCCTACACCAACGCTGGGGTTGGCTAGAGGCAAAAAGCCCCCAGCGGGGGTTTAGGGGAGAAGCTCACCCTACACCGATGCTGGGGTTGGCTAGAGGCAAAAAGCCCCCAGCGGGGGTTGGGGGGAGAAAGCTCGCCTTGCACTAATGCTGCGGGTGGCAGGCTAACGAACTTACCGCAGCATTATAGCGCTTCACGATTTCTCCCCAACCCCCGCTGGGGGCTTAGTTAATCAACATGGGGGAGAAATTCTTGCCTTGCACCAATGCTAGGGTTGGCTAGAGGCAAAAAGCCCCCAGCGGGGGTTGGGGGAGAAATCTCGCCCTACACCAACGCTGGGGGCTTAGTTGACCAACCTGGGTAATGACTCCAGCTTTGCCGTTTTCGGCTACGTCCAGCTTACGGGCTGGCAAGGCAGATGGCCGCAGCGTTCAACTGCCGCGTCGCGCTGGTCAGGTTGAAGGCGGAAACCTGCCAACTGTTGCCATCAGGGGCGCTGCCATAAACGTTCACGCCGGTCACCGTGTCGAAACCGCCGCCGCTGACCAGGGTGCCGCCGCCGCAGTCCACCGTGGTGCTAGCGGTGCCTCCACCGTTCACTGATCCAGTAGCGTTCACCTGGCTAACATTGAGGTTGCTGCCTTGCAGACAGATGAGGTAGGCAGTCAGCTTCTGGCTCACCGCCTTGTTGTTAGCCCCGGCAACTAGCCAGCCATCACGCGCTGATTCGGCGGCGGTGAGGTTGATGCCGAGATCCTTGCTGAAGCCGCCGCCGGTCAGCACCCCACTGCTACAGCGACTGAAGATGCGGTTGGTCGCACCGCCCGCGAGGGTGATAGTGGCGCTCTCCTGTACAGTGCTGCCACTAGCCCCGCTCATGCAAAGCGCGTAGCTGCTCAACTTCTGCGTCTTGCTGCCCAGGTTGCTGGCGGCAACCATCCAGCCGTTGTTGCTGATCGAGCTATTGTAAATGTCGAGTGAGGTGTCACCACCCCAGCCGCCACCCACTACGATGCTACCAGCCGGGCAACTGACTGCGGTCGAGGCGTTGCCGCCCGCGCTGACCGAAACCTGGCTGTTGATCTGGCTGACCTGCAGCGCCCCTGGGGTGGGGGTTGGTGGCGCAGGGGTTGGTGGCACTGGGGTCGGGTTAGGCTGCTTGCTCTGGTAGATCTCGTTGCCCAGCAGGCCCAGCAGCACGCGGTACTGAGGGTTCTGCTGTTCGGGGTGGTATTCAAAGCGCGCACGTTCGAAGTATTGGGTAATGTACGCCTGGCCGTCGGCCTGGTTGATCTCGTAGAACGCCTCAGTCAAGGGATAGCCCTGCTGGGCCAGGCTGCCATGCGTCTGCCAGTAGCTGAGGAACAAGCCGGTGACGGTGTGACCGGTCTGCGGGAAGGTGAAGCTGCCACCGCCCGGCACGATTTGCGGGCTGATTACCGGCAGGCCATTTGGGTAGCGCGCCGCTAGCACCTCGCGGCCCAGCAGGCCGAGCAATACCTGGAATTGCGGGTCGTTTTGCTCAGGGTGGAACTCGAAGCGCGCCCGCTCGAAATACTGGGTGGTATAGGTTTTACCGTCCACTGAGTTCACTTCGGGATACTCGTCGGTAATAGGATAGCCCTGCTGCGCCAGACCGCCGTGCGCCTGCCAGTACGCGAGGAAGCCGCCACGTAGGGTGTGGCCGGTCTGTGGGAATGAGACACCCCCAGTTTGGGCATAGCTGGTGCCGCTGAAGGCGAACATCAGGGTCAGCATACTGATCACTGCCAGCAGGCCACCCCACTTGAGATAACCGTATTTCATCGCAATCCTCCATTCAGGTAACTTGATCACCTCGTTCAATACTCTCACACTCTATTCTTGCCAGGGTGGGTGACAAACGCCCTGTATCATTATAAACGAATAGCATCGAATATGGTTCCACTCAACGCTGGCAGTAACAAATAGGCAAATAGCGTGCCAGATTTCAGCACAAAACAGCGGGCTGGTGAGCTAGCCCGCTGAATGTGAGCGCCTACTATGCCGATATTCTAATGATGGCGGCGCACTCCCAGCACCACCACGCTGAGGAGCAGCGCGGCAGCGAAGGTGGAGGCAACCAGGATCATCGCGGTGTACGGGTCGCTTCTGCTGGTAGGGTGGCTAGGCGGGGTGGTGGGTGGCACGGTAGCGGCGATAGGTGTCGGCGGGGTGGTAGGGTTGGCAACTGGCGTGGTAGCGACAGTGGGGTTGGCCGCCGGGGTAAGCGCGGGCAGCGGCTTGCCGTCGTCGGTGATGGCATAGGCATGGCCGCCGAGGATGACAATGAGGCGGCTGCCAGCGGCGAGGTAATGCGCGTTGCGCGGGTCAGCCGCCAGCAGTTTGTTGTATTCGTCGCTGCCGAAAGTAATGTTGGTCAAGGTCATGGTTTCGACATAGGTAGTGTCAATCAGCACCCCATTGCGGAGCAGGAAGGTCTTGTCGGCAGCATACTGGATGGGCGCGGCAGATGCCTGCGTATTGTTGGCGCTATAGCCAGGCTGACCGGCCACCGTCGCGGTCATCGCCATCGCCATTGGCGCGCTCTGTGCGCTACGCAAGCTGTTGTTGGCCTGACTCTGAGCCACGCCAGCCGCGCCGTAGGCTGGCGCGTTCTGTATCTGGTTGCTAAACTGGTTAGTGGCATCAGTCTTACCCTGCTGGTTGAAAACATCGCTATCGTTGCGTACCAGGAAGCTGGTGTAGGGGGTGAGGATGCCGTAGCGGGTGGAGAGGTCGACCACTTCACTGACCAACTCCTGGCTTTCACCGTTCTGGCGGATCTGGCTAAGGAGATAGCCGACCTTGCGGGTGGCCCATAGACGCGGGCTATAGACGGCGGCAGGGTTGAAGCCAGTCGAGTTGGGGCCAGCGAAGTCGAGGTTGGCGAACTTGTAACTCTGCTGCTGGCCGTTGACCACGCCGGAGACGGTCACGGTGGCCGCGCCGGGGTTGTTGTAGCGGCCAGTAAGCACTACCTGGCTGCCGATGAACAGGTCGGGCAGCGGCTGGGGGTAGAGTTCGCTGACGTTGGTTTGACCCCAATCAATGCTGACATTGGTAAGCAGCGGCTGGCTGACCTTGGTGTAGAAGCTACTGACCGCCGCCTCGACATCCTCGCCGGGGCGAATGTAGGCGGATGCGCCGCCGTTGTCGTTGGCGAGCCTATCGAGCAGCACTGCGTTGACATCATCGCCGACCCCGAAGGTGAAGATGCGCGTGTGGGTCGCCGCTGCCTTCTGCTTGACGTTGGCGCTAATCTGGTTCAGGTCGGTGACACCGCTGGTTGGTTGCCCATCGGTGAGGAAGATGACCATTTGTGGGCGTGACTGGTCGGTGTTCTGCGCGGCAATGTCGAGGGCGTTGCCCAACGCTTGGTTGATGTCGGTGCCACCGCGCGATTGTAGGTTGCCGACCCATGCCTGGGCATCCGCCGCTTTGCTGGCGGGGAGCAGGCCGCTACTGTAGGGGTCTAGCTGGTCGTCGAAGGCCAGCACGGCGAAGCGATCGCCCTGGTTCAGCTTGCCCAGCACCTGCTGCAAGGCCGAGCGGGCCTGGGCGATCTTCTCGCCCGCCATGCTGCCACTGATGTCAATTACCAGGATCACATCCTTGTTTACTACCTTGTCGCTGGCAGCGGTGGTGGGCGGGGTGAGCAGCAGCACGAAGTAGCCATTGCTGCCGCTGGAGTCGCTGGCATCGAGGTAACTGATCAGGTTGGCGCTGAGGGGCGCGCTGCTGACCGAATAATCCAGCACGAAGTCGGTGTCCTCCGCCGCGCTGCCAGTCTGGAAACTGACGGTTGCGCCATGCTCGTCGCGCTGGCTGATGCCTACCTGGTGGCTGGGCGAGTAGATGGCGCGCAGCGGATCCTTGCTGCTGATCTTGACGGTGACTGAAGCGTTGGCAGGCATGGCGTTGCTGAGGCGTGACGCGCCCAAGGGGTAGGTGTATTGCACCAGGCCGTTCGCCTGCTGCGGCAGGGCCATGGTGTACTCAAGCTCGATAATGCGCTGGCCGTGCGCGGGGATGGGGTAGAGGTTGGCCTGGAAAGCGTCACCGCCGGTGTACTGCAATAGGGCGGGGTCACGATGCTGGTTGACGTAGGTCTGGTATATGTTCTTCGCATCACTGGCAGCGAGGATCTGCGCGGCCAGCTTCTGACCGTCCACGGTCATAGTGAAGCCGCTAATCGCCTGCTTGCTGCCGAGCGGCAGGGGGAAGTAGTAGCTGCCTTCCACCGCCCGATCGCTGTTGTTGAGGTAGGTTTGCTTCAGGTGGGTGGTGGCGATCTGGTCGGTGATGGTCACATCGACGCGATGGTCGGTGAGCTGCAGCGCGTATGTGGGCTGCGGCGGCGGGTTGGGACAATCGGGCGCGGGGCAAAGCTGATTAGACTGGCACGGTGGCGGGCAGGGAACTTGCTGGGCGAAGGCCCTGCCGATGAACGGCTGGGCCAGGGTCAGGCCGATAACCATGAAGGTGACGAGCAGAGCGACAAGCGGTCGCGGGCGGCTAAAGTTGAATTGGCGAGACATTGCAGTATTCCTTTCGGCAAGCCTGGCTTGATCGCGCAGGCTGATGTTGGCAGGCGGGTGAGATTGGTCGATATTTGCGCGCTGCTTGATAGACGAAAGGAGCAGGTGGATTGTTCCCGCCAGTTTAACTGCCAATGTTATGTAAAATTGATCGGCCGTAGCTATTGTATAACCGCCGCGATAATGATATAATTATGACAAGTTAATGTACGGGCGAACTGCGGTTCACCCGACGCGATGAGGAGGAATGCGGGTGGACGAACAGGCCAGAGCCAGTTTGATGCGCGAGGGCATCGCAGCGGCGCAACAGGGGCAGCGCGAACAAGCCTACCAGTTGTTCAGCCAGTTGACTGCGGACGATAACAACAACGCCAATGCCTGGATCTGGCTGTCGGCCACCAGCGACGACCCCGACGAAGCGCTGGCCGCCGCCCACCACGCGCTGACCCTGGAGCCGAACAACGAGTTCGCGCAGCAGGCCGAACGATTTGCGCTCCAGGCTCAGGAGGAACGCAGCCAGAGCGAACCCGCTGCCACCACCCAGCAGGCACAGGCCGAGAACGCCGCTGAGGCGACTGCTGCTGCCACTACGGCGCTACCAGCGGCAACGCAGACCGACCGCAGCCTGATCCCGCCATTCCTAACCCAGGAGATGGCCGCTCAGAACCCCCCACCCGCAACCGTCACGCCAGTGACCACCCGCCCCTCCCGCAGTTTCACCTCGCGGTTGGAGGAGCGCACTGCGGTGAAGGCCGATCAACGTGAGATCGATGCGGCACGGCGCAGGCAAACCCTGACGACGCTGGCTATCGTGCTGGCGGCCCTGCTGGTGCTGGCCGCAGTCATCTACCTGGTCTACACCCAGATCGGCAGCCAGGGCAACAATTCGCACACCGCTCAGGCTGAGGCTACGGCCACGCCGTTGCCCTCGCCGACTAATATCCCCGCAATGCTGCGCGTGACTGCGACAGTGCTGGCTCAGGCGAACGCTACCGCCACCGCCGCCGCCGATGTCCTCGATGTTACTGCAACTGCCGTGGCGCAGGCGCAGGTGAACGCGCAGCAGACTTTCACTGCCCAGACCTTCCCCACCGCTGTTCCTGGCCCAGCCCTGCTTGCCTACAACCAGGGGCTGGATGCTTACAACCGCCAGCAGTACCCCCAGGCTGCCGCCGCACTCGAGCAGGCCGTGCAGATCGACCGTCACTCCGTCCTTGCCAATTACTATCTGGGCCTGACCGACCTGCAACTGGCCCAGGCTCCGATCGGCCAGAACGCGGCGCTGACACCTACGCTGGCAACCGCGCTAACCAGCAGCACAACTACACCAATCAGCAGCCCAGCCATCCCCATTAGCGGCACAACCACACCGATCAGTGGCACGACAGCGCCCTCCGCTGCCGCCTCATCCAGCGCCGACTACTATGCGCGGGCAATAAGCGCCTTCCGCAATGTAACCTCACTGGCTCCTAATTGGGCGGGTGGCTATGCGGGACTGGCCGACACCTACCTGCGCCAGGGTCGCTACGCCGACGCGCTGACCTACGCGCAGCAGGCGGTCAACCTCGACAATGGTCGCCCCGAATATTACCTGCTGCTGGGCAGGATCTATGACGGCCTGGGCCGCCGCGCTGAAGCGAAGGCAGCCTACGATGCCGCCGCTGGTCTGGCCCCACCCATCCCTGGCGCGACTCCATTCCCCACCCCGACTAATGCCCCGCCTATCCCTACCACCCCGCCCGTGCCTGCCACTGCCACTCCCGCGTCAGGCGAAGCGAGCGCAACTGCACTCGCCCCCACGGCACCACCCGCTTCCGCCGACCCGCAGCCGCCGACCGCCACACCGCAATCGGCAGCGCCGCAATTGGCCGTGCCTACTCCTACCTCCGCTGGCATGGTGATAACTGTGGTTGTTCCCTTATCTCTAATTTGGTAAGGTGCTGGTAAGGTATTTAGCCTCAGATTGGCCCTTGCACCTGGTAGTAAATGGGTGTATAATAGGCGCAGAAACATAAAGCGAAATTGGTTGCGTGGCCGCTGCTACGCAACCACATTTGTCGCCTACGTATGGTTTAATCAGCGAAAATTGATTCAAAATTACAATGATAGAATTGGGAAAGGGAGCCACGACCATGCCATTCAGTGAACCGCTCTATTCAGCTGATCATATCGAAGAAGTACGCAAGATTGGGCGCATTGCCACCCTGCTCAACGAGCTACGCGCCGAGTACGAGGCGCGGCGGCGCGGTGAGACGCTCGATCAGATGCTGGAGCGTATCAACGACCTATGCCAGCTACGCACCAGCCTCAGCGAGACGCTGGAGCAGGACCGCCGCGAACACGAGCAGAACGGCGGATTAACCCAACATAAGTTGAGAAACAAATGCGCCCTTGTGGGGCGCATTTGCTTTGCTTGGCAAGGCCAGTAATACCAAATCGCTGAGGAGAGGACGTAACTCATGTAGGGGCGGGTTGCGGCCGCCCTGACCCAATTTATATTAATTCGCCGAACAGAGAGTGGGTTATCCGTAGGGGCGCAGATCTATCGCACCCTTCCGCTTTATAGTAGCTGATTGCTTACGGCGCGGTGCCACCGGAGACATCGAGTAGGGTCGCGCTGATCATGGCACGGTCGGGGGCAGGGTCGGCCAGCAGGTAGAGGATCATACCCAACCCCAGGTGCGCCGCGCTGCTGGTATCTTCGGGCTTAACCCTGGCGACGGTATTGACCTGAAAGCGAAGGGTGGCGCCAATGCTGTTCTGCATCGTGACGACCTGCCCAGGCCTGGCAGCGGCGAACAGCGCGGCGTTGGCCTGGCTATACGGGATGCCGACGACATAGGGCAAAGCGGTGGTCGGCAGCCAACTGGCTCTGGCCGGGTCGGGGTTGAACTGCCACGTGGGGCTGACGGCGGTCGCCGCTTCCACCGTAAAGCTGACCTTGCCCAGCTGTAGGATGCGCGGCGCGGCCACGATCAGGGTGGCGACCGGCGCAGGGGTCGCAGCGGCATTGCCGCTGGCAGTGGCACTGGCGATAGTGGCGCTGGCAGTAATGGCAACAGTGGGCGAAGCGGTGATCAGCACGGTAGTAACCGCGTTAGTCGGCGAGATGATTGGCGTGATTACCGACGGTGGGGTGGGCGAGGGATTAAACAGCGCCACCGCCGATGGCTCGGCGGTGGCGGTGACGGTCACAGTGGTGATGCCAGTCTGAGTGCCGGGCGGCGCTGGTGGGTCGCCCAGGTTGCCACCGCTGGGATAGAAGAGCAGGAAATAGAGCAGCAGCGCGGCAACCACCAGGGAGAGGCCGAGTGGCCAGAGGTAGTTGCGCCGAGGCGCGAGCGGGATTGGCTGCGGCTCTACTACTTCCGCTGCGTCAACCGTATTATGGCCGCTATGGGCATCATGGCTCACAAGTTTCCTCCTCCTCCAAAGTTTGTCTCACCTGATTAGCTTAATTCCGCACTCCCCCACCCAGCCTCCCTCTTTGGAGAGGGGTCTCAGGCTTTGACCCTGCCGCACTCCCCCGCCCAGCCTCCCCCTTTGGAGAGGGGTCAAGGGATGCGCTGCGGCAGCACCGGCGGCGGCAGGGCGATGCGCCATTCCATATTAGTCGCGGGCGCGTTACCTGCGTCATGAACCACGATACCGCTGAACAGGTCACGGACAATCCCCAGGTAAGGGATGCTGATGCGGTGATAGGCGTAGGGGATGACAATGCCCGCGCTGCTACCGCTGGCATCAGTAGTGACGTTCGCATCGAGCGTGCCATCGTCGGCGATGAAATCAACCTTCAGGTTGCCGATGCCTTCACCAGCGCTGGAGACCCCGCTGCCACTGCGGTCGACGAAAACGCGCACCGTGATGTCGGCCAGGGCGAGCGTATGGCCGGTGATGGGGAAGCCAACCGCAGTTGGTTCGGCCTGGGTTGCGGTCGCGGTCGGACTGGGCTTGCCCGCGCCCGGCGTTAGCGGCACAGTCGCAGTCTCGGTTGGCAACGCGGTGGGCAGACCAGAGACAGGCGAAGTCGTGGGCAGAGTGGTTAGAATAGGTGCGGCGGTGAAAGTTGGCAAGGCCGAAGGGGTGACACTACCTAGCGGCTGCGCGGTAAAGGTGGGCAGCACCGTGCCGGTTGGCCCCTGAGTGGGCGCGAAGGTGGCCGGTGCGCCGCCCGGCACAGCCAGCAGGCTGAGGGTGTAGGTGCAGGCGGCGCAACCGACATTGCCATTATCCTTAATCTGCGCGTAGAACAGCCCATCCGCCACCGGGCTGAAGTCAATCCGCGAGGCAAGTGAGCCACCGGAGTCGTCATTATAAGCAACCGGCACTTTCAGCGACGAGTCAAACAGGTACATATAGGTATCCACCCCTGGCGCGAGGTTGGAGCTGAAGAGGCTGTAGGTCTTGCCCGACTTGGCAAAGAACTGCACCCAATCGGCATCGCCCGCAGGGCAGAAGCTGTGCAGCTGGGGGCTGTTGATCAAGATCAGACTGGCTGCCGCTGGCACGCCATCGTTCTCGTAGGTGTCGAGGCAAGTAGCCATGGTTGGCGCAGCAGTGGGCGATAGGGTAGCCGTCTGGCTGGGGCCAGGGGTAGTGGTCGGGGCGGCCCCGCCCGTTAGTTGCAGCGTGTAGCTATGGCCCAGCCCGCCGCCACCCGGTCGCGGGTCAAACACGGCTATATAATAAATGCCGGGAGAGTTGAAGATTTCGTTGGTCAGGCAGGAGGAGAGGTCGCCGGTGCCGGGGCAGTTGTCGTTCTCATCAATCAAGCGACGGCTGGTGTTGAAAAGCTGGATCTTAGTATCAGTGCCGATGGCAAGGTTCTTGGTGCTGATATTGTAGGCCACATCGGAGTTGGCGCTGAAGTAGACATAGTCAACATCACCGCTGAAACTAGGGTCACCGGGATTGCAGAGGATGTGATTCTGCGACTCGCCAACCTGTATCTGCTTGGCGGTATCAAAGTTGTTGTCTGGTTCGTAGACATCGGAGCAGGCGGGGGTGGCAGTCGGCTGCGGTGAGCCGGTGGCAGTCACGCTGGGGGTGGGAGTAGTGGTGTCAGTGGCAGTGGTGGTAGCAGTGCCGGTGGGGGTAACCTGGGCGGTCTGCATAGCAGTGATGCTGTAAGCCCAGTCGGGGCCAAAGCCGCCCAGCGAACTCTTGTTTACCGTCAGCACATAGAAAGTGGCAGTAGTGGTCGGGGTGTAGACAATGCGGCTGGCACGGCCACCGCCGCCATTATCATCGGTAACTAGCGGATTGAGAGTGGCATCGTACAGAGTAATAATGGTATCAGCCTGGTTGCCCAGGTTATAGGTATGGATATCGTAGACACCATATGCGAACAGGGTCATACTAACCCAGTCGCGATCGTTGTTGGGGTTATCGGCGCTCTGACAGAAGGTGTGATCCTGGCTCTGGCCGACGATCAAGAAGCTAGCCTGGGGTGGGGTGTTGTCCGGTTCAAAGAAATCGGTGCAGCCAGTGGGGGTGCTGGTCGGTGAGGGGGTGTCGGCGGGAGCTTGCGGCTTGCTGCTGACCTTGCTCTGGGCAGCAGGTGGGGCGGCGGGCGGCTGCACCGCAGACTGGCTGGGGGTAGCGCCTTGCGCGCCAACCACAGCGGCATTGTTGGACAGCACCGCTGTGCCAAGCAGGAGCATGGCACAAAACATCGCTAGCAGTGGGCCGATACGCTTCATGGGCGAAACGGTCTCCTCTCGATCTGATCGGGAACAAAGTTGGAGCGGGCGGGGCAATGGTTATCACCTACTGCCGCGCGGCTTATTATCGCACATCCCTGTCGCTTACGTCAAGTTAGTAAGCGCAGTGATTGAAGTAGGAGCGGGTTGCATCCGTCCATAGGTATCAAAATAAGACGAAAGCCGCGCATGATCCAGGGGGTTTAGGGGTAAGCCCCAGCTGCTCCAACTTATTTATGCTGCTAGTAAGCACCGCCCTGTACCCTGCCGCGCTGCCAAATATGCTGCCCAACCCCAACGTTACTGCCGGTCAGCAGCTGGGGGCTTACCCCCCAGACCCCCGGTAGCGCTTCATCGTTTTCGCTTATTTGATGCTTATGGGGTGGATTGTATCTGCCCTGGTTGGGTATGCAGGATGTGATGCACACCTAACGCCTATATATACAACGCGCCAGCGGGGCAGAAGGGTACAACAAAATCTGCCTGCAGCAGCAATTTGCCTAAAACAGCCCCACAATGCGGCCATCCTCGTCTATATCGACTTGCTGGCCGCTGGGGTTAGTGCCGTAGCCGGGCATGGTCATCATCGCGCCGCACAGGGGGTAGACGAAGCCCGCGCCCGCCGATAGCCGCACCTCGCGGATAGGCAGGGTGTAGCCGGTCGGTCGCCCCTTCCAGCTCGGTTCGTGGGAAAGCGACAGGTGGGTCTTCGCCATGCAAATTGGCAGCCCCCCGTAGCCGGATGCCTCATAGGTGGCCAGCTTCTTGTCGGCATCGGGGCTGTATTCCACCGCCGCTGCGCCGTAGATGCGGGTGGCAATCGCCTCAATCTTGTCCTTCAGGGGTATGTCGAGTGGGTAGAGGAAGCGGAAATCGCTGGGCTGGTTGGCGGCGGCGACCACCGCTTCGGCCAACGCTGCTGCGCCCGGCGCGCCGTCGGCGTAGTGCGATGAGGGAACGGCGGCGAACGCGCCTGCCTGCATTGCGATCTGGCGGATACACTCCACCTCGGCGGGCTTATCCTCGGCGAACAGGTTGATGGCGACCACCACCGGCACCCCGAACTTTAGCACGTTTTCGATGTGCGCTACCAGATTGACCGCGCCTTCCTCGACTGCAGCAACGTTTTCAACTAGCAGCGCGGGGTCGAGTGGCTTGCCCGCCACCACCTTGAACCGCCCGCTGTGCATCTTCAGCGCTCGCACCGTGGCGACCACCACCACCGCGTCGGGGGTGAGGCCGGAGTAGCGACACTTGATGTCAGCGAACTTCTCGAAGCCCATATCGGCGGCGAAGCCGCTCTCAGTGACCAGATAATCGGCGCAGCGTATGCCGATCAGGTCGGCCAGGATGCTGCTGTTGCCGTGCGCGATGTTGCCGAATGGCCCGGCGTGAACCAGCGCGGGAGTATTGTCGAGCGTCTGCAAAAGGTTGGGTTTGATCGCGTCGCGCATCACCACCGTCATTGCCCCGGCCACGCGCAGGTCGTCGGCAGTGATTGGCTTGCCATTCTTATCCAGGGCGACCACAATGCGGCCGATCCGCTCACGCATATCGCGCAGCCCGCTGGTCAATGCCAGGATCGCCATCACCTCGCTGGCGGCGGCAATGTCGAAGCCCGACTCGCGGGGTACGCCGTTATCCTTGCCGCCCAGCCCGATTACCATCTCGCGCAGGGCGCGGTCGTTGACATCCAGCACCCGCCGCCAACTGATGGCGTAGGGGTCGATATTCAGCGGGTTGCCGTGCATCAGGCTAGCATCGAGGAAGGCGGCACACAGGTTGTGCGCGGCGGTAACGGCGTGGGCATCGCCGGTGAGGTGCAGATTGAAGTCTTCCATCGGCACCACCTGGGCGTAACCTCCCCCCGCCGCGCCACCCTTGATGCCGAACACCGGGCCGAGCGAGGGTTGGCGGATGGCGATTACCGCCTTCCTGCCGATGTGGTTCAAGCCCATGCCCAGGCCGACGGTGGTGGTGGTCTTGCCCTCGCCGAGCGGGGTGGGGGTGATCGCGGTTACGTCAATGTACTTGCCACGCGGTCGCTCTGCCAGCCGCGCCAGGGTGGACAGGCTGATCTTCGCCTTGTAGCGGCCATATAGTTCGATGTCGTCTTCGCCGAGGCCAAGACTGGCAGCCACCGCGCTGATCGGTTGCAGGGTGGCCGCCTGGGCAATCTCAAGGTTGCTGGGCAATTTCGCTCCTCTATTGTCCGCCGAGGTGCCAGAAGGCGACCGCATCGCTCATTACCTTCAGCGGCTGCTTACCATCGCTATCGTTGATGTAGATACCCTGGCCGTCTTGCGTGTCTCCTGCATACATGATGGTATGCTGGTCGCCCATCATCACTACCGGCTGCCAGTTGCCCAGCGTGTCGGTGTTGACCTGGCCTAGTTTGATGGGGAAGTTGGGAAAGTTGACCTGGGATACCATTATATCACCCATCACCTGTTCCCGAGTAGCGCCGTTTCTGCTTACCACGTAGTAGACATTGTCTTCATCGAGGAAGCCCGCGGTTTTCACCGCCACACTGCTATCGTTATCGAGGTATGGATAGGTGAAGAAGAACTCGACGCGGTTCTCGCTCATCGCGGCGAGTGACGTGCGCGGGGGAGATGGATCATCGAGCGGTGGCGCGACCACATCGAGCAACATCCCGCTGCCGCTGTAGCTGAAGCTGATCAGGCTCAACTGGTCAGTAATAGGAAAGTGGTCATCACGCAGACTCTTGGCTTCGCCGGGCGTGGTCAGGTCAAACAGGTGGGTTTCCACCCCTTTAGCGCGAATACGCAGCGTGACCAGCATACGCTCACCGTTGGGCGAGACGATAATAGAGGGCTGCAGTGTGCCATAGGGCCGCTCGGCGGCGAGTATCGAGGTCAGCTTACGGGGGGTGGCCCAGTTGCCGATGTTGGCAGTGTAGAGCGTGACCGTAATGCTGGAGTAGGTGCAATAGAGCAACTGGTTGTTGCTCAGGGGTTGCATATAGTAGATATGCTCATCAGGGGTGAAGGCGAAGCTGGACTGGCCGCCAGCCAGATTGTAGGTGTGCAGGTCGGCGGAGTTGTCGGTATAGTAAACGGTTTTATCGTAATAGCCGGGGTAGGCGACGGCATCGACTACGCCGATTGGGTTGACCTGAACCACACTGCCCAGGTGTGCCACGTAAGCCACCGCCGAGGTGGACTTGCCGGGGTCGTCGTTGCTATAGCTAAAGTAGCCACCGTCAATCACCAGCAGGTTTGCGCCGTCGTCGAGCAGGGCGACGCTAATATCCTGCTGCGGGTAGCGGCCGGTGCCTTCCAGCCGGGGCAGGTTGATGGTATAGGTATCGTAGCTGCGGGTGTCCTTGACGTAGAGGTGCAGGTTGCCGTCATGCCGATCATCGAAGACTATCAACCGACCATCCGGCGAGGTGGCGAGTACGACGCTAGCGACGTTGCTTTCGGGGATCTTCAGGGCCACCCCACCATCAGCCTCCATTACGTAGAGGCCGTCGCGTGCGCCCTGACCAGCAACGCGGTAGAGGACGCGCCCGTTTTCGCGGCGCAGGCGGACGAGGGTCACGTCAACCGCGTTGTAGCCCGGCTCAATCTGGTTGGCGCGGTCGTAATAGTAAGCGGCCAGCACCTTGAAGCCCTGGGCCTCGGCGTGGCTGCCCTTGCCGTACAAGCTATCAAAAGTGTTGGCCTGGGTTTGCACCTGCTTGAGATGGATGGCGGCATCGAAGTAGGATTTGGCGGAAAGCTGTTGAAAGAGCAAGGCAGCAGTATGCCAGCGATGCTCGGCCTGGGCCTGCTTCGCACTGCTGTAAAGGTCGCTAACCACCTGCTGGGCGCTAGAGCCGACCCAGTTGCCGATCAGGGCGATGAGGGCGATCAGTATCACCAGGCGCACCGGCCACGACCAGCGCAGCGGCTTGAGCAGGTGGCTAAGGTCGAAGCTGACCGTCTCCGTCGCGACCCTGGGTGTGGGCGCGGACCGTTCGGCCAGGCTCTCCTCGTCGAGCGGCGTGCCGCACTCCAGGCAGAAGGTGGCATCGGCGCGGTTTTCAGTTTGGCAGTCGGGGCAGGTCATAGTGCTGAGTGCTGAGTGCTGAGTGCTGAGTTTCATGGACTCCTCCGCAGCGGAAAGGGAAAGCAGTATCATCTCGGCGGCGCGGCTATCCCTATCCTTATATACGCATAAACAGTGTACTCGGATTAGAGTGAGCCGTCAAGGTCGGAGGCAAGTTCATAACTCGTGAGCAGTGCCGTCTAGCACGAAGTCGGCGAGGCCCAGTTGCAGGCGGGCGGCGGTGAAGGCGTTGCGTAGCAGGGCCATATTGGTGATCGGGCCGGTGCCGCCAGGAACGGGAGTGAGGTAGCCCGCCACCTGCGCCGCACTCTCCGCCTCGACATCGCCAATGAGGTTGCCCTCGGCGGTCACATTGGTGCCGAAGTCTACCACCGCCGCGCCAGGCTTGATCATCGCGCCCGTAATCAGGCCGGGATGACCGGCGGCGGAGACTAGAATATCGGCCTCGCGGGTATACGCGCCGAGGTCAGCCGTGCGCGAGTGGCAGGTAGTCACCGTTGCGTTGGAGGCCAGCAGCAGCAGCGACATGGGCCGCCCCACTACGTTGCTGCGCCCCACTACCACGGCGTGCTTGCCCGCAATGGCAACGTCATAGCGGCGCAACACCTCGATGCCACCGAGGGGCGTAGCGGGACTGATGCAGGGCAGCGCCCAGGCCAGCCGCCCGGCGTTGAGTGGGTGCAGGCCGTCAACATCCTTGTCGGGGCGGAGCAGGGCAACCGCCTGCGCGGTGTTGATATGCGGCGGCAAGGGGGTCTGCAAGATAATACCGATTACATCGGGCGCAAGGTTCATCTGGCGGATCTCGTGTTCGAGCTGCTCCTGTGGCGCATCGGCGGGCAGCCAGCGCACTTTGCAACGCAATCCTACGTTGGCGCACGAGCGGGTCAGGATGCGCACGTAGCTGAGGCTGGTGGGGTTCTCGCCCAGGATGATGACCGCGACGGAGAGCAGAAACTCAACGTCCGCGCCCTGCTTCCACCAGGGATGGCGCGCCCGCCAGGCCTGCTCCAACCCGCCAATTTCGGCGGCCAGTTCTTCCTTCATCGCCTGGGCCACTTTGCGCCCGTCCATGGGGATTGCGGTGTGCAATTCTTGCTCCTCATCCAAATCCCATTAGCCCAGTCCTCTAACGGTGGCCGACATACTGCTCATTGTTCGCTTGAATACTTATCACCGCGCCATAATCGTGCGTGGCACGGTCATACCTACCCAGCCTCATCAGCAGGTTCCCACGCTGGTAGAGCAACATTGGGTCGTGAGGTGCGGCAGCGATCTTCCGATCCAAAGCGGCAATCGCGGCTTCGGGATCGTTATCCGGCGCTGCCAGTAGGATACTATCTTCTCGCACCCCATCCTCGTCGCCAGTGCAACCTAGCGCTTCACTGGCATCATGGGCGGCTCGTCTGGCCCGCAGTTTGGCGTTCCAGCGTGACTTTAGTTCGTCATCTATCGGTGCATCATCTTCTGGGCCAAAGGGGATCTGCTCGAAGTCTGCATCAAAGTCTGACAGAACGGCACTGCCATCACCATTGTGCGGTGTACCATCTTTACCGTTGTCACCATTGGCACGTTGAGCGTTCATAGGACAATTCCTTTCGTGCTGATGTAGCGATGAAGGATAGCAACGGAGTCCGAGTCGGGGTTTAGGTCGAGCTCGCCCCAAAACTCCTGGTTGTACTTTCGCCACAACTCCGCTCCGCCGATCAAGATAAGATCGTTAAGGGTTCTTGCTTCAGCAATTGCCGCTTGCAATTCGGCGCTATATTCGGCATCCTGCACCGCTTCTAGTAGGGTTACGCGCAGGTTGGCATCTATATCAGCTAGCCGGGCATTATAGCCGAGCCTAGCCCATGTATATGCACCATTGAAAGCATCGCTGCGGCTGAAAGCGTGTACCTTTACCAGCCTAATCCGATACCGTGCATCCACCTTGCTATTATATCGCAAAAGCTGATTAACCGACCTTGCCAGGACTCTGCTGCCAGTATGAGGTGGTGCTTCTTGTTTGTTCACCACGAACATCTCATTGTACAATATCAGCCTGCCGCCGCTATCGCGGAAGATAACTCGTAGCTGTGGAGTTTCATAGAACTGATGTCTAACCACGATGTTCAACCCATCAACTTTGCTATAACCATAGCGGTTAAGTCTGAGATAGCGAACACCGCAGTTGGCTTTAATCTCTGCATCAGGGTAAGCACCTACTAGATTCGCTAGCTCTGGGCAGGTAAGTTGCCTGCCGAATAGTTCATCTGACAAAGCAGCACACTCAATTGCCTGCTTCTCATCGTAACAATCCTTTGCTCCTTTACTCTTGTCATTAGTCTTGTCAGGGCTACTGCCCTCAACCCCCAATCCAGCGTCTTCGGCCATGAATGTTCCTCTTTATTCGCTATGGTAATTAACATTATACCACAAACGGTTCGCCCTTCCTGTACCGTTCCGAGCGACGGCAAGACAAATAGCGAACCGCGATTGGGCTTTGGCGGTTTAATTTACCCTTTCACCAACCCGGTGACGAAGAACAGCAGGTTGGCGGGGCGCTCGGCCAGGCGGCGCATGAAGTAGGGATACCAGTCCACCCCGTAGGGGACGTAGACACGCATATTGTAGCCGTCGCTGGCAAGCCGCTCCTGCTCGTCGCGACGGATACCGTAGAGCATCTGGAACTCGAAGCGCGAGTGGTCAATCTCGTTTGCGCCCACGTAGTCCAGCACCGCGCCGATCATCTTCGGGTCGTGGGTGGCAAGCGAGGGATATTCGCCCTTGCTGAGTAGCTGGTGGCTGAGGTGAACGTAATTAGCATCTGAATCAGGCTTGAACGGGAAGGCGACCCGCGACCCCTCCCGATACGCACCCTTGCACAGCCGCACATGGATGTGGCTGGCGTTGAGCGCCTCGATGTCCGCCTCGCTGCGGTAGAGGTACGACTGGATAACGGTGCCGACGTTCGTGTAGCCGTACTGTTCACGCAGGCAATGCACGATCTTGATAGTTCGCGCGGTGTACTGCGAGGCTTCCATGTCTATACGCACGTAGATATTGCCCAGTTCGCGGGCGCGATCTAGCACCTTGCGGATGTTCTCAATGGTTAGCTCGTCGCTAATATCGAGGCCAAGCTGGGTTAGCTTCACCGAAATGCCGCAGTGCAGCTTATGCGAGGCAATTGCCTCCAGCGCGGCGATGTAGTCGGCGGTCGCCTTCGTGGTCGCCGCCGCATCGCTGACGTTCTCGCCCAGGTGGTCGAGGCTAGCGGCGATGCCTTTGGCGTTGAGGGCGCGTACCACCTCCACCGCCTCCTCCAGCCGCTCACCGGCGACAAAGCGCAGCGCCATGCGACGGAACAGCGCCACGCTCATCACGATTTTGTACATGGCCTGGTTATGCGCCAGATACAGCAGGATGCCTCTCAGCATTACCTTCACTCTCCTTTGAGCAGATACCGCCCCACGCTGGGCGGATTGTAGAATGTAGAATGTAGAATGTAGATTGTATAAGCGTCTCTTACTCAGTCCTCAGTCCTCGCGCCGCCGAGCAACGCTTGCAAGCGGGCCAGCTTGTCTATCACCTGGCCTAGCTGGCGGCTGATCGCCGGGCGGGCGATTGGCTCCTGAGCCAGCGCCCACTCGCGGGCTTCCTCGTCGCTGACATCCAGCCACTTCTTAAGGCTGGACACCCGCAGGCTGACCTTCTGCACCGCATCGCGGGGGCGGCGGGCCTTCTTTGGCACGGCTTCGGTGTCGGGGTTGGCGGATAGGGCATCGGGCGCGGTGGCGGGGTTCGCCAGGCCCAGTTCCTCGGC
>JANXYP010000399.1 GCA_025355955.1 Chloroflexota bacterium
TTTAGTTCGCCGCGTTGCCACATACGCCACGCTGTCTTATAACTGATACCCTGTTTCTTGGCATATTGACTGAGTTTCATGTAGATATTATAACATATCTGGCTATGTTTGTCAACATAATGCGTGTTCTTGTTTAATACCGGCAATCTTTGCAGTATGGCTTCGTGGTTGATGTTGTCAAAACAGCCGCTAATGTCGGCATCGAGTACCCATTGACTAGAGCCTGTTCTTGACAGGGTGGTGTGGATGGCTTCGATTGCATCCATAGTGCTGCGCCCAGGGCGGAAGCCGTAGGAGTTAGCCTCAAAACGCGCTTCCCACTCTGGTTCGAGCGCGGCTTTGACGATTGCCTGTATTACCCGGTCACGCACGGTTGGTATGCCCAAAGGTCGCTGTTTGCCATTGCTTTTGGGGATGTAGACGCGGCGAACTGGCTTAGGCTTGTAACCTTTAAGGCTCAGGCCGGATTGAAACAGTTGCAGTCGCGCTTCGGGGGTGTCGCATATCACGCCGTCCACGCCTGCGGTGTGTTTGCCCTTGTTCTCCGAGCTGACTCTGCGGATGGCAAGGAGCTGGTTGGAAGTGGCTCTAACGAGGAGCTTCTGTAGGTTTTTGACTTTCACCCACTCCTCACGTGGGGTAGCACGGTAAATCCGCTCCTGCAAACGACGCACATTTGCCTCTGCCGCCTGCCAGTTGATGCTGGCCCACGTCGTTGGCTGCTGCTCTTCGGTCGGTTCAGTGAATGTTTCCACCGTCTAACTTCTCCTTAGATTAAGTCGTTACAGTTGTTTCCTTACCGACAAGACCAGTCGGATGTTAGCACCCTTTTGGGTTGGGTATCTGCTTACGGCCCTATCCAACCGATTACAGGCTGGCGTTCGCTTCTTCCGACCTCTCAATCCCCCTGCACCGTCTCCCTTCCTTACGGTTGGGCTACCATCATAGCGGTGGAGTGCATGGGGTTTCCCCAGTTGACGACTGAGAAGATGCGGGCTGGTTAGGTTGGTGTCTGTACCCCGGTGGGAGTTGTTGGATGTCGCTGCACCGAGGAACAGCGTTGCAGCACTACCCACTTACCATTTTGGTTACGGTGTGTTAGCCTCTTCCACCGTTTCGCCTTAACGGGGTTTTAAGTAGACACTTTGCTCACGCTCAACCTTCCAGTCCTTCCCTAGTCCGCGACCACGTTGAGGCTGGTAGCCAGCGGAACATTGTTCCCGGAGCTTCAGACGTAGGCTTACGCCATCGCCTGTCCGGGTAGGGACACCTGGACATCACAGGGTTCACGTTGTTGGTAGTTACACCTCCTAGTGATACTTCTCAGCGGCCCTTGTCTGGTCTGATGTCTATGCGGACACTTCCCATACTGGTCGCAAGCGCCTTCAGGCGTGGGGGGTTCTTGGGCTACGCCCAATTCAGGCCGCCCTTCTTCAGGTTGGTGAAAGTTCCGAACATAGGTTCTTGATAAGTGCTGTATTTTATAATATTAGGAGTTACGCACACGGCTTTGTAGTAGGCGGGTTGTTGAGGCTAGACGCATAGGCAGATGCGCTCAACTTCTCCGCCTTGGGTGCGGAAAACCACGCCCATTACCCGCTTACTATGATGGATCGTGCGTAACTCCTAAATATATTACAGGCATGGGATACCGCACTTCAAACACGAACCTTGTTGTACAGATTGTACATCTCCGGCTGAATGAGCAGCAGGTGAAGCATTGCCATAAGTTACGCCTTGAAGCTGGTCGCTGCTGGACGGATATGCTGCACGCCCACATTGCCAGCCGCTCGGTACTACCAAGTGGTATCAGGGCAACAGCAGTAACTTCACTGCTCAGTCCGGTGCGGCCAACTCCTACGCTGCTGCAGACTTCAATAGCGGTGCAGGTGGCACCGCCACCATCAGCGACTGGATGCTCACGCCCCCGCTCTCCTTGCAGAACGGCAGCACCTTCAGCTTCTGGACGCGCACCGTTACGGGTAGCCCCTACCCTGACCGGATGCAACTGCGTCTCAGCACCAATGGCAACAGCACCAATGTTGGCACCCTCGCGGAGGATGTCGGCGACTTCACCACCGTGCTAACCGACATCAACCCCACCGAGGTCCTTAGTGGCTATCCCGAAATCTGGACGCAGTACACCGTTACCCTGAGCGGGATACCAACTGGCGTGACTGGCCGGTTCGCCTTCCGCTACTATGTCCACAACGGTGGGCCAACTGGGACTAACTCCAATTACATCGGAGTGGATACGGTGAGCTACAGCGGTGGCAGCTGCGGCACACCTACTGCTACAACCACCCCAGTACCACCGACCAACACCGCGACTAGCACCGCCACGACGGTGCCACCGACGGCCACGCCCGTACCGCCGACGAATACCCCCACCAACACACCAACCAACACTGCAACACGTACCAACACGCCCACCAACACGGCGGTGCCATCAACCAACACACCCACCAATACACCGCTGCCCACCCAGACTCCCGGCGGCCCTACTGCTACGTCCGTACCACCCATCAACACTCCCATCAACACCAACACCGCGACCGATACACCCAGCAACACGCCGGTGCCGCCAACCAGCACATCCACTGATACACCGCTGCCAACCCAGACCCCGGGCGGCCCCACTGCCACGCTGGTTCCGACCGACACTGCCACCGCAACCAACACGCCGGGGGCAACCAGCACCATGATCGTGACCAACACGCCTGCACCGTCCACTACCACGCCGCCACCCAGCCCCACGCCGACCGATTGCCCCAACGTGTTCGTGGATGTTACTGGCAATATCTTCTATAACGCTATCCACTACCTGAACTGCCGTGGCGTGGTCAACGGCACCGATAGCACCCACTACTCGCCGGCTGGAACGTCTACACGCGGCCAGTTCGCCAAGGTGGTGGTGCTGGGCTTCGGCACGCCGTTCTTCACCCCCGCCGTTCAAGACTTCGTGGACGTGCCACCCAGCTACTTCGCCTACACCTTCATCGAGAGCGGCTTCCATGCGGGCATCCTCAGCGGCTTCGACCTGGCATCGTGTCAGGCGGCAGGGCAGCCGTACCCATGCTATCTGCCCAACCGCCCAATAACTCGCGGGCAACTTACCAAGCTGGTGGGTGCAGCGCACTATCCGTCCTACACGCCAACCAGTGGGCAGCCCAGCTTCGCCGATGTGCCTGTCTCCAACGTCTTCTTCGTCTCAATCGAGACCGCGCACTATAAAGGGGTGATCAACGGTTACAGTGATCACACCTTCCGACCCAACAACAATATCAGGCGTGACGAGATGGCCCAGATTGTCTACAAAGGCGTGACCACGCCCTAAGCCCCAGCCCCCACCGTGCAAGTCCAGGCCACTTCATTAGTTGATGAGGTGGCCTCGCTTGTTTCTCAAGTCAGATGGCGGGATAGCAACGTTGGTAAGAGGGAGCGGTGAAGAGTGTACGATGCGGCAGGCGAGGCGACGTAGCGCAGTACCTTGCCCGCTCTTCTGCCCGACTGGGTTACCCGTGTAGCCCGCGGCGAGGTGGGGCGAAGGCGGGCGCGGGGGTTGCGGAGATGTGCGAAGGGGGGCGAAGAAGAGCGTGCAGACCAAGCGAAGCCACCCGCACGCACGAGACACAGCGTAACCAGCAGCCAACTCCCACGTTATAGTAAGCGAGGATACTGCTGCTAGCAGCCAACTATCCAATCCAGCTTCATGCCCTCTTCACTCTGGCGCATCACGGTAATCGCCGACCAACCGCATTACGCTAGGCTAGCTAGTGTGGGGCTTCACGGTCAGGCTGTTAGTCATAGTCACGCAGGGCATCACCATTTAGATTAGGAGGTCAAGAGATGAAGAAGTTTAGTCAGGTGCTTGTTATCCTCGGCGTTAGCGCGTTGCTGGGCAGCTTCCACGCCCCCGCAGCTGCTGCTGCGCCCGGTTCACTCTACTTCCTGCAAACAGGCCACTCGCTCAAGGGTACATTCCTGAGCTATTGGCAGCAGTACGGCGGCCTCGCTCAATTTGGCTACCCGCTCACCGAAGAGGCGAGCGAGGGCGGCTACACGGTGCAATACTTCGAGCGCGCCCGCTTCGAACATCACCCCGAGAATCCCGCACCAAACGATGTACTACTCGGCCTACTTGGCCGCATCGTGACAACAGGCCGCGCCGGGGAACTGCCGTTCATGCACACCCCGGCGATGATGAACCCAGTGACGCAGTATTTCGATGCGACCGGCCACAACCTCTCACCGCCCTTCCTCGCCTACTGGAAGGAACATGGCGGCCTGCCCGTCTATGGCTATCCCATCAGCGAATCGTTTAACGAGGTAAGCAAAGCCGACGGCAAGAGCTACCTGGTGCAATATTTCGAGCGCGCCCGCTTCGAATTGCATCCCGAACTGCCCGACCCCTACAAGGTGAGCCTGGGTATGCTGGGGCGCGAGGTGCTGGTGCAGCGGGAAGCGGTGAAAGTGGTGAAGCAGGCCAGCTACCAACTATCATCCCACCCTCACATATATTATGTTGATAGCGGTAACTACATTGGTCTCTGGCCTGATGGACCAGGTTCGGTGGTAACTTCCTACAGCGTTTGTGGTGCTGCCCCGCTGCCACCGCCAAGTGGCAGTCAGAGTAACACTTGTGAGCAACCGATGACCCTTACGACTGAGGTTGCCACCAATAGCCAGGGCTCTGGGTTGGATGTTGTCTTTACGGCTACCTGGGCGGGAACGACATCAACAAATAATCAGCACAGTTGGCGATACCACGTCAGCGACAACAACCATGTCGACTTTATCCGTGAGGAAGGCGATCGCTTGCCTGTATTGCCGGTGTAGCGCGCTGCTCGTTCCTGAACACTACTTCAGCCCACTTGTGACCCGCAGCCGACTACGACAACCAGGTGGGGACGATACGGCCCAGGCGCGGCGTAGTCGCGCCTGGGTATACCTACTGTTTGTTTGCGTTTATAGCCAACCTCCCTGCCCTCTAGCCTGAGAACCCCCCAGCTATAGGAATCTCTAACTGCGTAGACAAGCGTACTCTGCAGCTATAGGACGGCTCCCACTTTGCTTTTGCCCTGCGGCGATAACCTGGCCGCGGATGGCAATTGCGGCGAACCATGACTGGTCAACCCCTTCAGGTGCAGAGATAATACTCAGCCAGTTCATCCCATCCCAGTGCAGGGTTAGCGGGTCATTCCTCGGCCAAACTACTCTCTGTCCTACCACCCACACATCGGTGGCGCTACGAGCAGCGATGGAGTGTATCCGATGACCCCTAATATTGGTCACATCGAGAGCTACTTGCCAGCCATTAAGGTCATGATGCAACACCACTGTGTCCCCCACCGCCCAGATGTCGCTGGCACTGGTGGCAGTAACCACAAAAAGGATATTGTTATACATTACACTTGGGCTAGGTACTACCTGTCAGCTCTATCCGTCCCAGTGCAAGGTGAGAGTCCAATCACTATTGCCGCCGACCGCCCAAACATCGGTGGCAGAAATCGCGGTTATGCCCCACAGCTCGAAGTAGGTGAATTCCTGTTGGGGATGGGGTTCGGGGCTGGGTACCACCTGCCAGCGGTGTCCGTCCCAGTGTTCGATTAGCCCGTGTACCACACCTATACCACCGACGGTCTTGAAGTAGTAACCAACCGCCCACACGTTACTCGCCGATACGACCACAACCCCGCTCAGACGGTTTTCACCAGCAACTTCCGCCGCTGGCACCGCTTGCCACTGTTTACCATCCCAGTGCTCGGTGAAGGCTTTCTGAGTACCGAAATTGTTGCCCACCGCCCAAATATCATCAGGGGCAAGCGCGGATATTCCGATCAGGTAGTCAGCTGAACTTTTGCCAACGTTGGGAACGATATGCCAGCCGTTGGCATCTCTATGCTCGATCAGCGCTCCCTGGCTGTAGTTTGCGCCCACCGCCCAGATGTTGTCGGCGCTGATTACCGCAACCCCATTGAGCACATATGGCTCGACACCATCCATGGCTGGCGCGGCCTGCCAGCCACACTCAGCGGGTGGCTGGTACTCTTGTATAGAAGCCGACCCCAACTCAGCACCAGGAGTTGTAGGGGTGGGCGACTGCACTGGAGGCATAGAGGTGGGCGACGGTGCTGGGGGTGTAGGGATTGCCGAAGAGAGGTGAGTTACGATCAGCATTGGGTAGATAGGGCCGACGCTAGGGCTGCCTGCGCGGGCAACCAGGATGAGTAGGAGAAGGGGAGAGCTAGTCTATACGCAAAGGTAGTGCCGCACCACAGAGCGGATACTCTCCCGCCAGGGTAAAGCCTGCTTTTCTTCTGCTTCGCCAGCCGTGGCGGTGGGGTTAGCAGCGAAGCGGTAGGGCCGAGGTAAGGAACGATGATTACATGATCATCGTCCGGTGAAAGCGCGTCGCTCTCCGGCTCTGGAATCCCGCCCCCGATACTCAATGGTATACCCCGCTCTCGGTACAATAGCCAACCCCCTACATTAGGGAAGACGTTCAAGCATGGTGGAAAGTTCCTTGCTGGGCGTGAGACGAAGCCGATGTTGGCGGTCTGGTGCAGCGGGCGACGAAGGCATCTTGGGCGAATCAGCGGTGCAACAGAGGAAGTGGGGAATAGAAACCCCCGGTGGGGCGGGTTCAGTTCACCCTTGAGCGCTGGTGGGCCAGCGGTCAGCTTTGAGCGCAGTAGAGACGAGCGGAGATTGGCGGGCTCAGCCGCGGGCAGCATAACGAAGCGAAGTCGCCAGCGCAAAGGGACGGGCGAGCGGCGGAATGGGTGAGGAGCGATCATAACAACTAGCGGTGAGGTGGAGCGCAGGTGGGGCGAAGGGGGCGATGGCGGGGGCGGGGGCGAAGTGGAGCGCGAAGCCGCAGACTAGCGTGCAGCAAGACCAACTAACCCACGACTACATAGGCGCTAGTCTGCCAGAAGGTTCGTTGCTGTTGCCTTCAGGTAATCGCGTAGCAACGCAGGCTGAACTGCGCTCAGGTCAAGCTGCTCGGCCTCGTGGAAACGGGCGAAGTGCGCCAGCCCTTGCGCCAGAGCCAGAGCAAAGTCCGCATCGGCAGCCATTGCCTCATCCTCTAGCCACAGCCCGTTGACGATCAGGGTCTTTGTCTTGCGTTCCAGTGCGGACGCTAGATTCAATCTCACTGAACCACCATACTACCTAGCAGGTCCTATTAACATAGGACTTAACGAAAGGAGGCAACCATGTTTAACTTCTTCAATATCCTGCTTGCGCTGTCCCATATGCGCGTAGCCGCGCGTGGCTACCTAGAGCCCTGGGGGTGATCCAGTGGGTGAGCGTCCAGGAGCTGACTCGCATGGCAATCAAAGCTAAGAAAGGCTAGCAGAAAGATGCGTCTACTTGGATGGATCATTAGCATCATGAATGGAGGCGCGATCGACCCCAACGGCGGCTTTCACACTGATGCAGGGTGTGGGATCGACCCCAATGGCGGATGCAAGCCCTAATCGGCTGACCTGTTAAAGGGGGCAGCTTCTACCTATCAGGCAGCTAGTTTGCGCTAGGCGCTAGGGTACACTTCAAAGAGGCTCACCTAATCAGTGAGCCTCTTTTCGTTAATTTGCTTGGGCTGGTATTGGTAGCTTGTTGCTCTAGGAGTTCAATCAAGCGTGGCAGATCGGCGGCCAACTGCTTGGATACGCCAATATTATCAGTGATGATTTCCAAGTCACGCAGACTTTGGGATATCTGAATTGTAGTCTCGTCTGCTTTCGTTTTACTGGCTAACTTACTCTCGCCGTAGATTCGTCAGCGGCTTACTCCTCCTCCACATCGTACTTGTCGGCCAGCATATCAGTGGCGGGATTGCCATGCTGGTCCAGACTGGCGACGTAGAGGCCAGTCACCCCAATGTCCTTGTGGCCGAGCTGCCGCTGTATCTAATACCAAATAGCCAAGGAGGTGCTATAATTAGGGTACTGATAACAAGGAGGTAGATGATGCCTGGTCCCAATCTAGCTATTAACTGGCAAGAAGATGTTGATACCCTCAAGCAGATGTTCCTCAAGGAAACTAACCCCAAACGTCGCGCCCGCCTGCACGCCCTCTGGTTGGT
>JANXYP010000400.1 GCA_025355955.1 Chloroflexota bacterium
AGTGCTGAGTGCTGAGTTAAGCAAAAAGCCCTCTCCCTGGCAGGGAGAGGGTTGGGTGAGGGTTGAATGCTGACTTATACCAAATAGCCGAGGCGATGCTATAGTTCTGTTGGGGGCGAACCGTTGTTCGCCCTGGCTCAATCTATAGCGGCACTATCGGTAGTGGTATATTGGTTGCTGCTAGCACCTTCGCTCATAAAGAAAGGACATACTTTGAAGAAACTACTCGTTACCGGCGCGGCGGGGTTCATTGGCAGCAACTTTGTTGCCTGGATGCTGGATAAATACCCCGACTACCACATCACCGTGCTGGACAAGATGACTTATGCGGGCAACCTGGACAACCTCAAGCGCGTCGATAACAACCCGCGCTATCGTTTCGTCAAGGGCGACATCGCCGACCCAGTTGCGGTAGACAATGCGATTGCGGCGCAGGGTTGCGACACCATCATCAACTTCGCCGCCGAGAGCCATGTAGATCGCAGCATCACTGAACCAGATGCCTTCATCAAAACTGATGTTTACGGCGTGTATGTGCTACTGGAAGCGGCCCGCAGCCTGGGCGTGGAGCGCTTCCTGCAAGTTAGCACCGATGAAGTGTATGGCGATATTGTCGCCCCAAACTCATCGCATGAGACCGATATGCTATCACCCAGTAGCCCTTACTCAGCCAGCAAGGCGGGCGGCGAACTGGTGGCCCGCGCCTACTTCGCAACCTACAATGTGCCGGTCATCATCACGCGAGGTAGCAACAACTACGGCCCCTATCAGTACCCTGAGAAGCTCATCCCCCTGTTCATCACCAACGCGCTGGAGGACAAGCAGTTGCCGGTTTACGGCGACGGTAAGCAAATACGCGACTGGATCTACGTGATGGACCACTGCGAGGGTATAGACGTGGCCTTGCATCGCGGCACTCCTGGCGAGATCTACAACGTGGGCGGCGGCAACGAGCGCTACAACATTGACATTACCCAGCTGATACTGCAACTGACCGGCAAGCCGCAGAGCCTGATTAAATACGTCACTGACCGGCCCGGCCACGACCGCCGCTACTCGCTGGACACTACCAAGCTGCGCGGCCTCGGCTGGCAACCCCGCTACACCTTCGAGCAGGCGATGGAAGAGACGGTGCGCTGGTACAGCGACAACCGCGACTGGTGGCAGCGCATCAAGAGCGGCGAGTACGCCGAGTTTTATAACAAGCAATATACTAACCGCTAATGGAATACGGTACAAAACGGATGGGCGCGATAAATCCGCGCCCCTACCAGATGTGGCAGGCGGCGCGGATGAGAAAACTGCGTAGAGGCGGGTTGCACTCGCTCTGGTGGGGTTAGTACCTGCCCATCGCCGGGAAGCCGCTCGGCACCTCGCGGCGCTCGTAGCCCTGGGCGGGCGGGGGCGGGCAGCGTAGCGGCTTGTCTTCGCGATAGCCCAGCGCGTACTCACCCTGCACGATGGTGTGGATCTCGCGGGTGCCTTCGTACAGCACCGCGCCCCTGGCGTTACGAAGATAGCGCTCCACCGGGTACTCGTTGGAGTAGCCGTATGCGCCGTGTACCTCGATGGCATCGTCGGCGTTGTGGACGGCAACATCGCAGGCGTACCACTTGGCGAGCGAGGTTTCGCGGGTGGTCCGCATCCCGTAGTTCTTCATCCAACCCACCCGGTAGCAGAGCAGGCGGGCCGCCTCGGTGCCTAGCACCATCTTGGCAATCATCTGCTGCACCAGTTCGTACTTGCCAATCGGGTTGCCGAAGGCTTCGCGTTCGCGGGCGTACTTCACCGAGGCATCCAGGCTGGCCTGGGCCAAGCCGACTGCACCAGTGCCAACCGTGTAGCGACCCCAGTCCAGCGCGGACATGGCGATCTTGAAACCCTCGCCCTCCTCGCCGACGCGATTGGCGGCAGGAACGCGCAGATCGTGCATCACCACCTCGCCGGTATCGCCCGCGTGTACTCCCAGCTTGCCGTGGAACGAGCCGGTGCTGAGGCCGTCCATGCCCCGCTCCACGATGAAAGCGGTGACACCCTTCGCGCCGCTGCCGGGGTCGAGGTTGGCGAAGACCAGGAAGTGGTCGGCGATATTCGCTGCGCTAATCCACACTTTGCTGCCATTGAGGATGTAGTCGTTGCCATCCTTGCGGGCAGTGGATTTCATGTGCGCGGCATCGCTGCCCACGCTTGGCTCGGTCAGGCCGAACGCGCCCAGCTTCTCGCCGCGCGCCTGCGGGGTGAGGTATTTCTGCTTCTGCTCCTCGCTGCCCCACTGCACCAGGGTCATGCTGTTCAGCCCCAGATGCACGCTGAGGATTACGCGGAAGGCGGTCTCGGCCCGCTCAATCTCCTCGCAGGCAATCCCCATGCTGATGTAGTCGAGGCCGCTGCCGCCGTACTGCTCCGGCACACAGATACCGAGGATACCAAGCGAGGCCATCTGGCGCAGGATATTCCAATCGAACTTGCCTTCAGCGTCATTCTGCTGGGCAACCGGCACGATTTCCTTCTGGGCAAAGTTGTAAACCATATCGCGCACCTGGCGATGCTCGTCACTG
Source organism: Chloroflexota bacterium (assembly GCA_025355955.1). Lineage (GTDB taxonomy): Bacteria > Chloroflexota > Chloroflexia > QHBQ01 > QHBQ01 > QHBQ01. The sequence continues at coordinate 2,559 of JANXYP010000400.1, forward strand.
AGGTTGAAGTCCACTCCTGTTCCTTTCCGTTAAGTGCTGAGGTTTGAGGTTTGAGGTTTGAGTTGGCTTTTAGGCGGTCGGGGGTTTATGTCTGCCGCGGGCAATGAGGGGCGGGATGCGTCATTATCCTTATCTTCTATATAAGCCGGAGATGATTGTTGCAGCCGCGCAACCAGGGTGGATAGCTGGTCAGCAACGGCTTGCAACTGCTGTTCGCTATTGGCGTTCTGCTGCGCGAGGCTGCTGATCTGGCGCAGGGCGGCGGCTACCTGATCGCTGCTGCTGCGCTGCTGCTCGGTGGATTGCACGATCGAATCGGCCCAGATATTGACATCGGCGGCCATCGCGCTCAGTTTTTGCGCGGTCATGGTCGCCTGCTGCAGCAGCTTGACGCTACGCTCGGTTTCGGCCAGGCTCTCAGTAGTGGCAGCTGCAGTCAAGTTAGCCGCCTGCTCCACCTGCGCGATGATGGTACGCACCTGGGAGGTAGCACGTTCGGCGCGGGCGGCCAGTCCCCCCACCTCCTGCGCGACCACGGTGAAGCGGCGACCCACGTTCGTATCCTCAGCGGCGGCAGCTTCGATCGCTGCGTTGAGCGACAGGATATGCGTCTCCTTGGTAATGCTCTCCAACAAGCGCAGGATGGTACCAATTTCGCGCACGTGTTCACTTAGCTGCGCGGTGCGCTCCACTGCCAGCGCGACATCGCTATGCACCAACTGCACCGCGCCTTCAACGCTGGTAATCAATTGCTTGCTGATATTGACTTCATTACTAGCCTGGTTTGCCAGTTCGCTGACCTGGCGGGCGCTACCAGCGATCAGCTGCGCTTCCATATCGAGCTGCTCTGCACTGGTGCTGACCTGTGCCATGGTGGCGGCCTGCTCCTGCGCGGCGGTGGCTTGCACATTAGTCGCTTCGCCAATACGCCGTGCAGCGATATGCACATCGCTGGCGGTCTGGCGCTGTAGTTCCTGTTGTCCTAGCAACTGCTGGTTGAGCAAGCCTAGCTTGTCAACTTGCTGGGCAGTGGCGGCGCGGGCAGAGTTCAGGCGGCTGATTATCCAATTCAGCAGAGATATTGAGGCGATCACCAGGGTTAGGTTGAACACCGCATTGCTAAGGTCACGCGCCGAGGGTGGCTGCAACGCCACTATAGGGACAAAGGTTTCCGCTGCAGCGAGGGCAATGTAGGCCAGCACGAGCAGGACGCTCATCCATACATATGTCTGCCGATCGAGAACGATCACCAACAGAATAGGGAAGAACAGCATTGAGGCGGCGCTGGTGCTAGCGTAGCCACCCGCCACGTGGAGCAAAAGGAAATACATCGCCAGCAGCAGCAGTAGGAAAATTATGCTCACGCTTCGCACTCGTACCGGGGAGTTGATCTGCCGCAGCCCAAGGCAGATGACCATGATGAGAGTAAGCAAACCAACCTGCCAGAGTTGCCCTTTAGGCGCAAAATATTCGCTGGCCGCGACCACGGCAGCGCCGAGGAGCAGGAGGACAACGGTGGCAACCAGGACGATGTTGACGATGCGTACTCGCTCAATCAGCGCCTGATCGGTAACAGTTTGTTCGGTTCGCTGCAAGTTCGCCATTGGCCTGCTCCTTGATGCCGCTTGTGGGTTAGGCAGCAACACTCTCTCGAGTCGCGAAGCCAGCGGCCCAACCCGCCCGCATCGCTGCAAGGTTGACATCCAGCACCTTGGCGGGAACGCGCCCGCGCACCGCTTGCTCCAACGCATCTTGCTCGACTACGCCGGTGAGCGCCCCGATTGCGCCCAACGCTACGATGCTGGTGGCGAGGATCGCGCCAGTCTGTTCGCGGGCAATCTGCATCAGCGGCAGACGGTAGAATTGTACACCGTTTGGCAAATCGGCGGGCGCTTCACGCACCATCGCGCCCTCGGCAAGAATTACCCCGCCCACGGCCATGCGCGGTAGGAACAGGGCCAACTCCTCCTTGTTCATCGCCAACAGCACATCAGGGTTCAGCACGCCAGGATAATCAATCGGCGCAGGGCTGATCACCACATCGCTGCGGCTGAAGCCGCCCCGCGTGCTGATGCCGTGGATCTCGATCTGCATTACATAGTTAGGGCCATAGATGCCCGCCGCCTCGCAGAAAATCACGCCCGCGAGGGCCAGCCCCTGCCCACCCACGCCCGCCAGTTCGACATCGGTGCGGCGGGATAGCAAGCCTTTTGTTTCAGTTGGGGTCAAAACTGATGCTCCTTCATACTAGCCAACGGATTGTACTTATAGATCAATCACTCCGCTGCTACCCAGCGCGTCAGGGTCGTTGTCATATGGGCCAAGCGGGCCGCCACGCCGCGCTTTAGCGCTCATCTCCTCGATCTTTACTGCGACCATCTGTACGCCACGCAGTTGTGCAGCGGTGGGCGGTGAGTAATCCTCGCCCATTGTCCGTCCTGGAATATAGCGGTTGGTCATTGCGGCGAAGCGGGTTTCCTTCTCTTCGTCGCTCAGGACAGCGATAGCGCGACCGAAGCAGATCGTGCAGCGATAGTTGATCGCGTGGTTCTCGGCGGTACGCGAGTAGACTAGGCCATCGAGCATTGTAACGGTGATACAAACCGGGTGGCCTGCAGCAACATGACGTAGTGTCCTACTTGCCAATGAGCCGTGCAAGTAGATCACGTCCGGCGTAGCCGCATCGTAGTGATAGGATAGCGGAATGACGAATGGCTGTCCGTCCCGAAACCGACATGGGCAACCAACCCGCGATTGAGGATCTCGGCAGCCTCATCGGGAACAGCGCGCTCTGCGTGACGCTTGATGGTGGCAAGGTTATTCATAATAGTCCCTCGGCATTGATGTGCTTCACGGACCCTCTCCCAGCCTCCCCCGGTGGGGGAGGGGTTTTGTTACCCCTCATCACCTCGGCATTGATGTGCTTCACGGACCCTCTCCCAGCCTCCCCCGGTGGGGGAGGGGTTTTGCAATTACCCCTCGTCGCCCTGATGCTCCGGCTGGCTCTGCTTGTCGAACTCCTTCTCGCGGTGCAGCACATCCTGCCTGGCCTTTTCCTCGGCGGAGCGGGCCTGGGCTTTGGCGATAATCTTCTCGTACTCAGCGGTCCACTCAGGACGGATGCGGTTGACCAGTTCGCCGGTGATGAAGCGATCGCCAATCTCCTCCTCACTCATCTTGCTGGCGCGATTGACGTTGAGGGCATGATCCTTGTACCAGAATAGCATCTCGCTGGCGACCTCGCTGTAGTTGCGCTTGCCATAATGCACGTGGCACTGGCTCATTACCTCGACCACGCTGAAGCCGGGGTGGGCAATTGCGTTACTGAACAGGTCTACCATCTGGTGGACGTGGAAGGCCGTAGAGCGCGCCACATAGCTAGCCCCGGCACCAGCAGCGAGGCGGCAGAGGTCGAACGGCTCCTCGATGTGGCCGAGCGTGGCGGTGGTATGCTTGCTATCGTGCGGCGACAGCGGCGAATACTGGCCGCCAGTCATTCCGTAAGTCTGGTTGTTAATCACGATGGCGGTGAGGTCAATGTTGCGGCGGGCAGCCTGGATGAAGTGGTTGCCACCAATCGCGGCGCAATCGCCGTCGCCCATCGGGATGATCACCTTCAGCTTGGGGTTGGCGATCTTGATGCCGGTGGCGGCGGCCAGAGCGCGTCCGTGGGTGCCGTGGAAGCCGTCGAAGTTGAGATAGTTGTAAATCAGGCCACTACAACCAATGCCAGTGACGATCACCACCTCATCCTGGCTCAACCCCAGGTTCTCTACCGCACGCACAATCGCGCCAGAGATAGTGCCAATGCCGCAGCCCGGACACCATAGCGAGTTCAATCCTTCAGTGCGTAGGTAGCGTTTCTTCATCTCTTCGGTTTGCAGCATTTCAATGGCTGGCATGATCTCTCCTTCGGAGGAGGCTAAAGATAAAAGGTTAAAAACTAAAGAAAGGCTTGGGTTTCCCTCTTTAATTCTTAATCTATAATCTTTAATCTCATGAGTAGTGTCTGGCGATTGCCAGTTCCGGTATCTGGCGGGTTTCCTCGGTCAGTTCACCGCGATAGAACCTATCTATGGAAGCGAGGATGCTGGCGGGCTTGATCATGGTGCCGTCGTAGTGGGGCAGGCTGATGACGGGGACGTGTGCGCCTGCGGCGGCGCGTACTTCCGTCACCATCTGGCCCATATTCAGTTCCGGCACCATGATCGCCTTGACGTTGGGCATTTGGGCGATGGCCTTCACCTCCAGATCGGCGAAGGGCCATAGAGTTTGGGCGCGGAGCAGGCCCAGCTTGATACCCTGCTGGCGCGCTTGACGGACGGCAGCAAGCGCGGAGCGGGCCACGCTGCCGTATGCGAACAGCACGATCTCGGCATCATCTAGTTCGTAGCTTTCGGTCATCATCACTTCGGGGCGGTGTTCGGTGATCTTGGCGTGCAGCCGCCACAGCAGGTATTCGGCCTCGCGGTTGTTGGCGGTGGCCTCGAAGCCGTGCTGGTCGTGGTAGCTGCTGTTAGCGTACCAGTGGTAGCCCTCGCCATAGGCGGCCATAGGCGGCACCAAAGTGCTGTCTGCGCCATAGGGCAGGTACTCGCCTTCGCCAGCCGCAAAACGCGGGCGGGGCCGCTCCACTAGCTCCAGGGTGGCAGGGTCGGGCAGGATGACGCGCTCCTTCATATAGCCGATAATCGCGTCGCTCATCAGCAGCACCGGGGTGCGGAACTGTTCGCTAAGGTTGACTGCCTTGACCGTCAGGTAGTAGGCTTCTTCGACGCTCCATGGGGCGAGGGCGATAATCGAGTGATCACCGTGCGTACCCCAGCGGGCCATCATTACGTCGCCCTGAGCGGGCAAGGTGGCAATGCCAGTGCTAGGGCCAACCCGCTGCACATTAACCAGCACCAGCGGCGTTTCCAACATCACTGCCAAGCCGAGGTTCTCCGCCTTGAGGCTGAAGCCGGGGCCAGAGGTGGCATCCATCGCCTTCACCCCAGTCAGACTTGCGCCAATCACTGCCGCAATACTGGCGATCTCATCCTCCATCTGGATGAACTTGCCGCCTACTTCGGGTAGGCGGCGTGACATCACCTCGGCGATCTCGGTGCTGGGGCTGATCGGGTAGCCTGCGAAGAAACGCACCCCGGCGGCGATTGCGCCCTCGGCCACTGCTTCGTTGCCGCTCATAAGTTTCAGGTTGCTGCTCACTGCGCTCCTTGTGCCAGCTTGAGTTGAAAGTTGAAAGTTGAAAGTTGAAAGTGAAGATGCTGCACCTCTGTAGGGGCGAACCGTTGTTCGCCCTGTAACTGGCGGGTCTCCCCTAGCATCTATGCCTGGCGAGATTCTCCCTCACCTACTATTACAGCCTCATTTGGCATATTAGCGCCTGATTGGTGTAGGGGCGAATCGCATACGCCCTGCCGCCTAGTGTCCAGGCCAATCATAATTACGGCATCTTGCCAGCCAAGTGAGGCTGTAATACTAACATCTCCCGCTGGCTAGGACAGGGGTTTTGCCACACCCCTATCCGCCTGTCCGCTGAAGTGTATACTGACTGGCGTTCCTAGACTCGCCGAAGCACACGCTGCGCGGACCCACCCCCAACCGCTCCCGGCGGGAGGAGGGTTTTAGCTCTTGCTTGCTGTTGTCAGTGGGATGAAGCCCTCACCTTTGACTTTGCCGACGTGCTTGAGCGGGCCGACCTCTAGCGCGAAATCGGGGCAGATCAGCTCACATAGCTGGCACTCGGTACACTTGTCCAGCTTGACCAGCAGCGGTAGCCCCTCCTCGTTCGGCTCGAACACATGGAAGGGGCAGACCGCGATGCACAGGCCACAGCGCTTGCACCAGGTTTCGTTCAGCACTACAATCGGGTCGTGATCCAGCTTCGCCATCGCCAAGCTCCTGTCCGATGCGGGGATAAAGATGAATGAGCGGCAATTGAACGGCTGACCAATCGGCCAGTCGAGACCCCACTCTGATGCTTCCTCGTGGTAATTTGCACCATTGACGCACTGTTGCCGTAATATTTGCGGATAATCGCTCAGTATGCCAACATATTGACGGCAAAGTGCCGCTCAGTGGCAATCTTGTTAGGAGAACTATAACACACTGCGCGTGCGATTGTCAAGGAAGCCGGTTACCTGTCACCGCTTTTGAATCGCAGCAGGCAGTGTGCTATAATACTTGAGCATAGTTATACCGCAATGCTATAGTTCTGTAGAGGCGAACAACGGTTCGCCCTGCCTCAATCTATAGCGGCACCATAGCTGATTGGTATTACGTTGGTGAAGGCGGTTCAGGCTAAATTGCGTAAGCCAAACAGGGCAACAGGAGGCGAGTAGATGGAGCAAAAACGGCAAAGTAGGCCGACGGATAGACGGCTGACGGCGGCTACTATCTTTCTCGCCGTCATTTTGCTGCTATTGCTGATCGTGCCTAACGTAATCTCGTCAATGGCGCTCAACGTGGGCGATAAGATTGTCAAGGAGACCACCCCGCTGGATGCAACCAGCCAGCAGATTCTCAGTTTCATGGTGGATCAGGAGTCCGGGTTGCGCGGCTACATTATTGCCCGTGAACAGCAGTTTCTCGATCAATACAATCGCGGGCGGGCGCAATTGGAAAGTTTGTGGCCGGTCGCGCAGCAGCAAGCGCAAGTAGTAGGAGGCCAGGCCCCTACGGTGCTCGCGGCAGTACGCCAATCAGCCACAAACTGGCAACAAAGCACCGCCCAGCCCGAAATACAGATGGTAGCAGCGGGGCAGTTGCAGGGTGCGGAGCAGAAAGTTGCCACGGGTCAAGGCAAAGAGCTATTCGATAAGTTCCGCACCGATAATACTGTGATGAGCAAATACATCGAGCAGACGAGAACCGATCAGACCAATCAGCGCAATCAGTTGCTCACTATTCTAGAAGTCGTCCTCGTAGTGCTAGGTGTAGCGGGCCTGATTGCTCTGGGCATTATCTACTATATCAGTGCTGTGTCGCAGCAATACATCGTCCGCATCGCTCAGAACGAGGAGATCAACCGCGCCAAAGACGAGTTCCTCAGCATCGCCAGCCACGAGCTAAAGACCCCGATTACCGCAATCAAAGGCTATGCTCAGGCGCTGCTGCGGCGGGCCAAGCGTGTAGATGCCAGCGCGGTCAAACCCGAAGAATGGAGCAAGACGATAAACCAGGTGGTAGTGATCGAGCAACAAACCAGTAGGCTAGCGCGGATGGTGGACGACCTGCTGGATGTCACCCGCGTCCAGATCCAACGCTTCGAGTTGAACTGCACTCCTACCGACCTGGTAGCATTGAGCAGTCGCGTCAGCGAGCAACTGCAGGTCACAACCGACCACAGCATCGGCCTGAGCGCAGATGCGCCACAGATAATGGTGGATATGGATGAGGGGCGTATCGAGCAGGTACTATACAACTTGATCAGCAACGCGATAAAGTATTCACCGCACGGCCAGTCGATCAAGGTACAGCTGCGTCTGGAAGATGGCGAGGTCTTCTGCGCGGTCAGTGATAGTGGTATCGGCATCCCCCAGGAAGAGCAGGGAATGTTGTTCAATCGCTTCTATCGCGCTAGCAACGCCAACGCCTCCCGCATCAGCGGCATCGGTCTCGGCCTATACATCAGCAACGGCATTATCAGTCAGCATGGTGGGCGGATGTGGGTGGATAGTCAGGTCGGGCGTGGAAGCACCTTCTATTTCAGCCTGCCGCTCACGCAGGAGCTTGCGGCAACCGCGCTGCCATCCCCAGCGGCTCCAACTTCTTAGTAATACCAAATAGCTTTGGTGCCATTATAAATTGAAGCAGGGCGAACAACGGTTCGGCCCTATAGAACCATAGCATCTCCTTGGCTAATTGGTATAACCACCCTGCATGCGGTCACGCTGCTAACCGTGCTGCGCGACCTCGACATTACTGCCGATCAGCAACTGGGGGCTTACCCCCAGACCCCCGCTACCGCTTCATCTTTTCACTTATTTTGATGCTTATGGGACGGTCTATGATCACCTTATGCGGGTAGCTAAAGGTAATCATCCAAGTTGACCCGCTCGTATCCCACCTTGCGGAAGTCGGCGAACTCTTCTGGCTGGCGTGGCGTACCATCTGGCCGCAGCCAGGGTATAGTCGCGTCAATGCCCATCTTCGCGCCCTTCGCCTTCTGGCCGGGGCGGTGCCAGGCCGAGGGGTCGAGCGACGACGAACCGGCATCTGGGATAACCACCAGGTTGCGGTCGGCCTGGAAGCGGGTGGCAATCGCCCACTCCACCTCAGCCGGATTGCGCGGGTCGATGTCGTCGTCTACGATGATGACCTGCTTGAGCGAACCATGCCCCTTGAATGCCGCCTGAATTGCCTTTATTCCATCGTCAGCGTTACGCTTCTTGATCTGCACTACCCCGTGCAGCCAGCTTGCACCGCCCGGCGTGATATACACATCCTTGCAGATGCAAACCTTGTTCACCTCCGCGAATATAGTCGGCTCACGCGGCACGCCCATCAGCGCCTTATGTTCCAGCCCACCAGGGAGTAGCGCATCGTAGATGGGGTCGCGGCGATGGGTGATGCAGTCAATTTCGATAATCGGCTGCTGGCGCACGTAATCCATAGTCTCGGTAAGGTCCACGAACGGCCCTTCAGGATGCAACTGGTGGGTGACGCGCCCCTCCAGCACCCACTCGCACTCCGCTGGCACATACAAATCTTTGGTCAGGCAGCGCACCAGCGGAGTTGGGGCAAGCGTGTTGGCGACTGCCATTTCGTCCACACCGGGGGCAGGCGACATTGCCGCTGCTAGCAACACGTGCGGCGGTGCGCCCAGGCAGATGGCGATATCCAGGTCGACATTGGGCGGCAGCTTCTTCAGCGCCGCATCGGTGCCACGCCCCTCCACCAGGCGGGCGGCGAAGCGGCGCTGGTCCAGTTGCAGCAGGCGGTGGAAGCTGGCGTTGGGGCCGCTCTCAGGGTCGCGGATAATTGCCACCCCACTGGTGATATAGGGGCCGGGGTCGCTGCGGAAGTGGGTAAGGATGGGGATCGCGCCAAGCTCTACCTCGTCCTGCTCGACCTCCTGGCAGTGTGCCGCTTCGCGGGATATGTGTTCAGGATGACTGGGATTATCAAGTGCTGTGGTGAGCGCGGCTAGCACCTCAGCTTCGGATATACCGAGAGCATCGGCGAAGTGAGCGCGGCTGGCAGCAACATTGGCGGCGACTCGCCCAACCTTGCCCGCGATGCGTTCGAACAGCACCGGGCGCGGCGCAAGCTGGTTGATGATCGCGGCAGCCTCAAGGTGGGCGCTGACTTCACGGCGGATGGTCACTAGTTCGCCACGTGTGGCTGCGTCGGTCAAGTAGGTACGAAGCGATTTGGCTTTGGTCATGCGGTTTCCTCAATAGTTGTCTCGATTACTGCCACTGCGCCAGCCGTCAGCAACGCCTCTTGCACCGTCGCGCTTGTCTCTGGTGTGACCAGCGCAATCATATTGCCGCCCCGCCCTGCGCCACTCAGCTTCGCGCCCCGTGCGCCCGCAGCGCGGGCAACGACGCATAGGCGCTCCAGGGCAGGACTGGATACTTCGATCGCCTCAAGCAATTGCTGATTGCCGTTGAATAGCTCTCCCAGCCGTACTATGTCGCCTCGTTCCACTGCTGCCCTGGCTTCACGCGATATGTCGCCAATTTGCGTGAAGAGTACATCGTAAATATCTGGGTCGGCATCGCGCCGCTGGCGCACGCCGCCCACGATGTCAGCCGTGCTGCCCCGCGTGCCGCTATCGGCCACCAGCAGATGCAACGCTGCGCCGACGTGAAGCAACTCGATGGCCTGGCCGCGCACGAAATATACCGGCTGGTTGTAGGCCACCACCGTGTTGTCAATCCCGCTGGGGGTGCCGTGATGCAGCTTCTCGGTCTCGTAGGCCATTGCCGAAACCTCAGCATCGGTAAGATTGAGGCCAAGATAATCGGCGAAAGCGCGGATCATCGCAACGCCAATCGCCGCGCCGCTGCCCAGCCCGCGCTCGATGGGGATTGTGGAGTCTATGGTTATCAGCAGGTCGTTGGGCAACATGGGCGGGATAAATCCCACCCTTATAATCGCATCCGTAGGGGTGGGATTTATCCTGCCCTGGCCCCCAGCATCAATTAGACTCTTAACCCTATCCGCCACCGCCCATAGCCGCTGCTGGATGCGCTGCCGCTCCACAGAGCCGAAGCCTTCCAGGTTGTGGCTCACCACTCGCAGCCCTGCGGTGGAGCAACGGGCATCGAGGTTGGCTTGCACGGTTACATTCGCCTGCACACCACTTACCGGCACCGCTAGCGCGGGCTGACCGTAGACTACTGCGTGTTCGCCACAGAGGATAACCTTACCCGGAGCAGAACCGTTGCCGATTTTGGATTTTGGACTTTGGATTTTGGATTGAAGGTTTGCGTTCGACAAGGCTAAGGTTTCCTCTGTTGACAGGAGAGAACGGGTGTGCTAAAGTGTGCATGGCAGCGCGGCTTATCCGATTTGCAATCCGCTAGCCAAAATACGTTGGCTGCTATCGATTGGCCTTCTCGCATTATTAACCAAAAGGAGAACAGACTATGCAAGCACGCATCAACCTGATCACCCTTGTGACCGCCGACCTGGCGGGAATGACCGCCTTCTACCGTGATGTGCTGGGCTTTAAGGTGAAGAGCGATGATGGCGAGAACTTCACCGAGTTTGAGAGCGAAGGGGTGCGTTTCGCCCTGACCACTCGCGCCGTGATGGAAGGTGTGACCAACGATGACAGCTTCCGCGTCGCAGCAGCGGGCCAGCGAGTGGAGCTGGCAATTGCGTGCGACAGCGCTGAGGAGGTAGCCCAGGTATACGCCGAGATTACGGCAAAGGGAGCGCGGCCAATAAAGCCGCCCGCAACCATGCCCTGGGGTCAGCATACCGCCTTCTTCGCCGACCCCGATGGCAATATCCACGAACTGTTTGCCGAATAGCCATCCGATTTTTAGCCCTCTCCCTTCCAGGGAGAAGGTTGGGTGAGGGTGAAGGGTGAAGCGCACTAATGTTGCCGATAGACCGAGAAGCGTGGCAACATTCTCCCCTCACCAAACCTACCCACAGGGAACCCACAAGGGGTTTCCCCGCTGGGGCGAGGCTTTTTGCTGGCGTTGCTCCGATAGCATTAGCACGTGGCAACATTCTCTCCTCACTAAACCTACCCACAGGGAACCCACAAGGGGTTTCCCCGCTGGGGAGAGGCTTTTTGCTATTCAAACCTAAGCACACTCAAGCGCTGGGGAGAGGCTTTTTGCTACTCAGTCCTCAGCGCTCTCAGTCCTCAGCACTCTCAGCGTTTGGCACGAACTTGTAACCGTAGATGATTGTGCCAGCCACGCCGTCCTCCTGCAGCTTGCGGAAAGCGTAGCGCAGTGGCATACCAATGCTAATTTGGTCGAGGTTCACGCCGGTGATTTGCGCGCTGAGGCGGGTGCCGTCGCTTAGTTCGACGATGCCAACGGCGAAGGGTGGATCAACTGCGAAGCCGGGGATAGCTTCGTGGAGGATGGTAAAGGCAATCAGGCTGCCCTCATGGGGCAGGGCGTAGAGTTCGCTGCTGTGTGAACCGTCGCTGGCAACGGCGCGGGGAGGGAACATCACTTCGCCGCTCTCAGCCTTGACTGCTTCGAGGCGATAGTGCTGGGGGATACCGCGCCAGTAGCGGGGCGGTGACGGGGCGGTGGGTATGCTCACGGCTGCTCTCCCTTCATGATGTGTACCACGGCAGTGCCGCCCACGCCACCGACATTGTGGGTGAGTCCAACGCGGGCGTTTGGTACCTGGTTGGCGGCGGTGCCGCGCAATTGGCGGGTTATCTCCACCACCTGGGCAATGCCAATTGCGCCAAGTGGTGCGCCCTGCGCCTTCAATCCACCACTGGGGTTCATAGGTACCCGCCCACTGATGGCAGTCAGCCCGTCCTCCACCGCCGCACCCGCCTGTCCTCTAGCAAAGAAGTCACAATCCTCCAGCGCCAGCAGCGCAGCGATAGTGTAAGCGTCGTGCAATTCGACTACACTGATGTCGCTGCAAGTCACGCCCGCCTGCTTGTAGGCGGCTTGCGCGGCGCGCACCGCAGCGGGGAAGCTGGTTAGTGTCTTGCGCGAGTGCAAAGCCAGCAAATCGCCACTCTGGGCCGAAGCGGCGATAGTGACGATTGGCAAGCCGCGCTTGCGGGCCTCATCTGCTGGGGCTAGCACAATTGCTGCCGCACCATCGCTGTTCGGCGCAGCGTCGAACATTCGCAGCGGCTCGGCTAGAGCGGGAGCGCGGGTGACGGTCTCCAACTTTATCTGATTGGTGAACTGGGCGTAGGGGTTGTGGCGGGCGTGGGCGTGAGCCTGCACTGCGACCATCGCCATCTGTTCGCGGGTCGCGCCATACTCGGCCAGGTAAGCCTGGGCGATCATGGCGTAGAGCGCGGCAGAGGTGATGCCGTTGAAGCCCTCGAAGTCCTGATCGCCGAAGGTAGTCTGGATGTAACCCTGGTACTCGCTCTCCAGGTCGGTCATCTTCTCCACCCCGCCGACCAGGACGTAATCGGCCATCCCACCTGCGACTGCGATGTACGCCTGGCGCAAGGCCGCGCCGCCGCTGGCCTCCGCTGCCTCGATGTGGGTAGCAGGGACTTCAGCCAGGCCAATATGACCAGCCAGCAGGCTGCCAAGATGTTGCTGCCCGCCCAGCAACGCGCTGGCGGCGTTGGCGACATAGACCGCATCAATACGTGGCACTTTCGCCTCGTCCAGCGCGGTCAGCGCGGCTTCGGCCCATAGGTCGCGCAGACTGCGCTCCCAAAGTTCACCAAACCTGGTTTGCCCGATACCGATAATCGCTACTTCTCGCATTATCACCCCACTGGAACGTTGAATGTCGAATGTTGAATGTTGAATGTCGAATGTTGGCTCTGCTCCAATGATTCTGCTCACACCAAGATGGGTAGGGGTGGGTGTACAGATTGCTGATCACTCCCCCTCCCGGCCTCCCGCTTCGGGGAGGAGTGGCTAGATACTTGGCGGCCCTTGCTTGACCCTGCTTCGCAAGAAGTCTACATCGCCGCGGTGTGGCGAACCCCACATTGCTTCCAACCACCAGGTTGCGCCCGCCTCGGCGAAGGGGCGAATCGTTGCCGCAGCCTGCTCAGGGTTGTCGCCCGATGTATCTCCCTCCATCACTATATCGAATGGAGTCTGCGCCGTACGGTTCGCATCTATAAACGCCTTCATCTCGCTAATGGCGGCGGGAGTGGTGGCTGTCCACGAGCGATCGGCCTTCTGCACAGCGGGGAGTATGCCGTCCCAACGTAGCACGCGCTGCATGGATTTCATTCGCGGCCAGAGGCCAGTCACCCAGATGGGGATGCGCGGTTGCTGCACTGGCGTGGGCAGGAATGTCATCTCCTCAATATGATAGTGCTGGCCGCTGAAGCTGAAAGGTTGACTGCTCCACAGGCCGGTGATGATCGCCAGGGATTCGTCTAGCATCTCCGCCCGCGTCTTGCGGTCAGTCGCCTCACCGACACCAGCAAACCCTTTGTCGTCCAGCGCGCCCAGGCCGACTGGCAGCACCAGCCGTCCGTTCGATAGCCGATCGAGGGTCATCGTTTCGCGGGCCACTTTCCAGGGGCGGCGACGCGAGAGTGGGGTGAGCATCGTGCCGAGGCGGATTCGCTCTGTACGCATCGCCATCGCGGTCAGCAGCAACCAGGGGTCGAAGCCCGGCGCTTGTGGATCGTCAATGTAGATGCAATCGGGAACGAAGACCCCATCCCAGCCAGACTGCTCCGCCTCACAAGCCAGTTCCGCCAGCCCTCGAAAGTCATTGCCGCCAGGAACGACAAAGCCATATTGCATATATTGCCCGCTAGCTGCTTGCCCGCCGCAGCCACACCCCGATGTAGACTCCGACGAAGGCAAAGATGATTGCTACCAGCGAACTGAGCGCCTGCATCAGTGTCGCGGGGCGGCTTACCAGCGCGACGCTGAGAAACTCGCCGATTGGCACGCACGCGCCTAGCGCCAGCGCCCAACGCCACGCCCCCGTAGGCCGCCCCATGCCCAGCACCGCGCCGAAGATGAGCAGCAGCCCGACAATGATGCCGTCATCGTCGGTATGCAAATCGAACCAGGCCACCAGCAGGCCGAGACCGAACGCAGCGGCCAACCAGAGATAATCGGTGCGATTAGATCGAGATAGTGCCATTGTTTTCCTCCTGCCACGCTAAAGATAAGCATTTACAGAGTTCGAGATTTCCCCCCAACCCCCCGCTGAGGGCTTTAGATTGAAGCTGACAATAAGCATTTACAGAGTTCGAGATTTCTCCCCCAAACCCCCGCTGGGGGCTTTTTGCTTGGGGCTTCCGCTACCGCACTCAGCACTCAGCACTCAGCACTCAGCACTCAGCACTTAGCACTCGCTTAGGCGTTCAGCTTGATCTTGCCGCGCATCTTGACATAGTTGCCGTAGTCGACGTAGGCGCGGTCGGTGGTGATGTCGCTAAGGAATGGGGCGCGGATACGAACAATCGGCAGCAGGTTGGTGGTGGTCCAGATAAAGGCGGTGCTACCGCTGCCACTGCCGTAGCTGACCATCAGGATGCGATCGCCGGGGTCAGCGATGTCGAGGGTGGCGGCGAGGCCGAGCGGCGAGCTGGCTGAGTAGGTGTTGCCGATGCAGGGTGCGAGGCGACCAGGGCGCTGCTGCTCCTCAGTGAAGCCCAGCGCCTTGCCCACGTTCAGGGGGAACTTGCCGTTGGGCTGGTGGAAGATTACGTACTTGAAGTCGGTGGGGCGGGTGCCGCTCTCTTCCATTATACCCTTCGCCGCGTTGCTGACGTGGGTGAAGTAGGCTGGCTCTCCGGTGAAACGACCGGCGTGGCGGGGGTAGATCATGCCCTCGCGCCGCCAGAAGTCGGGCGTGTCGCTGGTGTAGGAGTAGACCGCATCGAGGCTGGCAATGATGCCCGCCGAGCCGAACATGAACGCGGCTGCGCCTGCACTCGCGGAATATTCCAGCGCATCGCCGGGCGCGCCCTGCGAGGTATCTGCGCCGATAGCCAGCCCATGCTTAATTACCCCAGCCTTGACCAGCGAACTGGCGACGAACATCGCTTGCGCCCCGGCGTTGCAGGCAAACTCGTAATCGGCAATATGGATGGTGCGCGGCAGGCCCAGCGCCTCAGCCACCACCGTACCACTCGGCTTCACCGCGTAGGGGTGGCTCTCGCTGCCAATATACAACGCGCCCACATCCTTACGATTGATGGCCGCCCGCCGCAGCGCGTAGCTGGCTGCCTCGACGCTGAGGGTGATGGTATCCTCATCCACATCGGGGATGCTCTTCTCCTGAAGGAGCAAGCCGTTCTGCACGCTGCTCGGCTCCGCGCCCCACTGCTCGGCGATGTCTTCGCTCTTGATGCGAAAGCGTGGCACGTATGCGCCATAGCCAGTAATGCCGATACTATCCATTTTCGCTCTCCTTGAGTAGCTCTTCAGCGCGGTCAATCTTGATGTTGCGCTCGGCCACCAGTTTCGCCGCAATGTCGTCAATCTCTTCGCCGCTTGCCCCTGCCGCTGCCGCCACCTGACGGGCGTGCAGGGCCATATGCCCCTTCTGGATGCCCTCGGTGGCGAGGGCGCGGATGGCGGCCAGGTTCTGGGCCAACCCAACCGAAGCAATCACCCCAGCCAGTTCGCGGGCGGTCTGCACATTTAGCAGCTTGACCGCGGCCTGCGCGGCGGGATGCACCTTGGTTGCGCCGCCCACCAGCCCTACCGCCAGCGGCAGCTCGATGCTGCCCACCAGATCGCCGTTCGCGTCGGCATCCCAACGAGTTAGAGCAGTGTATGTGCCGGTTTTGTGTGCGGCATAGCTGTGCGCTCCTGCCTCGACCGCCCGCCAGTCATTGCCGGTGGCGATCACCACCGCGTCAATCCCATTCATCACGCCCTTATTATGGGTGGCAGCGCGATAGGGGTCAGCCTCGGCAAAGGCAGAGGCCAAAGCAATACCACGCACTACCGCTTCACCGCTATAACCTTCGATTGCCAGCGAGTCTTTCGGCACGCGGGCAGTAGCGCGGGCAAGTCGGTGATCGGCCAGGTTGCTGAGAATACGTAGGTAGACGCGCCCGCCGGTCAGCTTCTCAATCAGCGGCGCGGTCTGCTCGGCCATGGTGTTGACCGCGTTTGCGCCCATTGCGTCACGCACATCCACCAGGTAGTGGACGATCAGCATCGCGCCCAGGCGGGTGTCAAGGCGGCGCATCTCTATATCTCGCGCACCGCCGCCCAGCTTGACCAGCAGCGCGTCCTGTTGATTAGCAAGCGCCAACAGCTCGGCCTTGTGTTCGTACAGACGGCCAATCGCTTCTTCCATATCAGGGACATCTACCACCTGCACCTGGGCGATCATCATCGGCTCATCAGTCTCAGCGTGGAAGCCGCCGCCATCGCGCACCAGCCTGGCGGCATAGGACGCACCCGCCACCACTGACGGTTCTTCGATCGCCATGGGGATCAGGTAATCGCGGTCATTGATCAGGAAGTTGAGGGCGATGCCGAGGGGAAGCGCGAACACGCCGACCACGTTTTCAATCATCTTGTCCGCGTGGGCGGGATCGAGGCCGCCAGTGTCAAAGGTGTTCGCCACCCCGCTCTGGCCCAGGGTGCGGGCCAGGTGGGCCTGACGCTCTGCAATGCTGAGGTTGTAGAAACCGGGAATGCGTGAGGTGAATTCTTCGCTATCCATATGTTGGTAGCTCCATTCTTGCTGCGGGGCTTATCCCCTTGCAGCTTGCATAGTTGTTACGAATATAACAACTAATCTGTTTGAAATTATACCAACTGCCAGCTATCAAAAGCTATCAGCTTGCTATCAAAGGGTTATCACCGCTCAGATAATGGTACTAAGTGAGGCTAGCCCGATGGTACTAGGCTTGCACTTGCAGCCAGCCGTTGGCCTATGTATAATGCGACCGAAGCCAGTGCCGCCAAGTTGAGCAACGCCAGCGCATTTTTATTGGGATGCGAGAAGGAGACGATCATGGATCAGCCAAAGGGTGTAGAGAATCAGTCCGCCACGCCAGCCACCCCCGAAGACCACAGCGGCACCGAACGCCTCAAGTCGCTGGCCGACGGTTTGTTCGGTGTGGTAATGACATTGCTAGTGCTTGACCTTAAGCTACCGGGTAGGATTGAAGATAAAGACCTAATGACCAACTTGTTTACTGGCGAGTATCTAAACACATTCTTCTTTTATGTGATCACTTTCCTCACCGCAGGTATTTACTGGTACAATCATGTCCAGATCATGCGGCGACTCAAGTTTATTGACCAGGCTTTCTTCTGGCTGAACCTTGCTTTCTTCCTCTTTATCACCACACTACCTTTCACAGCTGATCTGTTTACAAAGGACGATGGCTCTGGCTTTAATGCTACCCTTATCTATAGTGGCAACAATGCGGTCATCGGTACACTGCTCATCATTGTGTGGCTGTACGCCAGTCGTGGCTATCGCCTAATCACCAAAGAAGTAAAGCCATATGAGATACCACTGACTACCCTCCGGATCGCGGTAATGCCAACCACTGCGGCGTTGTCACTCGTTACCAACCTGCTATTCGGCCCTGGAGTAGGAGTGGCTATGTATTACATCATACCAGCAGTGATGAGTACGGCAGTCGGCATCGCCTGGGGCCGAGCGCGGCGAAAGTATGAAGGTATCTTAGCGGGCTGTCGCTGTTTGCTTGCCACCCCATTCTCTTGTATAATAGCGACACGCGCTAGACCCCTTACGGCTAGTGCGATGGTATGGGGGCGAATAACGGTTCGCCCTGGCATGAGGGAGAACGATGGCGGCGCTACAGGAACAGAGCGGCAAGGTAACGACTGCGGCAGCGATGCAAGACAGTAGGGCAGAGGCGGCGGTTTCGCAGCCTCTCTTGCTGCTGGTCGTGTTCACATCAGGGATGAGCGGGTTGGCGATGGAGATGCTGTCCAGCCGCCTGCTGCAACCCTATTTCGGCAGCAGCCAGCTGATCTGGGCGGTGGTTATCGGCCTGGTGCTGATCTATCTCACCATCGGCTACTACCTGGGTGGCCGGGTTGCCGACCGCTGGCCGCGCCTCACCCTACTCTATCAGCTGGTCGCGGCTGCGGGTTTCCTGTTTGCGCTCATCCCCTGGATTGCCCAGCCCATCCTCAGCTTTTCGCTCTCCGCCTTTACCGATAGCAGCGTGGGCGGCTTCGTAGGCTCGCTGGTGGCAGTGGTCGCCCTGTTTGCGGTGCCGATGACGATCATGGGCATGGTGTCGCCGTTCGCCATTCGCCTCAGCCTGGGCAGTGTCGGCAACGGCGGGCGAGTGGCGGGCAGCATCTACGCCCTCAGCACGGTGGGCAGCATCGTCGGCACCTTCGTGCCGGTGCTATTCCTGATGCCCGCCTATGGCACCAATATAACTGTGTTGATCTTTGCCGCCGCTTTGGTGGTCGTCGCCCTGCTGGGGCTGGCGACAGTGCGTAACCAGCATAGCCCGACCGCAATGCTGTTGCTGGTCGTCTTCAGCGGCGGGATGGCTGACCTGGCCATGGAGATGCTCTCCAGTCGGCTAATCACCCCTTACTTCGGCAGCAGCCAGCTGATCTGGGCCGCCCTGATCGGCCTGGTGCTAGCTTATCTCACCATCGGTTACTACTTCGGCGGCAGGTTGGCGGACCGCTATCCCCGCCCCACTCTGCTCTACCAGATTGTGCTTGCAGGCGGCCTGCTGTTCGCCATCGTGCCGCTAATTGCCCAGCCGGTGTTGGATTGGAGCCTGGGAGCGTTCGCCGGTTTCAGCAGCAACGGTTTCGTCGGCGCGGTGGTCGCGATCATCATTCTGTTCGCCCTGCCGATTATGCTGCTGGGCATGGTTTCGCCGTTCGCCATCCGCCTCAGTCTCGGTGATGTCAGCGATGGTGGTGCGGTGGCGGGCAGCATCTACTCGCTCAGTACAGTGGGTAGCTTCGTCGGTATCTTCCTGCCCGTGCTGCTGCTCATCCCCGCTTATGGCACCAGCCGCACCATGCTGATGTTCGCTGCGGTGCTGGTGGTAGTCGCAGCGATAGGCTTGCTACGCCTCGCCCCTGCCCGCGCCATGGTGACAGCCGCGTTGTTGGTGGCAGTAATCTCCCTGTTCTTCATCGCACCGCCCAGCGTGATCAAGCCTGCCCCCTACGGCACGCTGGTGGCCGAGCGGGAGAGCGAGTACAACTACATCCAGGTGTTGGATAACAAGGAGGGGCAGCGCGACTGGAAGTATCTTGCGCTCAACGAGGGCCACGCCATCCACAGCAAGTACAGCAGCGACCCCAGGCAAATCGAGGTGGGCGGGCCATGGGATTACTTTGCGATTGCCCCCTACTTCAACGCCAACTATCAGCCATCCGACTTCAAGAGCATGGCGATGATCGGCAGCGCGGCTGGCACCGTCTCCAAACAGATTACCCGCATCTATGGGCCGCAGACGCACATTGACAACGTGGAGATTGACCCTGCCATCGTGCAGGTGGGGCAAGAGTATTTTGCGATGAATGAGCCGAACGTGGTCAACAACGAGCAGGATGGCCGCTTCTTCCTCCGCAACAGCCAGCAGAAGTACGACCTGATCGGCGTGGATGCCTACCGTCAGCCCTACATTCCGTTCCAGCTTACCACCAGGGAGTTCTTCCAGGAGGTGCGCGACCACCTTAGCGCCCACGGCGTGGCGGTGCTGAACGCAGGCAGCTACAATGGCGATGTACGGCTAGTCGAGGCCACCGCGAACACCATGGCGGCGGTCTTCCCCAACGTCTGGATTATAAATGTGAAAGATAGCAGCAATAGCATGGTGATCGGCACCAACCAGCCGACCAGCATTGACAATTTCATCGCCAACGCCAAGCGCATCAGCGCCGACTCCAAGTACAACAATAGCCTGAAAGTGGTGTTCGATGCCAGCCAAACTGACGGCAAAATCCGACCGCCTGACCAAAGCGCACCGGCCCGCTACGGCTTCGTTGCGCCATTTACCGATGACCGCGCTCCCGTCGAGCAGGTGATTGACCAGATCATCCTCGGTGCGGTGAAAGAAGTGAGCAAGTAGGCTTTAGCCACAGGTTGACGCGCTGGCCGCCAAAGGGCGAATTGCGGGGTTCGCCTCCCAGCAGCCAGTGAAACAGCCTGCATATCTTAAGAGGAGGGAAATCAGTTATGAAACTCAAACTGCATCGCACGGTACGCACCGAGTCGTCGGAGGAAATCTACATCTATGACCTCGACCTGAACGATGAGGCGGGCGAGCCAATGGATATCGGCAAGATGGACGTTCACTACACCGCCGATCAGATCGTCGGCACCGTGCTATTCTGGAAGGACTGGCAGGGCAGCGAGGCGGGCGGCGGCCCCAACCTGCAAGAAATCGTAGACGAGGTGCTGGAGGAGCTAGCCGAGCCGCTGGGCGTATCTGGCGAGTACGATATGGAGTATTACATCTGCGACCGCGACAGTCGCCAGTTCGTCAGCAACATTGACGACGAGTACGACTTCGAGGAGGATGAAGACCTCGATGAAGATGAGTTCGAGGACGAGGATGAGGACGAGGATCAGGTGGGCATAATCGAGAGCAAGCCGATCACCGACAGCAATGGCAGCGTTCAACACTAGCCAGTCGATCGCCCCTTTCTTCCGCTTCGCCCACCTCAGCGCCCAGCCGGGTTTGCTGCACGCAATCACGCTGCGGCAGCGACCAGGCCAACCCATCCACCAATCAGCCTACGGGTCAACCGACGCGCCGGTTGGCCTGTTGGCCTATGTAGCTGGTGCCGACCCCCTCCCAGCCTCCCCCGGTGGGGGAGGAGTTGTGGATTTCAATCTCGGCTATCGGGCAGTGGATTACCCGCCGCAAGCGACAGCGGCGAACTGGCGCTATCTAACCGCCGTGCTGGGCATCGAGCCTGAACGCATCGTGGCGGCGCGGCAGGTGCATGGCAACCAGGTGGTGCGTGTGGGCAGCGCGGATGGAGGCGCGGGTATCCGCCTGCAGGCGTGGCGGCCAGCGGCAGAGTGGCGCGACGATGCTGGGCCAGCCAAACCGCCGGTGGCCGAGGCGGATGGACTCTGCACCGACGAGGCCAGGGTCTGGCTGATGAACGTCTACGCCGACTGCACCCCGCTGCTGTTCTACGACCCGCGCCTGCGCGCAGTAGCGGTTGCCCACGCCGGTTGGCGTGGCACGGTAGCAGGCATCGGCGCAACGGTAGTCGAAATGATGGCCCACGAGTTTAATACCAACCCTGCCGACTTGCTTTGCGGTGTTGGCCCGGCGGCGGGGCCGTGCTGCTATCAGGTGAGTGAAGAGGTGATCGCGGCGGCGCAGTCGGCCTTCCCAAACCATCCTGAGCTATTGAACTTCAGCGGCCAGCCATCGGGTCACGCCATCTTCGACCTGTGGGCAGCCAATCGTTGCACGCTGGAAGACGTAGGCGTGCTACCTACGAACATCGAAACTGCGGGCATCTGCACCATCCACCGCCACGACCGCTTCTTCTCCGCCCGCAGCGATGGCGCAGCTCAGGCGGGGCGGCGCTTTGTCGCGGTGATTGGGCTAACCATTTAGAACGGTGGTAGCGTATTTGACCTCTCCCCCTTTGGCGAGAGCGGGGAGTTACAGCACCTTACCTTAATAATACAGCCTCAGTTTGCATAAATGCGCCAGATTGGTGTAGGGGCGAATCGCATACGCCCTGCCGCCTGGTGTCTGTACAGCCGTTCTAGCCAGGCGATTAGGCAAAGGAGCAGCGATATGGCGCACCGGCAACGCCAGTACAGTGAGGAGGAACTCAATGCCCACCTGCGGGACTGGTGGGGCTATGAATGCCTCCGCCCGGAGCAGGTGGCGATTATCCAGGCGGCGCTGTCCGGCCAGGATATTATGGCGCTGATGCCCACCGGCGGCGGCAAGTCGATCTGCTTCCAATTGCCCGCGATGCTGTTGGATTTCACGATCGTAATATCGCCGCTCAAAGCCTTGATGAAGGATCAGTTCGACGACCTGCCTGCTTATGTGCGCGAACAGACCACCTTCATCAACTCCGATCTGCACGACGAGGAGCGGGCGCGGCGCATCACTGATATAGGCGACGGGCGCTACAAGCTAGTTTATGTCGCGCCGGAGCGGATGTCGATGTGGGCATTCCTGGAGGCGGTAATCAAGCGACGGCCCGCGCTGCTGGTGGTTGACGAAGCGCACTGCATCAGCACCTGGGGCTACGACTTTCGGCCCGACTATTTCTTTATCCGCAAACTACTACCGCTGCTCGGCCAGCCTCAGTTGCTGGCCTTGACCGCCACTGCAACCGATGTGGTCGCCCGCGATATCAATCAGCGGCTGGGCCGGGCCGCAGACAACCCATTGACGCTGATCAGAACGTCCACCTACCGATCCAACCTGCGCTTTGAAGTCGCCCAACACCTCGATTATCGTGAGAAGCTAACCAGCCTGATCGAGCGATGCAAGAACACGCCCGGCAGCATCATCGTCTATACCCGCTACAAGGACGAGTCGAAGGGCAGTGGGCGGGGCAACTGCGAGGAACTGGCGCGGGCGCTGACCCAGAGTGGCAGCGCCGCCCGCTACTACCACGCCGATATGGATGAGGCGGAGAAGACCGAGGTACACCACGCCTTCCGCAGCGGTGAGGCGCGGGTAGTGGTCGCCACCATCGCGTTTGGCATGGGAGTGAACAATCTCTCCGTGCGTGCGGTGATCAACTTCACCCTCCCCGACTCGCTGGAAGATTACGTGCAGCAGGCGGGTCGCGCCGGACGCGATAACCGGGAGGCAACCTGTACGCTGCTCTGCACCAAGAGCGATGTAGAGACGGTCAAGGTATTCTCCTCGCGGCGGCGGGTGAATGAGAACGTGGTGCAGAAGGTCTACGAGATGCTCTGCCGGTTTGCGGGCGCTGATGCAGGGGCGGAGCGCCGTTGGTCGAGTAAGCCGTTGCCTGCTGGCAGATTGACTGCGCTTTATCGCAAACTGCCCGAAGAGATAAGGTGGTCGGTCAAGGAGGGCCAGTTCATCGAGGCTTGCGGCTTGCTGGAGCAGGCTGGCTATATTTATACTGGCATTGTGCCGTTCAGCCTGCTGTTGCAGCGGCTCACTCCCGAAGCCGCCGCGACTGCATCCGAGGAACTGAGTGAGTTCAACCGCTTCTGTCAGAAACTGGGGCTGAAAACGGATGGGCAATTGCAGATAGACGTAATCCAGCTAGCCAACCGCTACAATCGTCCGCCCGATAACCTGGATGCTTACCTGCTGGGTTGTCGGGTGAAAGGCTGGCTGCGCTACGATGACGATCGGCGCGGGCAAGTCATTACCGTCGAGGGGGGGCGACAACCCAACCAGGATGAGCGTATTATCAAGCTGATTAAGGAACGGGCAGTCCTGCTAGAGCGGCAGGCCGATTCGATCATCGGTTACGTCAACGACAATCGCAAATGCCGCCACCAGCTAATTGCCGCCTATTTTGCTGAGACCAACCTGGGCAGTTGCGAAACCACCTGCGATAACTGTGTGCAGCGGCTGCAAGCGGAACAGGCTCGCCGTATCGCTGCCACTGCCAAACCGCGCCAGCGCGACACACGGTCAGTTAAAGATAAGGGTGATAGTAAGCGCATATGGTCATGGCTAACTACCAGGAGGCGATGAAGAACGAGCTAAACCCTCTCCCCACCGGGGGAGAGGGTGGGGGAGAGAGGCAGCGAACTTACCCCCTCTCCCCGCCGGGGGAGAGGGTGGGGGAGAGGGGTAGTGCAAAGCGCAATGGACATCATTCATCCACGTTCAAACCTTAGCGTGCAAATCGCGCAGCGGCTGATCCATATTCAGGAGCGCATCGCCGCTGCCTGCCTACGGGTGGGGCGCAACGCGGCGGGGGT
>JANXYP010000403.1 GCA_025355955.1 Chloroflexota bacterium
ACTGTGCGTTTCAATGGTGGGGTAGGCTGTTTGCCTTATCGTTTCGATAAGCATCGTAGCTGGGCAACCTCTCCCCTCACCAAACCTCTCCCCCCTGGGTAGAGGCTTTTTGCCGTTAGCCTGGAGATGAGCTAAGTGGCAGAAGTGATGCTGTGAAGCCTCTCCCTCCTGGGTAGAGGATTTTTGCCACTCTTGTGCGGATGATACGTAGCAGAAGCGCTACGCTGTGAAGCCTCTCCCTGGCAGGGAGAGGTTTGGTGAGGGTTGAAGGCTGAAGAGCAAGCAAGTTTTATCGGAATATTCGATTCAATGGTGGGGCAGGCTGTTTGCCTTATCGTTTCGATAAGCAT
Source organism: Chloroflexota bacterium (assembly GCA_025355955.1). Taxonomy (GTDB): domain Bacteria; phylum Chloroflexota; class Chloroflexia; order QHBQ01; family QHBQ01; genus QHBQ01. The sequence continues at coordinate 351 of JANXYP010000403.1, forward strand.
CGTAGCTGGGCAAGCTCTCCCTTCACCAAACCTCTCCCCCTTGGGTAGAGCTTTTTGCTGCTGGCTATGTCAATACGCTTGACACACAGGCACGCTTGTTGCTACAATAAGCAGGGATTGTGACAATTGGCGATTGGCGACTAGCGGAGGTTTGCACCCAGTATGGCAGCAGCGACCGAGGTGAAGGTAAGAGAACCAGAGCTGGCACTGGCAATGGCCGAGGCCAAGGCTGAGGCGATTGCCGAGGCCAGTGAGGCGGCACAGATGGCTGACCATCTACGCGACGAGACGGTCAAGCTGAAGCCGGGCCTGTACTTCAACCGTGAGATGAGCCTGCTCAAGTTCCAGCGTCGCGTGCTTGACAACTCACTCTCTGAGCGTCATCCGCTGCTTGAGCGGGTCAAGTTCCTGGCGATCACCCACTCCAACATCGACGAGTTCTTCATGGTGCGCGTCTCCGGCCTGCGGGAGCAGACTAAGGCAGGGGTAAGTGAGACCAGCCCTGACGGTATGACCCCTGCTGAGGAACTGGCATCGGTGCGCCAGGAATTGCTTGCAATATTCGAACAGCAGGCGGCACATTGGCGCGACACTCTGCGCCCCATGCTGGAGAAGTCTGGCATTGCTATCTGCGACTACAAGCAACTCAACCATAAGCAAAAGCAGTTTGTCAAGGAGTATTTCGAGCGCGAGGTCTTCCCCGTCTGCACCCCATTGGCGGTCGACCCCGGCCATCCCTTCCCCCATATTTCCAACCTCAGCCTCAACCTGGCGGTCAGCCTGCGCGACCCAGACGGGCGCAAGCACTTTGCGCGGCTAAAGGTGCCAAACGTGCTGCCCCGCCTGGTGCAGATCCTCGACGAGGATAGCGCCCAACCCACTTTCGTCTGGCTGGAGCAGGCGCTGATCGCGCATCTCGATAAACTCTTCCCCAGTATGGAGATCGTCGAAGCCCACCCCTTCCGCGTTATCCGTGATGCCGACATCGAGATCCAAGAGCTTGAGGCCGATGATCTGCTGCAGACTATCGAGGAGAGCCTGAGCCGCCGCCGCTTCGGCAGTGCGGTCGCGTTGATCACTAATCCGACTATCCCCCACCACCTGTGGTCGATGCTAATGGAGAAGCTGGAACTGACGGTGGACGAGCATTACCCCATCGGCGGGCCGCTGGGCCTCTCCGACCTTATGGAGGTGTACCGTCTGGAGCGGCCCGACCTGAAGGATGCCACCTTCACCCCGCACATACCCGCCATCCTACGAAGCCACAGCATCTTCGATGCTATCCGCGAACGCGACATTATCCTGCATCACCCGTTCGACTCCTTCAATCCGGTGGTTGACTTTATCCGTCGCGCCGCCGACGATCCGAACGTGCTGGCGATCAAGCAGACGCTTTACCGCGCTGGCGCAAACTCGCCGATCATCGAGGCGCTGGGCGAAGCAGCCGAGGAGGGCAAGCAGGTCGCGGTACTGGTCGAACTCAAGGCCCGTTTCGATGAGGAGAAGAACATCGGCTGGGCAAGGGAGCTGGAGCAGGCCGGTGTCCACGTCACCTACGGGCTGATTGGGCTGAAGACCCACTGCAAGGTGGCCCTGGTGGTGCGTAAGGAGCGCGATGGGCTGCGCCGCTACGTCCACATCGGCACCGGCAATTACAACTCGGCTACCTCCCGCCTCTATACCGACATTGGGATGTTCACCTGCCGCCCCGAAATCGGCGAGGATGCTAGCGACCTGTTCAACTATCTAACTGGCTACTCCAAGCAAACTCAGTACAACCGCTTCCTGGTCGCGCCCATCAATATGCGCGATGGGCTGCGCGAACGCATCAAGCGCGAGGTGGCGCAGCACCGGCGCAGCGGCGGCGGCCATCTTATCTTCAAGATGAACTCGCTGGTCGACCCGCAGCTGATCGAAGACCTCTACAATGCCTCCCGCGCCGGGGTGCAGATTGACCTGATCGTGCGCGGGATGTGCTGCCTCCGCCCTGGCGTAGCGGGGGTGAGCGAGAACATCTGCGTTATTAGCATCGTGGGCCGCTTCCTCGAACATAGCCGTATCTACTACTTCCGCAATGGCGGTGAGGGTGAGGTGCTGATTGGCAGTGCCGACCTAATGCCGCGCAACCTCGATTTTCGGGTCGAAACCTTTGTGCCGGTGCAGGATGCCGCGCTCAAGTCGTACCTGGTCAACGATGTGCTGGCCGTCTACCTGCGCGATACGGTCAACTCGCACCTCCTGCTCCAGGATGGGAAATACATTCGCAAGCAGCCAGTCAAGGGCGAAACGGGTGAGGATGCCCAACTCACCCTGATTGCCAGGGCAGCTAGCGAAGCGCAGGTTGGTGAAGCCGAGCAGAAAGCCCGGCCGCGTAGCGAGTATGGTAGAGTGGACGTGCGCTAGCCGTCAGGTATGAGGTATGAGGCATGGGTGGGGGCGCTGCACTGCACCCCCACATTTTGCCGAATGTGGCAAAAAGCCCTTGACAAACAGCGGTCAAGGGCTTATAATTAACCGCATAACAGTTAAGGACTTAACCATGAACCAAAACACAATTAGCGATCTAACCGAAGAACAAAACAGGGAAGCAGTAGCGAAGTTCGACGTGCGCGACATCCTAACGCTGCACTCATTGAGCGATGCGATCAGGAACCATCCCAGCTCCCACTCGTCAAGCGATCCGCTAGCGCTTGAGTTGCTGGTCAGCATCTTCCGCACCGCAGGGATGTTGCGCGGCAATCAGGAAGCGATGCTGCGTAAGCACAGCATCACCAGCCAGGCATGGCGAACGTTGGGCATCCTGTTCTTTCACCAGGATCGTGCCATGCCCCTTCACATCATCAGCCATATGCTTGGTGTTACTCGCCCACACGTGACCGGCATTGTTGACAGCCTGGAGCATGAGGGCCTGGTCGAGCGCATCGCCCATACCGATGACCGCAGGGTTACGCTGGCCCACCTCACCGACAAGGGCATTGAACGGGTGAAGGAGATCGGCCCATCCTATAACGCACTCCTGGCCGAAATGTTCAGCCCTTTCAGCGAGGAAGAGAAAGAGCAGCTGTTGGCGTTGCTCTATCGCTTGCGCCAGCATCTCGCCAGCGGGGATGCCGCCGACCCCTGCACCGAGGACGGGACTAGCGATTGATCGCACCTACATCTGAAGGAGTAATTTTTCAGGTATATGTTAACTTTCTCAAGGCTGGCATTGACAGAATTAAGTATTTGATGTATCCTCATGTCGTAAACAAGTGTAAACAACCAACAAGGAGGGAACTAAATGACCGCAACCGAACCCCAGGTAAGTGAAGTAGTGAAGCCGTCGCTCAACGGCAGCCAGCCAACCGCCTACCCCAGCGGCAGGGCCAACATCGTCCACACCGATCAGCTAACCAGGCTCTATGGCCCGACCCGCGCCGTAGACGAGGTTAACTTTGACGTGCGTGAGGGCGAAATCTTCGGTTTCCTCGGCCCCAACGGCGCAGGCAAAAGCACCACCATCAAGATGCTTACCACCCTGGTCAGGCCCACCACGGGCAGCGCCACGGTGGTCGGCTACGACCTGGCCACCCAGGCGAACCAGATCCGCAACGTGATTGGCTATGTCGCCCAGGAGATCGGGGTGGACAACCGCGCCAGTGGGTGGGAAAACCTGGAGCTGCAGGGCCACCTCTACCATCTGAGTAATACTGAGATCAAGCAGCGCGTAACTGAATTGCTAGAGCTTGTTGACTTGTCGAAGGATGCCAAAAAGCTGGCGGGTGCGTACTCCGGCGGGATGCGTAAGCGCCTCGACATTGCCACCGGACTGATCCACCGCCCCAAGCTGCTGTTCCTCGACGAGCCGACCACTGGACTCGACCCGCAGACCCGCGCCAACCTCTGGGAGTACATCCGTCGCCTCAACCAGGAGCAGGGTGTAACCATCTTCCTCACCACCCACTATCTGGAGGAGGCCGACCGTCTCTGTGACCGCGTTGCCATCATTGATCACGGCAAGATCATGGCGCTGGACACCCCCAACAGGCTAAAGGATGAGGTTAGCGGTGACGTGATCAGCATCAGCTTCGACAGCCCCGAAATGCCAGCCGACCCCGCCAAGCGCGAGGCTGCCAAGGCCGCGCTCACCGGCCAGCCGTGGGTGACCGACATCAAGGAGTCGGACAAAGGTGGGCTGAACGTCTACGTCAGCGGCGGCGAAACCGCAATGCCGCAGATGCTACGCATCCTCGACCAGCATAATCTGCCAGTCGTCTCCATCTCGATGAGCCGCCCCAGCCTCGACGATGTGTTCCTCAAGTATACCGGCCACCAGATGCGCGACGAAGCGGGTAGCGAGAGACCCACCATGGCCCAGATGGGCATGAACTGGGGCGCGCGGCGTGGCCGCCCCGGAGGCCGCTAGCCTAGTGCTGAGGTTTGAGTGCTGAGTGCTGAGTACATTTCCCCCTCTCCCCTCGTGGGAGAGGACTGGGGTGAGTGGTGCGCTAGAGCGAACAGCGTAGCCGCCTCCAACCTCAATTATTACGTTCCTCAATTATTACGTTCAAAGGAGGATTTTCCACCATGAATACGCTTGCCGACATCTACTACCTTACCAAGCGCAACCTGATTGCCTCGGTACGCATCCCCATAATGCTGGTGTTCACCATCGTGCAGCCGCTGCTCTGGCTCATCCTATTCAGCCAACTGTTCAAGAATATGGTTAGCGGGATGGCAAACGCGCCTGGCGGCAGCCCTTACGGCACCGGCAACTTTCTCGATTTCTTCGTTCCCGCCATCATCATGCAAACGGTGCTGTTCAGCGGAGCGTGGAGTGGCAACAGCATCATTAGCGATATGGAATCCGGCGTGCTGGACAAGATGATGGCAACCCCGGTCAGCCGCGTGGCGATCATTCTGAGCCGAATGTTCGCCTCGGTCATCTACTCGATGCTGCAAGTGACCATCATCTTCATCGTCGCTTTCATCATGGGCTTCCAGAGCGCCAGCGGCATCAGCGCAATCCTGATTACCTACCTGATCGCCTTCCTGTTCGGGCTGGGTATCTGCGGCCTCAGTACGCTGCTGGCAGTGTGGACCAAGCGCACCGAGGCAGTAATGGCGGCCAGCACCTTCGTTACCATGCCGATGTTCATGCTCTCTGGCTCGTTCCTACCGCTCGCCCTGGTCGGTGGCTGGGTCGCCAACGTCGCCAAGTTCAACCCCCTGAACTACGCCCTCGATGCGACCCGCGGGCCGATCCTGCATGACTCGATTGACTGGGGAACGTTCACTGTGTCGGTGGTCATCCTCGTTAGCATCGCAGCGGTGTTCGTCACCGCATCCACTTACATATTCCGCACCCGCCTGGCGACATCCTAACGGAGCTGCAAGTTGCAAGTGGTAAAACACTAAGCCCTCAGCAAGGGTTGGGGAGATACACGAAGCTCCAGTCAGGTTGGTAGTAAGCATGGACTACTGTCGTGTTTACTATTAGCCTGTTGGTTAGTCAAGATCTCTCCCCAACCCCCGCTGGGGGCTTTTTGCCTGAAGTTCAAGGTGACCGATTGCTTTATGATATAATTAAACATATTTAATTTCATAGGGGGATTGCGATGGAGACGAAGCAAAGCGAAGCAGCACGGCAGGCGCTGGCCCGCATCGAGCGCGAACGGGTGATTGTGGTGCTGCGTGGTCTGCCTGCGGACGCGACCCTGCATATAGGTGAGGCAATGCTGGCGGGTGGCATCAGCGTCATCGAGATCACGATGAACTCGGAGCGACCGCTAGACAGCATCAGCGCTTTGCGCGATAAGTTTGGCGACCGCGTGCTGGTTGGCGCTGGCACGGTGCTGAGTGCAGCGCAGGCGCGGGCAGCGGTGCAGGCGGGGGCGCAGTTCCTGGTCAGCCCCAGCCTCGATGCCGAGGTGATGAAGGCGGCGGCGCAGCTTGGCGTACTAATGATTCCAGGGGTGATGACTGCGACCGAGTTGGCGGAGGCGCTCAAGCTGGGCGCGACGCTGGTCAAGGTCTTCCCTGCCCGCGTGCTTGGCCCCGATTACTTCCGCGCCCTGCTCGCCCCGTTCAAGGGGGTGCATCTGGCTGCCACCGGCCTGCCACTCGAAGCCTGCGCCGACTTTCTCCACGCCGGGGCTAAGGTGGTCTCGGTTGGCGAGTCGCTGCTCGACCCCGACCTGATCGCCGCTGCCCACTGGGGCGATATCACGTTGCGGGCGCGGAAGCTAGTTGCGGATTGCCATATTGAAAGGTAAGGTATCCTGGTATAGTTATGATATAATAAATCTGCCTAACCCTACACAAGGATACCCAAATTGCACACACCTCTCCCTACCTTCCAACATCTAATCGCCCGCTTTCCTACTACCCGCTATCAAGGCAGCAAGGCAAAGCTGGCGAATTGGATTTGGCAGCAAATCGCTGACCTTGATTTCACCACCTGCCTCGATGCCTTCGGCGGCACGGGCGCAGTTGCCTATCGCCTGAAGCAAGAGGGTAAGCACGTCACCTACAACGATTTGCTACGCTTCAACTATCAATTTGGCCTTGCATTGATTGAGAACGATAGTATCCACCTGAAGCCTGATGAGGTGAACTGGCTGCTATCCCGCCACCCTGAGATAGAGTATCCTCACTTTGTTCAAGACACCTTTCCTGACGTTTACTTCACCGATGAAGAAAACACCTGGATTGACCAGACTATTACCAATATCCACCAACTATCCGATCCATACAAGTTTGCGATTGCTTTCTATGCGCTGGCGCAGGCTTGCATCATCAAGCGGCCCTACAATCTATTTCATCGCAAGAACCTGTATGTGCGCCTCGCCGAGGTAGAGCGTAGCTTTGGCAACAAGAAGACATGGGATACGCCATTCGAGACCTGGTTCCGCGCCTTCGTCGAACAAGCTAACTGCGCCGTCTTTGATAATGGGTGTGCGAACGAAGCTTTCAACCTGGATGCTTGGGTGGTGCCTGGTGAATACGACCTGGTGTACCTTGATCCACCATACGTCTCGGCTCAGGGTATGGGTGTTGACTACCTTGAGTTCTATCACTTTCTCGAAGGGCTAACCATGTACGATGAGTGGGCAGCACAGATAGACTACCGAACCAAACACCACCGCCTGCAGCGTCGTCCTTCTGATTGGACAGACAAGCAGCGCATCCACTTCGCATTCAATCGTCTGTTCCAGCATTTCCGCAACAGCACCATCGTCGTTTCTTACCGTAGCGATGGTATACCGTCCGAGGTAGAGCTGGTTGGCTTGCTCAACCAGTACAAACAGAATGTGCGTGTAGAACATTATGGGCAGTATAAATATGCGCTTTCTACAAACACAGCTTCACAGGAACTCTTGCTGATTGGAACCTGAACATAAGGGATATTATAATGAGCGCTGATAATTTTCGTGAAGAGCTGCTGCCTTACTTCGATGCCTTTGCCCGCAAACTCGCCAATAATAGGGGCGATTGGACGGTGAAGGGCTTCATTGATGTCTATCGCAACATCTACACCGTATCAGTAGACACAAAAGTGGTATCAAAGATCATCGAGCTGATGCTATATCCCATATTTGTCAGCTTTGCCATCCAGAACGATTACCAAATGGTGTTGAGCGGTCAGCAAAACCATTACCCGGATGTCAGCTTTGTCGCTGCAGATGGGAGCAAAATTGCACTCGATCTGAAGAGTACCTATCGTACTGCACCTGGCATCGTCAATGGCTTCACCCTGGGCGCTTTCACTGGCTACTTTCGCCTGCGGCACTCCCCCAAAAACGCAACGTTCCCCTATGGGCAGTACGCCAAGCACTTTGTCCTAGGCATTATCTATAGCCGCGCAGATAGCATCATTGATGAGCGACAAGTGCATCAGCTAGATCAGCTTCAAGATATTACCTCAGTAGTGAGGGATTTCACTTTTGTTCTTCAGGAAAAGTGGCGGATTGCTAGTGACCAGCCCGGAAGCGGTAACACCAAGAACATCGGCTCTTCGCGTAATATCCAGAGCCTGGTTGATGGCAATGGCACGTTCGCCGCACATGGTGAACAGGTCTTCGATGATTACTGGATGAACTATCTAACAAACGATATGGCGCGAACTATAGACTCATTGGTGCCATATCGGAACATCAAAGGCTATCTCGCCTGGCGCAGTCGCGGTTCAATCCCAATCCCATTATCGACGTTGGAAGTGGGTGCGACCTTGACACCCCATCCTACCCTATGGTACGATTCCCTTTGTAATCTAACAATACAAGGAGGGATGCAACGATGCGCCTTACCATTAATGCCTCGGAACTGTACGCCCGCTGGGTCGGTATAATCTACCTCATCTTCGCCACCATGGGTGCAGCTGTCTTCTTTGCCGACTTCTGGGGGGCATCCGGGTTGCCCGGCAACTGGACTTTGATCGCCATCTATGCGATTATCGGCGCGGGGGGGGCAATTGTGGGGATGCTGATGGGCAGGCCGGAGCCGTGCTACGCTTACACCATGGTGGCGGGCCTTGTGCTGACCGTTGCAGGTGTGCTGAACCTGGTTGTACCCTCTTATACCACCTACTGGGGTGGGCAGCAGGCAAAGCTCGGTGACGGTATCTTCGATTTGCTCGTCGGTCTGCTCGGTCTGTACATTGCCTTCAGCAGCCGAGTGAAGCATGAGGGGGCGGAGGCAGCGAAGTGACTCAGTAAATCCGTAGGGGCGGGCGGTGGCCCGCCCAGGTGAAGCGCCAACAATGCTAATTTTACAGCAATACCCAATCGAAGCGGTGGATCATGAACTTGCTGGGGACGCAGCCGTAGTTGAGGCAGGTGCCGCCGTAGGGATCCTGGTAGATCAGGGCAACTTTCTTGCCTGCTGAAACGGCCATGCTCTCCACCTGAGTGCCAGCCTCGCCCGCACCGATGATGATCGCGTTGAACTCTTCCATTTGGCTTCTCTCCCGTGCCTGCACAATCAGCATTGATAGTGGGCGAGTTCCCCCCTCACCAAACCTACCCACAGGGAACCCCACAAGGGGGTTTCCCCGCTGTGGAGAGGCTTTTTGCAGTTACAGTTTGATGCCATAACCGAGATACGAAAGTGAGGTATCCTTGCTGATGGTGAAGCCGCCCGCGTAGCGTTCACGCAGCAGGCCGAGCGCAACAGCAAGGGGGTTGCGAGCAGGGCTTAGGCCGCGCACCTCCTGGTTCTGCACGCCAGCGCGGGCAAGGGCGAGGGTCAGTTCGTCGGGCGGCACAAACATCCGCCACTCATGGGTATGCGGCGGGGTGGCGTGCAGAATGTTCTGGACAGCGACGATGGCAAGCATGAACGACTTGACGGTGCGGTTGATGGTATCGTAGGCCAGCACTCCGCCTGGACGTACCACGCGAGCCATCTCACCCACTGCGTCATCGAGGCGGTTGGAGACGTGTTCGAGGAAGTCGGAGCTAACCACGGCATCAAAGCTGCTGTCGGCAAAGGGCAGGTCGAAGACGCTGCCAACAATATATTCGATATTGAACCGACCGCTACCCGCAGCGTGACGACGGGCTGTGGTGATGCTAGGGGCAGAGAGGTCGATGCCGGTCACGATTGCGCCCGCCTTCGCCAGTTGTTCGCTGACCAGCCCACCGCCGCAGCCGACATCGAGAACGCGCATTCCCCGCACCTCACCCAACACCTGACGGATGGCCGAGCGGAAGTAGCCGCTGCGGATGGGGTTCATCTCGTGCAGCAGGCAGCAGGTGCCGCGTGGCGACCACCATTCGTCGGCCAGGTCATCGTACCAGGTGTTGTTGATCGGCAAACTTGTACCCTCTCCCTACCTCCCCCGGTCGGGGAGGGGTTTATTGCTCTAGGTTCGACTAGCCAACGTATTGCTTAAAGAATGAGATTAGCTCGGCAAAGGCATCGGCGGCGGCATCAGCATTGCCCTTGCCGTGGTCGGGGTTCATGAAGGCGTGACCAGCGTTGGGGTAGACCAGCACGCGGTAGTTCTTCCCCTGCGCTTGCAGCAGGTTCTCGATGTTCTCAATCGCGCTCTTGGGGATACCCTGATCGTCCGCACCGTAGACAGCCATCAGCGGCACGGTAATCTTGGCAACATCCTCGGCGCTGGGGTTGTAGCGCCCCCCTACGCCATAAAATGGCGCGATGCAGGCTAGCTGGTTGCTGGCAGCTTCGGCGGTCTTCCAGGTGAGCAGCCCTCCCAGGCAGAATCCGGTCATTGCCACCGCCTTCGGCTCCACATCGTCGCGGCTACGCAGGTAGGCAATTGCTTGCAGAATCTCGGTCACTGCCTTGTCCATGTTTAGGGCCATCGCTTCTTTGCGAGCATCATCCGGCTCGGTGACGACCTTGCCGTGGTAGAGATCGGGGGCAAGCACGACGTAACCCTCGGTGGCGATTTGCTGCGCCAAATCTTTGATATGCGGTTCGACCCCCCATGCTTCCTGCACCACGATTACGCCGGGGTGTGGCTGCCCGTCATTGGGCCGTGCTAGAAAGCCATCGGCAGTGCCGCCATTGCCTGGGTAGCTGACCACTTCGGTAGTTGTGTTATAGACCTGTGGGTTGGGTTGCATGATTGCTCCTCTTCTTTCAATGAGTATAGATAAATCAACCTCATGTGGTTGTAGGGCGGCCGGGCGGAATTATGGATTTTCAAAATTAACCGAGACGTAACGGACGCTGCACGTGGGCGGGATAAATCCCGCCCTGCTGAAGTGCATCAATGCCGATTTTACCGTATGCGCCAGCAGATTTGGTTGTTACAATTAGCATTGATGTGCTTAACAATACCCCTCACCCAGCCTCTCCCGCAAGGCTTATCGTTACCCACAAATAAAGGGTGCAATAGTACGATGCGGCAAGAAAGCCCGCCGCGTGCCGAGTTACTGGGGGTTGGGGGCGTAGCCCTTGCCTGCCACTTCACCATGCCTATCGGCTGCTTACCTGCCATCGAGTTTATCGTGCGGTTTTAGTATTACAGCCTCAGTTGCCAGACCAGGTGACGTAGTTACGACTGGCTTGGACGCTGGGCGACAGGGCGTATGCGATTCGCCCCTACACCATTCTGGCCCTATTATGCCAACTGAGGCTGTAATATTAGGTAGCCATGTACCAACCCCTTTGCGCTGGGCTTATCTCGCACCACGCCAGCTATACAACTGCTACCAGCATCGGTACATTTACCCTTTCAATAAGCAATTGTGCGCTTGCGAGTAGGGAGCTACGCTCCCAACCCTCGGTAACTCGGCAAGCGGCGGGCTATTCCCGCCACTACCGCCCCTCACCACTTGTGGGTAAGGATAAGCCCGCAAGGGGAGAGGAGCTTTAGGTTAGCTGTTTACCCAGCCTCTCCGGCAAGGGGAGAGGAGCTTTTAGCTAGCTGTTTACCAGCTTGATGAACTCGTCGGCGCTGGTAGGGGCGTGGCCCGCCCACTGGTTGTTAAAGTAGCCCCAGACGGTGCGGCCCTCAGCCAGCATCTTTTTGGCGATCTCCGCCCACTTTTGCAAATCCTCGCTGCGGTCTTGCACCTCGATCGGTTTGTCCATCTCGCCCAGCCAGCGGATGTAGACGAAATCGGCGGTGGCGACATCCAGGTAGCGGGGCAGCCAGGGCGCGGCGTTGGAGGTGAGGGTCATGGCAATGTTGTGGAAGCGCAGGATGTTGTAGAGCTTGTCGCCCAACCAGCCCTTATGTCGCACCTCGACAGCGTAACGGTATTGATAATCTGCACCGTCAACAAGCGCCGCCGTACTCGACGGCAGTGCGGCCAGATAAGTCTCTAGCGCGGCGTAATTCTCCTCAGTTGGCTTGAAGCTATAGGGAAATTGTAGCACAAATGGCCCCATCTTGCTGCCCAGCACAGCCATGGTGGTGAGGAACTCGTCGGTCTCCGTCTGCGCGTCGAATAGCTTTTTGTCGTGGGTTATGATGCGCGGGAACTTGGCGGTAAAAATGAAGTCGGCGGGGGTGCGCTGCTGCCAGTCGGCGACGCTAGTGGGGCGGGGGATACCATAGAAGGTGCTGTCCAACTCGACGGTCTTGAAATGCTTGACGTATTCATCGAGCATCTTCTTCGAGTCGCTCATACCCGCGGGGTAGAAGTTGCCCGCCCACTCGCGGTAGTTCCAGCCTGCCGTGCCGACGTGCAGTGCTGAGTGCTGTGTGCTGTGTGCTGAGTTGCTCATAGTCTGAACCTGCGCTGCAATGTAGGGGCGAACAACGGTTCGCCCTGCTGCTTTACCCCAGATGCTGCTTGAAGAAGGCGATCAGTTCGGCCCAGGCATCAGCAGCGGCATCGGCGTTGCCCATGCCGTGATCTGGGTTCATGAAGGCGTGACCAGCGTGGGGATAGACAATGACTTTGGAATCGTCTTTCTCTTGCTGCTCGATCAGCTGCTCGATATTATCGCGCGTACTCTTGGGGATACTTGGGTCATTCTCGCCGAAGATGGCCAGGATCGGTACGGTAATCTTCGCCATGTCCTCGGCGCTGGGGTTGTAGCCACCACCGTAGAATGGAACGATGCAGGCGAGGCGATCATTATAACGTTGGGCGCTGCGCCAGGTGAGCATCCCACCCATGCAGAAGCCCGCCATGCCTAGCGCCTTTGGCTCGACATCATCGCGCCCGCTAAGGTAGCTAATTGCCTGCCCGATCTCGGTGACAGCCTCATCCTTGTTAAGCTCCATTGCCCCCTTCTGCGCCTCGTCAGGTTCGGTGACAACCTTGCCGTGGTAGAGGTCGGGGGCAAGCACGACGTAGCCCTCGTCGGCTAGATGCTGCACCAGATCCTTGATGTGTGCATCAATGCCCCACCACTCCTGCACCAGAATCACGCCGGGATGCGGCTGCCCATCTTTGGGGTGGGCGAGAAAGCCATCCGTGCTACCACCGTTGCCTGGATAGCGGACCGTCTCGATATTAACGTTATAACCCTGGGAATTAGATTGCATATCTGCTCCTCCTGTTAACACAAAATGATACATTGACATTGTTACATGAAGATTATAGCACTCCGTATGCCAGCAGTCAAAAGCAGGGAGTGCAGTCCACAGTTTTGCCGTTGCATACCAAGGGAGCGTAGCTTATACCAATTAGCCGTGGTGACGCTATAATTTCTGTAGGGGCGAACCGTTGTTCGCCCTGGCCCAATTTATACCATCTGCTCGGCTAATTGGTATTACGCCCTGGCGGAGTTTATACCTATTAGCCGTGGTGACGCTATAATTTCTGTAGGGGCGAACCGTTGTTCGCCCTGGCCCAATTTATACCATCTGCTCGGCTAATTAGTATTACAACCGCCTGGGGTGCAGGCGCGGGGCTAGTTGCGCCTGGCCGCAGTGCAGAGTATAATAAAGAAACTGACACAAGGAGTTGCTGATGGAACTATCGCCAATTAGAGTGACCAAGGTGCAGCAGGGCCGCCGCTTTAGCCTGGAGGTGGCGTTCGTGACTATGCCCGACGGGTTGGGTGAGGAGATGCTGGGGCGCATCAGCGCGGCGACTGGCCTCAGCTTCCGCCGCCCGCTGGGTAATCTAAACGCCCGCAAGGAATTGCACATCGCCGAGGTGCTGGCCAATGAGGAAACTTTCGACCTGATTTACCTGAAGGCGGAGGAGATCGCCCACGATTACGGCGTGGTTAGCGAAACGCGCCAGAACCTGGGCGCACCCGAGCCTGGCGACGAGCCGATGCCGATTGACCGGCGCGGAGTCGCGGTCCGCAAAAAGGTGATTAGTGATTGAGATGATAGGGGTTGCTGATGGCCCACGGACCCATCCTCAGCTCTCCCTGACGGGAGGGGAGCATTATATAATCCCGTCTTGATAGTAAGCTCGACGCGCAGGCTGCCCAGCGCGGCGGTTGGTACAGCGGCAAAGGCGTAGCCAAACGCGGTGGGGGTATGGACGGTGAAGGGCTGGTCGCTGGCGGATAGCTGGATTTCGAGATGGCCTGGGTCGTGCAAGGTGGGTAGGCGGTTGCTGCGGACCTCGACGGTGACGGTCACGGCGGTGGCAGCCACCGATGCGCGGCTGGCAACCACCCGTAGCAACAGACGTACCGAAGGGTCTACGGTGCTGAGGAACAGCACTTGCTCATCGCTAGCTGCAGGCGGGTTGGAAAACTCGCTATCCGGCGGACGAGGCAGACTGTAGAGTTGCACCGTCACCACGATGTGGTCATCCAGGTGTTGCAGCGACTCGACGCGACCCTTGAAGCGTCTACGCCAGCCGCTTTCATCGGCGTTGTGGCCACTGATTGGGGTCTTCTCTTCCATTTGGGGTTCACCTTTCTGGCAGGCGCATTATACTACATTGGCGGGGAGCAAAGCTGATGGCGATTGGCCGCAAGTTGCTAATTGGGGCGGGAGCAGGCATCGGGTTGACCGCCGCTTCGCTGGCCTATAACGCGCTGGATAAATTGCCGAACCAACCGGCCAACGAGTTTGCCCCTGCCGCCCAGTTCGTGAACATTGGCGGCTACCAGACCCACTTTAGCAGGCGCTTGCCCCTGCAGCCGACGGCGGGGCAGCCGACCATCGTACTAATCCACGGGTTTGGAGGGTGGACGTTCGTCTGGCGCAAAGACATCGACGTGCTGGGGGCGCGCTATCCCACTTATGCCTACGACCGCTGGGGCTTTGGCCTGAGCGCCAAGCCACGCAACCTGGCCTATACTACTGAACTATACGTGGAGCAACTAGGGGGCCTGCTCGACTACTTTGGCATCGAAAAGGCAGTGCTGGTGGCTCATTCATCGGGTGGGCCGATCGCAATTCGCGCCGCAGTGGAGATGGGCAGCCGCATTGCGGGGCTGGTGCTAGCCGCTAGCTCCGGGCTAGAGCCGATGCCACCGGCGGCACTCATTCGCCTGTTCGCCCACACCCCCTTTGCTACTACCTTGTTGCGGATATTGATCAAGTCGAACATATTCGGCCAGGGGATGCGCCTTGCCTATTTCGACCCCGCCAAGTTTAACCAGGCGGTCATCGATGGTTACGATTTCCCCGCCCGCACTGCCGGGATAGAGAATGGCATCCTCGGCAGGCTACGCAGCGGCAACCCCAACGCTGGCACCCGGCAACTTGCGCCCCAGGTGCGTACCCCTACCTTGGTAATTGTGGCCGACCACGACCGCATCGTGCCGCCGTGGCGGGGCAGCCGCTTCGCCCAACTAATCCCTGGCGCAAAGCTGGCAACGATCCAGGGGGCGAACCATATGCTGGTAGAGGAATGTCCTGACGATTTCAACCGCCTGGTGTTGGATTTTGTGGGCAATCTGTAATCAGCAGCTGCGTAATGGTGAGAATGGAGTCTGCACATGATTAACGGACTGATTGAGCAACAGCGAGTGAGAAGGCGACCCTCGCGCCACTGCAGGTTGTTGCGTGCGCTACTGCGCTTCGCGCTGCACGTGGCAGTGGGAACGCTGCTGGCGGCGTTGCTATACATTACGCCAGTGGCGCTCTACATCCTGACGGACGGCACGCCCATCCCCGCGATGCAGATGTGGTGGGGCGCATTCCTCAGCTTCTTGCTGGTGCTGTACATCGGCAAGACTTTGTACGACACCCTATTTTTCGACCACTATCAACGGTTACACCACCACCCAGCCTCCGTCTTTGGGGAGGAGAATAGGGATTAGATGACGAGCCGCGACATTATTGCCCTCATAATATCGTTTGCCTACGCCTTTGCCCTGCTGGGCGTGGCTGAGGCGCTACGCATATTTTTCAAGGTGAAGCCCGAGTACACCCGCAAGCTGGTGCATATCGGCGCGGGGATGTGGGTTTGGGGCGAACTGGCGCTGTTCGACAACTGGTGGGCGGCGATCATCCCCTTCGCCACCTTTATCCTGCTCAACTATGCCTCCTACCGCGTGCAGCTAGTCAAGTCGGTAGAGACTGGCGAGGGCGCAGGCACCGTCTACTTTGCCATCTCCGTCGCCCTGCTCACCTTCCTGTGGCAGCCGTCGCTGGGTCTCACCTATGCGGCGGTTGGCGGGGTGATGGCAATGACCTGGGGTGATGCTGCCGCTGCATTGGTGGGGCAGGCAATCGGGCGACACCCCTACCGCATTTATCGCCCCGGCATGGGCGGCCTACGTAGTCTCGAAGGTTCGCTGGCGATGTTCTCTTTCAGCTTCGTCAGCATCGCGGTCACGCTGCTGATCTTTGCCGCCGATTTTTCCAGCAACACGTTGTTGACCGTAGTTGGCATTGCCCTACTCACCGCGATCTGCGCCACCATCATCGAGGCGGTCACGCCGCTGGGTCTTGACAATCTGACCGTGCCGCTACTTACCGCCGGGTTGCTCGCATTGCTGGGCGAGGGGCAACTTGATCCCTGGCGGTTGGCGGGCGGGCTGGCATTGAGTGCGATAATTGCTGCCGCCGCATATTACCTGCGGGCGCTGGACATCAGTGGGGCGCTGGGCGCTGTTGTGACGGGAACGAGCATCTTCGCCTTTGGCGGCTGGACCTGGGGACTGCTGCTAATCGCCTTCTTCGTCACCTCCAGCGCCCTATCGCGCTATCGGGCGCGGGACAAGCAGGCGCTGGAGGCGGAGAAATTTGCCAAGGGCAGCCGTCGCGACTGGGGGCAGACGATTGCGAATGGGGGGGTGGCCGCTCTGCTGGCCCTTGCCCATCTGTTCTGGCCTTATCCCTGGTTGCTTGCCGCCTTCGTCGCCGCCCTCGCTACTGTCAATGCCGACACCTGGGCCACCGAGCTAGGCGTGTTGAGCAAGCAGCCACCGCGCTTGATCACCAGCGGCAAGCCGGTGGCAGTTGGCACATCCGGCGCGATCACCAGATGGGGAACGACGGCAGCGGCGAATGGGGCGTTGTTGATCGGCATCGTTGCCGCGCTGCTACTCGGCGGGCGGGCGTTGCTGGGGTACGCAAGTGAGCTTACAACCGTGCAAGTGGTTGGCCTGCTGGCCGCTGCCATAATCGGAGGCCTGGCGGGCGCATTGTTCGACAGTCTGCTGGGGGCAACCGTGCAGGTGATTTACTACTCACCCGCCCATGATAGGGAGACCGAGAAGCAGTTTGACTCCGATGGCAGCGCCAACCCCTATCGGCGCGGCTGGCGCTGGCTGAACAACGATGCGGTCAACTTCCTCAGTTCGCTATTCGGTGCGGCGGTGGGGGCAGCGGTGTTCCTTATCTTTTAGCCGCCCGATCATGGATAAGTAAAGCAGCAAACTTTTGATGGTTGGGGGTGTAGTTTCCCCTCTTGGGAAGGGGGAGGGGAGGGTGCGAGCTGCGCTGCACGGACCCGCCCCCTGCCCCTCCCCAAGAGGGGAGTCATCAGAGCTTTGTTTACATTGTCCTCATCTCTCATTCCTCATCCCTCATGCCTCGCCTAGCGATTGATGATATTGAACACCGCCGCCCAGAATACCACCTGCACCGCCGCCGCGCCCGCATAGAGAAAGTGGGCAGCGGTACTGTCGCGTAGCTGAATGTAGAGACCGATTGCAAGGTTGGCTGCGACTACTGCCAGGGCGAAGGCGGGCAGGTGGAAGGTGTCGGCGATCGGCGCGGCCCGATCGGCCAGGCCGATCGCGTCCCAGTGAAAAGTTAGGAATGGCTTATCGCTGGCGGGGATCTCGATACAGAGGTAGGCAAACAACGCAGCGTTGATCAGCACGGCAAGGGCGATCAGCGCCTGACCCAGCCGGTCGCTCCATAGTGGGTGGCCGATGAAGCCATGCCGCAACGTAGTCTGGGCGGGCGCTTCGGTGGGAGCGAGGGCGTGCCGCGCCCTGAAGTCGGCGATGAATTGCTCCTCGTTGGCAGGCGAGATGGCGTAGACCAGCGTATCGGTCAACACGTAGAGCAGGCGGCGGTTGGGCGCGGTGGCGTACACCAATACCGAGCGCTGGGTGCTGAGTGCTGAGTGCTGAGTGGCGGCCTCATCCTGGAGCGCGCTGCCATCGGTGAGCAGCAGGGGTGAGGATTCCGGTTCGGGGGCGGGTAGGGTAGGGATGGCGAGACCGCCGGTTAGTTCGCGGCTGACCGCTTCTTCAGGCTTGTCCAATCTGAAATCGTCAAGCGATTGAGTAAACTCGGCTTCAGCCTGGCCGATGCGGTAGCCGGGCCAGCGTAGGCCAGACCAGCGACGTAGCTTGGGAGGCACATCGAGTTGCGCGGCTGGAACGAGCGCGATTACGTTTGCCATCGGCACTACCTGGCTGAGGCCACCCCAGTTAATGGTGAAGGCGTTGCGATCGGCGCTGTAGCGCAGACGGAAGTAGGCGATTAGCCAGTAGCCAAAGGCAACATCGGCGGCCAGAAGCAGGAAGAGCAGCACACCCAGCGCGAAGCTGGCGAGGTCGGCGGGGCCATCCTGGATGCGATTGTAGAGCAACATGGCAACGACAACCGTCGCCGCCACGCTGAGAAGCAGGGCCAGCACACCAAACGCCGCCCCAACGGAGGGGGCGGCGGGCCAGCTACTGATGCTCAAGGTTTTGGCGGGGCGATTTGCCATCTCAGTAAACGGGAGTCAGCCAGTTGCGATACTGCGGCAGCCTGCCGCGCACCGCGTCGAAGTAGAGTCGCTGCACGGCGGCAGCGACGGGGCCGATGCTGCCGCTGCCAACCTGGCGGTGGTCTACCGAACCGATTGGCGCGATCTGCGCGCCGGTGCCGGTCAGGAAGATCTCGTCGGCGGAGTAGAGTTCGGTGCGATCAATTGCCCGCTCGATTACTTCCATGCCCATCTGCTCGCGGGCCAGGGTCATGATCGTGGCGCGGGTGATACCTTCCAGGATGTTCTCCGTAACCGGCGGGGTAATCAGCTTGCCCCCGCGCAGCATGAACAGGTTCTCGGCGCTGCCCTCGGAGACATGACCCTCCATGGTCAGCATAATCGCCTCATCAAAGCCGTTGAGCGCCGCCTCGGTCTTGGCGAAGGCGGAGTTGACGTAAGCGCCGTTTATCTTGGAGCGGGCGGGCATCATGTTGTCGTCAACCCGCCGCCACGATGAAACCCCCACACTCAAGGCGCGGTCAATGTCAATATAGTCGCCGTAAGGCTGCACAATGATGCAGAGCTGGTTGTTCAGGTTGTGCAGACGCACGCCAATCGCCTCGGACGACTTGTAGAAGGTGGGGCGAACGTAGATATCCTGACGCAGGTTGCAGCGGCGCGCTAGCTCGTTGGTAATGTCGCAGAGATCCGGCACCGCGTAGGAATGTTGCATCAGCAGGGTCTTGGCTGATTCGAGCAGGCGCTGGTAGTGTTCGGCCAGGCGGAAGAGGTAAAGCTGATTGTCGGTATCGTTCCAGTAGCCCCGAATGCCCTCGAAGCAGGCAGTGCCGTAGGCGAAGGCGTGGGTCAGAATACTGATCTTGGCATCCTTGAGCGGCACATAGTCGCCCTGGAAGAATGCGTACACGGTCTGATCCTGCTCTACGCCGGGAGCCTCACCCACGGACGGCGGGACCTGGGGCCGCAGTACAGTGCTGGTTGCCATTCTTGCTATCTCCTTTACGAGAGGGGTTATCTTCGCCATTGAAGATAAGGAAGACGCAGGGCAGACCTTGCCTTCCAGCAAGTATTATACGACCGTTTGACGGGGATCGCAAGGATGTCAAGTTAGCAGTAACTGAAGTCGCAGTCATGCCTGGGCTACAGCCAACCCGTCGCCAGCGATAGCGCCGCCAAGTTCTGGGATCGGGGGCAATCGATTCCTGGCCGGGGGTGCACGTCACATTCTTGCGTGGCAAGCGTTCGTAAGGGCGAAGCTCTGATGCGCCGTACTCCCCCTCCTTGCCTCCCCTTTGGGGGAGGGATGATCAGAACATTGCTTGGAAAGTCCTTATGCCTTGAAGTGGCTCATCACCTCGGCGGCGAAGCGGCGCACCGGCTCGATCTGGGCGGCCTGCATCAGATAGATGATCAGATATTGCACTCCGGCATCGAGCAGCTTCTGCAGGTTTTCGGCCACATAATCCGGTTTGCCGATCAGCCCAATACTGCGGCGATACTCATCCAATGGGCGATCGCCGCGAATGTTGCGGCTGACCTCCTCGGCCTCGGCATCGTTGTCGGCCAGGCCGACTCGTACGTGGGCGGTACGCAGGATGTCGTCGTAGTTACGGCCGACCGTGTCGCAGTGCTGGCGTAGCACGTCGAACTTGTGGCGAAATACTTCAGGGTCGAACCCTTCGATGTTGCAGGCATCACCATACTTTGCCACCAGCTTGAGCGTCACCTGCTCACCCGCCCCACCAATCAGCAGCGGGATATGTGGCTGCTGCACCCCTTTGGGCTGGTTGATCGCCCCATGTATCTGGTAATACTTGCCCTCGAAGCTAGCCTCCGGCTCGGTCCACATTGCGCGGATAATCTGCGCCGCCTCGCCCAGCATCCGCAGGCGGGTGGGTGCGTCGGGGAAGTCGTAGCCGTAAGCCTTGTACTCCTGCTCGTACCAGCCCGCGCCGATACCAAAGATCAGCCGCCCGTGACTGAGCGCGTCCACCGTACTTGCCATCTTGGCGAGTAGGGCGGGGCTGCGATAGTTGTTGCACGTCACCAGTTGGCCGATGCGAATCGTGCGCGTGTCGCGGGCCAAAGCCGCGGTGCTAGTCCAGCACTCGAAGGTTGGCTCCTGGGTCGGTTCCGGCACGGTATGTACATGGTCGTAGAGCCAGATCGAGTCGTACCCCAGCTTTTCCGCCTCTTGCGCCACCGCGCTCATCGTCTCATACTGGGCGATCGGGTCATTTATGCCCACCAGATCCATGCGCCAACCTTGCGGCACAAATACGCCAAACTTGACCGTCATCGGCATCTGCCTCCTCTGTGTTTGTATTTATTACCTCTCGCAACCAATTATATCATCCCAGCAAGCGGCGTGCTGAGTGCTGAGTAAAAACGGAAGTGGGTGCCTCTAACGATGCGCCCCATCCGTTTCCAACTTTCAACCTTTAACTTTCAACTTTCAAACCACGGCTATTGCCGCCCCTGACGTAGTGTGCTACAATCAAGCCAGACAAGGCAAGCACAATGGGCTTCACCCATTTCCCCCTGTGCATTTGTGTAGGGCAACTGCGGTTAGCCCATAGACATCAAGCTAAGGAAACAGCCGCCCACATCCTGCTGATTTGTGCCTGATGGTGATGGCTCTCTGAGGGTCTGGGGGTTCAGCCCACAGCTGCTGCCTGGCTTCAATGCTGCGGGTTTGCCGCAACCCCGGCCTGGCCGCGCTGCCAGCGGGTGGCAGACGATGAGCATTGATGCGCTTGAGCCGCTGGGGGCTGAACCCCCAGACCGCCAAGCCATCCCCTACTTTCTTAACTTGATGCCTTTGGGTGAACTGCGGTTAGCCCTGGTTGAAGGTGGAGGTGACCACGTTGAGCAGCGATGCGGTAAGCAAGGTGAAGCAGACAACCGACGACTGGTGGACGCGGCTACGGCTGGCGCATATCTGGCTGGCGGTGCCGCTGCTGGTTACGTTCATATACCTGGGCATCGGCCAGATCGAGACGTTCGACTTCTGGTGGAACGCCAAGAGCGGCCAGATTATGGCCCAAAGCGGCCAGATTCTGCTCAATGATGTTCTAGTCTACAGCCCGGTGCGCCTGCCGTATTACAACCCGCAATGGGGGGCGCAACTGATCCTCTACTGGCTGTACACCGCCAGCCCTTTGCTGCTGCTGCTGGCCCGCTGCCTCATCTTCACCGCGGTCAATGCGATCGTGATGTATCACGCAGTACGACGCAGCGCCGCGCCACGCACCGCCGCGCTGGTCACACTGCTGGTCTTCGCGGTCAGCATCACCAACTACGGCATCCGCCCGCAGATGCTCGCCTTTCTGCCCTTCGTGCTGTTCTATCTCATCCTGTTCGGTCTACCCTACAAGCAGCAACGCGAGGTCGATCTACTGCCTGGCCCCAACATTGGCTGGCCCATCTTCGCGCTGCCGCTGCTGATGCTCTACTGGGTCAACATCCACGGCAGTTTCTTCATTGGCGGCGGTCTGATCGCCATCTACGTGATCGGCACCCTCTGGCGCACCTTGCCGAACGCGGTGGGTCGGGCCTGGTTGCGTAGCCGCGAGGCGCTGCGGCAGGCAGCCGCCCTGCTGCTTACCGCCGTAGCAGTCTTCATCAATCCGTATGGCTTTGGAATTATCAACTACTTTCTGGTGGCAACCAACGATCCGGTGGCGCGGGCGTTGAATATCGAGTGGCAGCCGCCCACAGTCTACGATGGTGGCACCGGCGTGACGTTCTACGCCAGCCTGTTTATCCTATTCATCTCCGTGTACATCGGGCGGCGGCGCTGGATTGTCTACGATACGTTGCTAACTACCACCTATGTGCTGCTCGGCCTCATCTCGCTACGCAACGTCATCTGGTGGGGGCTAGTGTTGGCTCCGATCATCACTGCAAACTTCGCTGCCTATTTTGAGCGGCGGGCAGCGCAGCAACAGGATGTGGCTGAGGATGAAACACAAGGTGGCACCGTGGAACGGCCCGCGCTGAACTGGGCTGCGCTGCTGCTGGTCATCGCGCTTGCGCTCGTCTTCAATCCGCTATGGCGTATTGGCAACCCGCTGCTCAACGACGATTTGCAGAAGGTCTACGACGATGTGCGCCCCTTCCACCTTGCCCAGTATCTGCAGCAACGCGAGGCGGCGGGGACTTTGAATGGGCTTATTTTCAACTATATGGAGTGGGGTGGCTATCTGGAATGGAAGCTCTATCCGCAGCAGCAGATGTTCATTGATGGCCGCTTCGAGGCTCGCCAGGTGTCGGTGTGGGAGGATTACATCCACATCTCCAAAGGCTACGCACCGTGGCAGGACTTGCTGAACAAGCCGCAATATGGCGATATCCGTTTCCTGGTGTTGAACAATGGTTATCAAAAGGATCTGCTGCCCCTGGTCAACGCCAGCGCTAACTGGAAGCTAGTCTGGCCCGCGCCAAACACGCCGGACGATCAGCTGGACGATAAAAGCACACGAGGTTACGTCTATGAGCGGGTTAAGTGATTAGGGAGAGGTGATTGTATACAATTCGCCGAGGAGGAATTGGGTTATTCGTACCAGCGCGGATTTACCGCGCCCCTCCATTCAGTCGAGCAGACCTTCGAGGGGTTCGATCAGGATGTAGCCACCTTCAAGGTTTATCTCTTTGATTACATCCTTGATTGCGGGGATGAGATACTCTTTGGCGGTTGGTTCGTTGGCCTTGACGGTATAAACATCGTTGCTGCTTAGATAGAGGATGGCGGTCACTTTGCCAAGCTCACGACCAGCGGTGGTACGTACGTCGAGGCCGATGATCTGGAACTCGTAGTAAGCGCCCGGCTCCAGCGGCCACGCCTCACTGACTGGCACCTGCATGAGCAGGCCACGAAGCTTGTCGGCCTGCTCAGGGCTGGTGATGCCTACCAGCCGTATCAATGCCTGGCGCTTTGCGGTATGCAGCCTTGCACCCTGCACCTCGAACTCACGCCGCTCCTTTGCGCCATCGGCTCCTGCGCCCAGGTAGACGCGCTTCAGCCGAGCGTAGCGTTCGGGGTGATCGCTCAACATCTCCAGCTTGAGTTCGCCACGCACGCCAAATGCGCCGACGATTTCACCGATTATCAGATATTCTGGGGTGGTTGGTTCGCTCATAATTTGTGGGTAAAAGATCAGGGCATGATAAATCACGCCCCTACATTATAGGTGTCGCTTGGGAACGCATAGACTGCGCCTCGCGCCGACTAGATGATTTCGAGGTTGACCCGCTTGCCCTCACGGGCGGCGATGATGCCAACCAGGGTTCGCATCGCCTTGACCACGCGGCCATCTTTGCCAATAATCTTGCCCGCATCGGTAGGGTCTACCGACACTTCGAGGGTGATGTTGAAATCGTTGCGGATTTCAGTCACCTTCACCGCATCGGGATTGTTGACCAGGTTGCGGGCGATATATTCTACCAAATCCTTCATCATAGTTAGGCTCCGGTCTCGGCAGTAGCCGCTTCAGCAGCGGCAGGGGCAGCTTCAGCAGCAAGCGCTTCAGCGACAGGGACATCCTCAGTGGTGGGTACGGCTTCAGCCGCAGGCACTTCGGCTTCAACTACAGCAGCTTCAGCCACAGGTGCGGCAGCGGCAGGAGCAGCTTCAGCCACAGGTGCGGCAGCAGTGGGAGCAGTTGCAGTAATATGTGCGGCAGGGGCAGGGGCAGCAGGGGCAGCGGCAGATGCGGCAACTGGCACAGCTTCGACAGGGACGGCACCAGTCTTCGGCTGGCCCTTCGCCCTTAGTATAGCAAGCTGTTCGGTTAGGCGGGCGTGTTCCACGCCAGCGTTGGTCAACAGGCGGGCGCAGGTGTCGCTGGCCTGTGCGCCATTGTTCAGCCAGTGCAGGGCGCGGTCGCTCTTAATCACCACGGTGGCTGGCTTGGTCAGAGGGTTGTAGTAGCCAAGTGTCTCGATGAAGCGGCCATCACGGGGCGAACGGGAATCGGCAACCACCACGCGGTAGCTGGGGGCTTTCTTCGCGCCGGTGCGGCGCAGGCGAATCTTAAGCAAAGCGGGCAAGTCTCCTTATATTGTGGTAACGCATCCAAAGATGCTCACTGGGTACTAGTTCTGCATCTGAGGAAACAGGGCGCATAAAACCAAGTGTCTGCCATCTGTCGCAGGCATCACGGATTATACCCGATTTGGCGCATCAATTGCAAGCGTTGGCTAGCCGAAGCGCGATAAAGATGGTATAATCCCCTCGGTACAAGAAGAGAGGAGAAAGTTCATACGTGGATTGGTTTCAAGCGATTTTTCTGGCCCTATTGCAGGGGGTCTCGGAGTTGTTCCCGGTCAGCAGCCTCGGCCATCTGGTGGTAGTGCCGCCCCTGCTCGGCTGGCACCTCAATCAGCAGGATCCCACCTTCGTCGCCTTCGTGGTGATGCTGCACCTCGGCACCGCCTTTGCATTGCTCGCCTTCTTCTGGCGCGATTGGGTGGCATTGATTAGCGCCTGGTTTAAGAGCCTGACCAACCGCACCGGCCTGAGCGCCAGCGAACAGAGCGCCGCCCACTTCGCCTGGCTGCTCATCGTTGGCACCATCCCGGTAGGGTTGATCGGCATATTGTTCCAGAAGAAGATTGAAGGTCTGTTCGCCGACCCCAAGCTCGTCTGTATCTTCCTGATTGTCAATGGCTTCATTATGCTGGGGGCCGAATACCTACGCCGTCGCTCATTGGCAACAACGCCAGTGGCGGTCACGAACAAGGCGGGGGTGAGCGAAAGTGGCGAAGCAGGGCGTAGCCTCGATAGCCTCAGCCTGGTCGAGGGTGGCGGGGTGGGCCTGGCCCAAGCGTTGGCGCTACTCCCCGGTATATCGCGCAGCGGCAGCGCGATGGCGGGCGGGTTGCTGCTCAAACTCAACCACCTCGCTGCGGCCCGCTTCTCGTTCATGCTGGCAACCCCCATCATTCTCGCCGCCGCGCTGGTCGAAGTGCCTAAGCTGTTCAAGGCCGATAGCGACATCCTGATCAAGGCGGTAGTTGGCGCGTTCGTCGCGGGCATCGCCGCCTACCTCAGCGTGCGCTTCCTGATGAGCTTCTTCAAGACCAACCGACTCGACATCTTCGGGTATTACTGCCTTGCCTTCGGCGCGATCGCCTTCCTCCTGTTGCAGTTCGTAATCAAGTGAGCAATGGCGACAGATAGCTGGCCGCGCTAAACTCGTCACGGAAGCCGAGTTGCTGATAGAGATGGTGGGCCATCTCCGAGGAGCGCAGCATGGCAAAGCAGTAGCCAACGTCCCGCGCCTCCCGCAGTGCGGCCAGCACCACCGCGCCACCAATACCCCGCCCGCGCCATTGCGTCAGCGTGGCGACTCGATAGATACCCGCCACCCCCGCGCCGAGGAATAGCGTGGCGCAGGCCACTGCCTGCCCCTCCACCCAGGCAACGTAGTGGCGGACAGCGGCGTTGGGGTTGCCCACCTCACCGCTGAAGGCCCGTATCAGAAAATCAGCGAACGCCTCACTCGTATCATAGACACCCCTCACCACCCCGGCCCAACTAGTCAGGCTGGCGCTATCCTTTACTCGCGCAATACTTACGCCCGTTGTCGTAGGCCACGAAGGAGGCAACTGGTGTAGATCAGCGCCCATGCTGGGCGCTGGAGGCCGAGTGGTGAAGCCATGCGCTAGCAGTCGCTCACCCAGATCCACAGGCTGGACGCTGGGCCAGGCCCGCCATACGAACTGGGCCACCCCACGCACGCGGTAGTAGTCAATCATTGTGGCAATCTGCGCCTCGGCCTCGTCATCACTCATATTGGTAATCATCACCTGATTTAGATAAGTGACGGGAAGCTGGCTGGCAATCCAGGCCATCCCACCATGCTCGTGCGCCTTCACCTCCGGCTGGCGGGCGTAGAGGTTGTAGAACTGCCAGTGGTTGGCCGTACTCGCATGAGCTAGCGCAGCCGGTGAATAGTCGGTCAGTATCTCACTCATCTTTACCTCGCGCTGATGCTGAGGTTAGTATACCGCATTGTGCCATCAGCAAGGGCGAACTGTGGTTCGCCCCTACAGATCATGCCGCTTGTGCTATATGCCACCTATGTAACACGTTCTTGCATAACCAACCTGCGCGAACAAGAGTTTGCCCCCGCAGATAGAACCGCACGGTTATTGTGCCGGGTGTATTACAAGTTATCGGGTGGTTAGCTCCCTTACCAGGGCGGGCCACCGCCCGCCCCTACGCTTACCCAATAGCTAGTAACACACCCTATTGTGCAGGGTGTGCTATACCAATTAGCCGTGGTGCCGCTATAATTTCTGTAGGGGCGAACCGTTGTTCGCCCTGGCCCAATTTATACTATCTGCTCGGCTAATTGGTATTTACAAGTTATTGGCTGGCTTGTTCGCGCACCAGGGCGGGCCACCGCCCGCCCCTACGCTTACCCAATAGCTAGTAACACACCCCATTGTGCCTGCAACCTTGACGCTTATGCCCACGGCGGCTTATAATCGGGCCATGCGCGTCAATCTGAAGCAAAACTGGCTAACGGCCGCCCTCGGCATCGGTGGAGGCTGGCTGCTCACCCTGCTGGTTGGCTGGCCCAGCCTCGCCTATCCCCTGGGCCGCGACAATGGCATCTTCGCTTATACTGGCTGGGCGATGCTGCGCGGCCAGGTGCCGTACATCAACTTCTGGGAACACAAGACTCCGCTGATTTTCTTCATCTACGCCGCAATCATGAAGCTGTTTGGCGCGACCGAAGCGGGAGTGCGGGTCGGTGACCTTGCCTACACCCTGCTGGTCATCCCCTTCCTCTACCTGTTGGTCAACAATCTTTTTGGCCGTCGCGCCGCCGCCTTCGCGGTGGTCACGTGGGCGGTGTTCCACACGGCGGTGAACACCCTCTACTTCTGGAGCGGAGCAGAGTCGGAAACCTTCATGGTGCTGCCCATCATCCTGGCAACCTACTGCTACCGCCGCGCCGAGCAGCAGGAAGCGGCGCTGGGGCCGAACAACGGTTCGCCCCTACGAACCAATGAGCCAGGGGGGGCCGAATCGGCGCAGGTGTCGACTTTGCTACCTTATCGCACCCACTGGGGCTGGATGCTTGCGGCTGGCTTCTTCGCTGGTGTAGCCGCGATGATCAAAGTGACGGCTTTTGTCGGCCTAAGCGGGCTGGTCCTCTACGCCCTGTTCAGTAAGCAGCGCGGTGGCAAATGGCGGCCCTGGTTGGTGGCAACGCTGCAGCGGCTAGGGCTGGCCCTGCTCGGCTTCAGCCTGGCGGTCATCCCTTTCGTCATCTACTTCGTGGCGAATCACGCTCTAGCTGAGGCGATTGATGTTTCTATCGTTGCTAACTTCTTCTATGGTGGCGCGGGCAGCAGCCTGACTGTGGCGGGGGCCGATCTGTTGGGCCGCATCGGAGCCGACCTGATTGGCCTGCGTTTCTACTACGTGCTACCCGCCATCGCGCTCATCTATGCCCTGCTACGTGAACGCAGCCGCGCCGTGCTGCTGGTTGCCCTGTGGCTGGTTGGCGCATTTGGCATGACCTGGATCCAGGGCCGCCTCTGGCCGTACCACTACATCGGTACGCTGGTGCCACTCGCCATCCTCTGCGGCTTCATCATTGACCGCGCTCTGCGCGAAATCGCCATCCGCGCCAACGCCCACCCCCTACCCCTCCCGGCGGGAGGGGAAGCTAGATCCGCCCCCAGCGCCCACCCCCTGCCCCTCCCGGCGGGAGGGGAGACTAGCCCCCGCGCCTACGCTAATTCCTCCCCCCAAGAGGGAGGCTGGGAGGGGGTGTGGGTTAGGCCGCTATTGGGATATGTGGTCGTAACTGGGCTACTGCTGGGCCTTGCGCTGTGGAGCCTCGCGCCCGGCAACGGCACCGAGACTTTCTATAGCTGGGATCGCTACTTGCAGTACCAGACTGGCAAAATCACCCAGCGGCAGTATTATGGCGACTTCCATCGCGGCAACTTCGACTACCTGCCTAACCGCGATGCGGGCGAGTATATCGGGGCGCACACCAGCGCGGGGCAGACTGCCCTGGTGTGGGCGGTCGACCCGCTGGTGAACCTGATCGCCGGGCGGTTGGCCCCTGGGCGTTTCATCTACAATTACCCGATCGTCGCTGAGGAGGTGCCAGTGGCTGCGCGGGATCGCTACAAGCAGATCTTTATGCAGGAGCTAGAGCGTAACCCCCCCCAGATAATCGCCGTTGCCGAGGGCGACAGTAGCCCGATCACCCCGCTCGACTCGCTGCAACTGCTGGCCGATTTCCCTGCCTTCGGCGCAGTGCTGACCAATGATTACCATCTTGTTACCGAGATCGCACAAAGCCCCAATCATGGGGAAACCTTCCTGATGTACGAGCGTAATCACTGAAGGTATGATGCTTGAGGCACGAGGCATGAGTGGCGCAGTGCTGGGGCAGTTGCTCACTGCTGATACCAGATGCTAATCCGCTTCTACATTCTACATTCTTCATTTACCGAGTGGAGGTAATTGATTTGGCAGGCGCGTTCTTCTATCTTATAGTCTTCCTTTTCGTCATTCTGCTGGGGGCGGACGTGTTCACCAACAGCCTAGAGTGGCTGGGGCAGAAGCTGCAGATCAACGAGGGGGTACTTGGCAGCGTCCTCGCCGCGGTTGGCACCGCCATGCCGGAGACGCTCATCCCCATCATCGCGGTGGTGTTCAGCGGCGGGGTTGCCGCAGCACAGGCGCAGGGCGCGGAGATTGGGGTCGGCGCGATCCTGGGCGCGCCCTTCATGCTCTCCACCCTGGCGATGTTCGTTACCGGCCTGACCGCCTTCATCCTGGTCAAGCGGCGTAATCGGCCAGCGACAATGCAGGTCGACCTGCGCCTGCTGCGCCGCGATATGAGCTTCTTTCTCACCACCTACGGCATTGGCATTAGCGCTGCCTTCCTGCCGGTAGATTGGCCCAAGCCGCTGTTGGCGGTGCTGCTACTGGGCGCGTATGCCTACTATGTCTACCTGCAGATTACCGATGGCGGGGGGGTCGGTGATGCCGACGACCTCAGCCCGCTGCACCTGGCGCGGCGCAACCCCAACCCACCGCTGGGCATCGTCATTGGGCAGGTAGTAGTGGGTCTGGGGCTGATTGTGGGCGGTGCGTACTTCTTCGTCGAGAATATCAAAGTCGTGTCAAACGGGCTGGGATTGCCGCCAGTCATTCTGGCGCTGGTGGTCGCTCCGTTTGCCACCGAGTTGCCGGAGAAGATAAACAGCGTGCTGTGGGTGCGGCGCGGCAAGGACACGCTGGCGCTGGGCAACATCACTGGCGCGATGGTGTTCCAGAGCTGCATCCCCATCGCCTTCGGGCTGGCATTCACCAACTGGAACGTCAGCGCAGGCAGCAACCGCCTCGCCTTCCTCAGCGCAGCGATTACTATCATCAGCGGTGTCTACATCATCAGCGCGATGCGCCTGCGCGGGCGACTCAGTTGGCGCACCTTGATGATTGCGGGCAGCGGCTACTTCGTCTATCTTACCGCCTTGATCGTGCTGATTAACGTGATGAGATGAATAGCCACAAATTCGTCAAAATTGCCGCATAATCGGTGAAGATAACGCAGGGGTTATCCGTCATAATAGATAGAAGAACTTTCCTCCTTTGGATTAGCCCCACTGGCCCGCCCAACCAGTGGGGCTTTTTCCGTTTTGCAATCAGATTAACCCAGATAACCAGGCACAATCATTCATGGTGACGCTGTATTTCTGTAGGGGCGAACCGCTGTTCGCCCTGGCTTAAACCGCTTACACCTAGTGACGCTGTATTTCTGTAGGGGCTAACAACGGTTCGCCCTGGCTTAAACCGCTTACACCCAGTGACGCTGTATTTCTGTAGGGGCGAACCGTTGTTCGCCCTGGCTTAAACCGCCTACACCCAGTGACGCTGTATTTCTGTAGGGGCGAGCCGTTGTTCGACCTGGCTCGATTTACCGCATCACCAAACACAACTGTTATTACCCACCACCCACACGACTGAGGCCATCCTGCGCCTGGCGCTTGAGGTCGGGGTCGGTGGCAGTGTCGCGGGCGTGGGCATAGGCATCGGCGGCGGCAGGGTGATTGCCAGCATCCTCGTAGGTGAGGCCCAGCGAAAACCAGGCAGTGGCAAGGTTGGGATTTAGTTTTACTGCTGCGCTGTAGGCATCAATCGCCGCCTGGCGCTGGTCGGGGCCAGCAGCGCGGTTAGCATTGCCCAGTTCGTAGAAGGCATCGGCGTACTGGGGGTCGAGTTGGGTGGCTTTGGTCAGCGCTTCAATCGCATCCTTGTTGTCGCCCCTGGCAATGTATGCCTTACCTAGCAGGTACTGCGCCAGTGACCAGCGGGGGCGTAGCTGCACGGCGGCCTGGTATTCGGCTAGCGCGATATCACCTTGCTTCTGGTCATCGAGCAACTGGGCGCGGTAGAGGTGGGGGTCGGCAAGGGCGGGATCGAAGGAAATGGCGTAGCGGAAATCCTTATCCGCCTCACCAGGGTTGTTCTGCTTCATCAGCGTGCGGGCCAGGCCGGTGTAGCCGCTGGCGCTGCGGCTATCAAACTGCACCGCTGCGGTATACTCCTGCTGCGCGGTGGCCCATAGCTGGCGACCGTAGAGCAGATCGCCAAGGGCAACGTGCGCCGCTGCCGACTGGGGCGCACTTGCGATCGCATGGCGGAATTGCTGCTCGGCGAGATCGGGCTGGCTCTGCGCCAAATAGACACGGCCCAGAGCGATCAACGCATTGGCATCATTGGGGGTCAGCGCCAGCGCCTGCTTGAGATTATCGGCAGCTTTGGGCAGATTGGCGAGATCGTCGGTCAGCATATATGCCTCACCTTTGCAGGTGTAGGCGGGCGCGTAGTTCTTGTCTACGGTGAGCAGCTGATCGCTGATGCTTACCGCGAAGTCGGTCTTCCCTTCCTTGAGGTAGGTGTTGCACAGGCTGATGGCCGAGGCTAGCTGCTTGCCCTGATCGGGTGGGTTGTTGGCAATCTGCACTGCGGCGCTATAGTTGGTTTCGGCGCTGGCATAGGCGGCAGCCCGCTGCTGGGGATCGCTAGTAGTGGCGGCGCGGACGCTGTAGAGGTTGCCCAGTTGCAGGTGCGCTTCGTAGAACGCATCCGCCACCTTAATCTCTTCGCCAGTGGCAGTCTGGGCATCGGCCCGCAGCGTCTGCTCGTAATATTTGATTGCCGCATCCGCTTGACCCGCCGTGGCCTGGGCCGCTTTCGCCAACTGATAGTAGGCGAGCATGAATTGGGGGTTGACGGCAACCGCCTGCTGCCACAGCTTTTCGGCCTGGGCAAGCTGACCACTTTGTTGGGCGATCAATCCGGCGCGGTATGCGGCCACTGCGGCACTGACGTTGTGGTTGACTGCCTGCTGATAGGCAGCCAGCGCCTGCTGACCATCCTTCAGTAGGCGGTAATCGTCGCCGAGGGCGAACCAGGCGCGGCCATCGCTGGGGTTGAGCGCCACTGCCTGGCGGTAGTTGGCGGCGGCATTGGCGTAATCCTGCAAATTGTCGTAGGCCACACCCTTGTAGCGAAACTCGTCGCCAGTGTGGGGTTGCTGGGCCACCGCCCGGCGGTAGGCGGCGGCCACGCTATCCGCCTGCTGCAACGCTTTATATTCGTCGGCCAGTTGCAGGTAGCCATAGATGTAGCCAGGGTTGACTAGCAGCAGCGCTTCGTACTGCGCGGCGGACTTGTCGTGCTGGTTGGCATCGTGGTAGAGAGCAGCAAGCTGCTGATAGGCCAACGGACGTTTAGAGTCGAGTTGCTGCGCCTGCTGGAACTGCTGCGCGGCGGAGTTGGCATCGCCCTTGCCGAGCAGCGCAATGCCTTTCCAGGCGTGGGCATCGTAGGAGCTGGGATCGGCGGCAAGTGCGGCATCGAACTCTTCAATCGCCTTGTCGTAGCCACCCGGCCCCTTGAGGAAGTCGAACAGACCTTTACCTTGCTGCGCCTCGATTTTGCCCCGCCCCAGGTAGGCGCGGCCCATCCAGTAGTGGGCGCTGCCCAACTGCTTGTTGGCATCCACCTCGCGGGCGACTGCCACATCGCTCTGCCGATCATGCTGCTCCTTGAACTTCGCTTCCTGCTCACCCAGCAGTTTTAGCCGATTGAGCAGCGAATCGCGGGCAGCGGCCAGATCGGACTGGGCATTGTCGAGGTTGGGGTTGGGTGCGGTCAGCCCTAGCGCGCCACGGCGGGTAAGCGCGAGGGGGTATTGCGAGTCGGAGTTCAGTGCGTTGTTACAATCGCTGATCGCGTCGCTGGCCGCCTGCTGCGAGGTGGGCAGTGGGTCGGCGTTGACATCGAACTTAAGGCGGCAGCGCTCATACCAGGCTGGGGCATAGTGCGGGTCGGCGGCAATAGCGAGGGTCAGATCAGCGTTGGCGAGGTCGGGCTGACTCTGGGCCAATTGTGCCAGGGCGCGGTTGCGATAGACAATTGCGGTGCGCTTGTCGGAGCCGAGTAGACTGAGCGCAGCGCCGTAGTTGGCGAGGGCGGTGGGCAGGTTGCCCCGAAGTTGCTCGGCTAGCCCCCGATTATCCAGCAGCGCAATATCGTCCACCCCACCCGCTTTGGCGTACTCCCCTATAGCGCCCGCATTGTCGCCCAGTTGCAACAGGCTACTGGCGCGATAGAAGTGCAGCGCGGGGGTGTCGAGGCCGAGCGCAAAGGCGGCATTGAACTTATCGCTGGCATCGGCAACGCGGTCATTGTAGTAGAGGGCGAGGCCGGTGGTGAAGTCCACCAGCGCCGATTCAAGGCTGGCGCGGCTAACCGGCGGGAACGTAAAGCTGGTAGGCTCCAGCATCTGGCTGGGCAAGCCCTGCCGCTGGCTCTGGTCAGGCGGGTTGTTGACCGCGAGCTGGTAGTGTGGCGCAAGCGAGGTGGCCGCGGCGTTGGGCAGATCGCCCCAGATAACCAAATCGGCATTGAAGTGGGCGGCCTGATGGGCGGCATCGGCTTCATCAGCGATGGCTGCCTTGTAAACACTGACATCAGCCTGGCTAACATCGAGGCCCGCATTCCGCAAGCTGCTCACCACCTGGTTGCCAAACTCGCGGCTGATAGTACCATCGTCGCTGGCACCAAAGTGGGCGATCATGATGGCGAATTGGGCGGCGGGCGCTTTGTCCTTATCGTTGTTAAACAAAGGCGTAATTAGCAGCCCGGCGATGGCAATAATAACGAAGGCCGCGAGAATCAGCCCACCAATGAGAAGTATCGGCGCACGATCGCGGTTCTCCTCGTCAAGGATCAGGCGATTGGATAGGTGGGCGCGGCTCTCCGGCAGGTAGTATTGTTGGTCATCCTGCTCATCGCCATCATCGAGGGTAACGTGGCGGAAGACCCTCCCATATTCCGGTGGGGCGCTAAGTTCGTTCGGCTCGACGAGTAGCGCAGTATTGATGGGTTGCTCCGCAGAGTCAATATCGGCAGCAGCATAATCGGTAGGCACTGCGCGGGTGACCAGGGCGGTGTCGCCAGCAGTACGATCGTCAGCAGGATATGCAGCGTTGCGTGGACGGCGGGCGGGCATAGCCGGTTGAATGGGCGGCTGGGTGGTCGGCACGCGGTGGGTGATGGGCGGGGCAGAGCTGTCCTCGGCAGCTAGCGCCCCGCCGATGCCACCGCCTAGTTCATCGATATCACGACGAGCGGCGGGGGTAAGACCATCGGCGGGATCTACCGCATCAGAGTCAGCCAGACGTGACGTAGTGAATTGCGCCTCGGCGTTGCTGCTGGCGGCAAGGGTGGGTGGGTCAAGGGCGCGGCGGGGTGAAGGTGGAGTGGGGGGCGGGGTGGATGGTGGGGTGGAAATAGTAGGCGGCTGGCTGGCACGGGCGCGGCGCTGGTCGACGAAGATGTAGGCCAGCGTGGCGACGAACATCGCTACGAACCCCACCACCAGTATCACATTAAAATCCATAGCCCCAGCCCTGCCTTCCGCCTTCGCTGAACTTATCGCTCAATTACCGTACCGCGCCAAATGGGTTGACATAATTATAGCACAACTGCGCTGGACTGTCTATAGCTGGGCCAAAAGTTGGATTGACAAGGCAAGGGCGTTTTGGTATAATGAGGCGCACTGAAGACCACACCAGCCCAGGTGGCGGAACCGGCAGACGCGCTAGCTTGAGGGGCTAGTGACCGCAAGGTCGTGGGGGTTCAAATCCCTTCCTGGGCACCCAGCACACCCAAATTACGGGCGACTAGCTCAGTCGGTCAGAGCGCCTCGCTTACACCGAGGAGGTCAGAGGTTCGAGCCCTCTGTCGCCCACCCGTAACCCACCCGCTCAGGTAGCTCAGTTGGTAGAGCATGCGACTGAAAATCGCAGGGTCGTCAGTTCGAGTCTGACTCTGAGCACCAGTTTATGGCAGCAAACTCACCCCAGCTATGTTGCATAGCTGGGGTTCTTGTTTTATAGAGGAGAAATACAATGAACGAAGAACGTAAGGCGCTACAACCGGAGCAAGAGAAAGGTGAGATGCCCACCGAAGGCAATGGCTCGGCGGGGCTGTTCGTTATCGTTGGCTTTAGTCTGGCGGCCATGCTCGTGCCGATCGCGATGTGGCCGCTGGAAGGCGCGATGTTCAGCGATCACCTGCCAGTAGTGCTGGGCCAACTAATCATCTCGGCAGCAATCCTTTTCGGCATCCTCTGGCTAGTCTACTCTGGGTTCATGGATCGGCACCTGCTGATCAGCCTGGCGCTGGCCGCGCTGATGGTGCTGGGTGGGTACGCGCTGCAGGATGAGGCTGCCGCGCTAATGGGTACGGATCAGCCATCGTACATCGCTATCGCAGTCGGCTCGTGGTTGGGAGTGGTTGGCTTTTACGGTCTGCGGGCGGCAAGCGGGACGCTAAAGGGCCGAGGATAGTAAAACCACTTATCGCTCCGGCCTTGCCCCTAGCGTGACGCGGATGGTCGTCTTCTCCACTCCACGCACGATCTTCAATTCGATGGTGTCGTCCACGCCATAGCGAGTTAGGGCGATGGCAAGCGGGTTGTCCTCGTGAATCGCCTCCTCGCCCAGCGCGTCCACCACATCGCCAGTCTCTAGCCCGGCCTTTGCCGCCGGGCTGCCCGCGACCACCTCTTGGATCATTGCCCCACTCTGTGTCTTCAGATTGTAGTAAGCGGCCAATTCGGGGTTTAGCTCTTCATATTGGATACCTAGATAGGGATAGGCAACGAAGCCATTCTTGATCATCTGCTTGGCGAGTGCTATGGCGGTATTGATCGGCACGGCAAAGCCGAGACCCTCGATTGCGCCGCCCCAACCCCCACCGCGCACCACCAGAGTGTTGATGCCTACCACCTCGCCGTAGAGGTTGGCGAGTGGGCCGCCGCTGTTGCCCTGATTGATGGCCGCATCAGTCTGAATTAGCGGCGCGTTGATGCCCTCAAAGCGGCGATTTACCGCGCTGACCACCCCAGCCGTGACCGTGTTGCGATAGTTGCCCAGGGTGCTGCCAATAGCGATAACCGACTGACCGGGCAGCAGCTTGTTGCTGTCGCCCAAATCGGCCACCGCTGGCATTTCACCAGCCACCTTGATGACCGCCACATCGCAGTAGCGATCGCTGCCGACCAGCGTGGCGCTCATTCGCCTACTGCCGCTAGCGAAGATCACGTCCAGCTTATCATGTCGGGAGACAACATGGGCATTGGTCAGGATATGGCCCGCCGCGTCTATAATCACTCCGCTGCCAACCCCACCGCCGCGCTCATTGCGACCGCTGAGTACCGTCACCACCGCTGGTCCGAGCTTCTGCACTGCGCTTACCGCGTCAACCTGCCGTCCGTCTATAAACTCTGCCATTTTTATTGTATCTCCTAATATTATATGAGCCAGGGATTCTTTATAGCACCCTTGTTAAGCCGCAGCATAGGTATGGTTGTGCGTCGCGTCTTTGCACACCCGACCAGGGCGAACAACGGTTCGCCCCTACCGAACGCTTAATGTGCATGAACGTGACGCACACCCTTGTCAAGCCGCAGCAGAGGTATGGGTACGCGTCGCGTTTTTGCATACCCGACCTGGGCGAACAACGGTTCGCCCCTGCCGAACGCTTAATGTGCAAGAACGTGACGCACAGCTAGAGGTATTGCAGAGATTCTATCACAGAAACGCGGGGGTGTCAGCTATATTTGCGTTATAGTTAGGTTAGACTGCTTCTGGGGTGGGTTATTCCAATTAGCCTTAATGACGCTGTAATTTCTGATGAGTTTGACAACCAAAACAGGTAATGAAGCAGAGGTAGGTGCGGGCTGCACCCGACCATTGGCATCAAACTAAGCAAACAGCCGCCTACATCTTGCTGATTTATGCCTAATGGTGATCGCTCTCTGGGGGTCTGGGGGTTCAGTCCACCGCTGCTGCCCACCCATAATGCTGTGCGTTTGCCGCACCTTTGCACTTACCGGCCCCCAAAGAGGCTGATTACGATGGGCATTATCACTTATTCATCAGTTGGGGGCTGAACCCCCAGACCCTGTGCTGATGCCCAACGCTATTTGTACCATCTGCGCTGCTTCTCGGTGTGAGGTGCTGATGGGATTTCATTCGATACCACGCAACAAAAGGCGGTGGGCCGCAACTTCAGCCCACCGCCTTTCTTTCGTACCACCGATAAGGTAATGCCGACACTCGCGCCTGTTGCGAACGCCCCCAGTGACGATGTTTGGCGATCGCAGTGATGAACTGTTCGATTGCGCTCTGCAGATCTGCTGTGTTCGCCGCCACAATGCCTTGCGCGTTCAGCGACGGGTTGGCAGGCTGGTTCATCGGTAGCGCCTGACCAACCTCGCTTGCAGCCACCAACTTGACCCCTTCGCCCACCGCTGCAATCGCTTTGGCGTGCTTGTATGCCTCGTTGATGAACTCGCGGGCATCGCCAAGCCCGATCAGGGTAGCGACGCTCTGCTCGCCGCCTGCGACGAACACCGCATCGAACATAATTGAGCCGCTATTCGCAAAGGTCTTAACCGCTTCCACCGTGCCGCCAGTGCCTTGAAGCACGCCCAGATGCGGGGCAACCACCTCGCCTAGTGCGCCCGCTGCCTTCAGCGCCTTTTTGAGCGCAGCCACCTGGTCGGCAGCGACACCATCAGCGGCCAGGATCGCGACTTTGCGGCCCTTAATCGTGCTGGTGGGGTGTTCTTCCATGCTCAGACCGCTGGTTTGCTGCAGCCCGCCTGATGCGCTGGTCGGTGATGTCGCATTCGCCAGCACCGCAGTCTCGCTGGCAGAGTCGGCAGTGCCGTCGGGCATCCCCGTCTTGCCATCGGAGCCACGGGCTGTCTTGCTATTGACCGCACGGGCAGCCTTACCGTTGATTGCGGTCGCGGGATTGTCCGGGCTAGCGGTTGGGTCCGCCGCAGGCAACTCGCCAAGCACGATGGCAACCTGTGCCGCCAGAGTCTCGTTGATTTGCTGCAGATGACCTAGCATCCGCTGCCGAATCTCGCGGGTATCAACCTTGCTCAACTCGAACTGCAATGCCTTGACGATGTGTTCTTTTTCCGTGGGGGTCATACTATTCCAGAACAACTTTGCCTGCCCATAGTGGTCAGCGAAGCTCTCACTACGCACGCGCAGCTTCGGGCCTTCAACCCGCGCAGGGTAGCTGACAAAGCCGCCCTGCTGCGCTGGCACCTGATTGGGGATGTTGCCGCCCAGCGAGTTTGGTTCGTAGGAGACGCGCCCAGAGTTGATGGTTTGCCGCATATGACCTTCGCGCTGATTGTTCGAGACGGCGGTGAGTGGCCGATTGATGGGCAGCTCCGGCCAGTTTGGGCTACCGAGACGGCTCAATTGGGTATCAAGGTAGGAGAAGTTGCGGCCCTGTAGCAGCGGGTCGTCACTGAAGTCGATGCCTGGCACAATGTTTGTGGTCATGAATCCAACCTGCTCGGTCTCCGCGAAGTAGTTATCGGGGTTACGGTTGAGGGTCATCTTACCAATCCGCCGCACCGGCACCAGGTCTTCCGGCCAGATCTTGGTTGCATCGAGGATATCGAAATCGAACTTTGCTTCCTCGCCATCAGCGATAATCTGCACGCCCAACTCCCACTCGAAGAAGTTGCCCTGTTCGATGGCATCGTGCATATCACGGCGGTGAAAGTCGGGATCCTTGCCCGCTAGCTTCTGCGCTTCATCCCAGACCAGCGAATGGATGCCCAGAACCGGCTTCCAGTGAAACTTGACGAAGTGCGACGCGCCCTTAGCGTTGACCAGGCGGAAGGTGTGGACTCCGAAGCCTTCCATCATGCTGAAACTGCGGGGGATGGCGCGATCGCTCATCACCCACATAACCATGTGCATAGACTCAGGGGTGAGCGAGATGAAGTCCCAAAAAGTATCATGGGCAGATGAGGCTTGGGGGATTTCGTTGTGCGGCTCCGGCTTGACCGCATGAATTACGTCGGGAAACTTGATTGCATCCTGGATGAAAAAGACGGGGATGTTGTTGCCCACTAGATCCCAATTGCCCTCCGCAGTGTAGAGCCTGACCGCAAAGCCGCGAACATCACGGGCGGTATCGGCGGAGCCACGTGAGCCAGCGACGGTGGAGAAGCGCACAAACACTGGTGTCTGCAACGTAGTGTCAGTCAGCACATTGGCGATGGTATAATCGGCCAGCGACTCGTAAAGTTGGAAGTATCCGTGTGCGCCTGCTCCGCGAGCGTGGACTACCCGCTCAGGGATGCGCTCATGATCGAAGTGGTGGATTTTTTCGCGGAAGTGGAAATCTTCCATCAACGTGGGGCCACGCTGCCCGACACGCAACGAGTTCTGGTCATCACTGATGCGGTGGCCCATGTTGTCGGTCAACGCTTGCTCCGGCTTGACAGTTGCCTCCGCCAGATCGAGATCCTTGCTCTGTGCTTTCTCTGTAGACTGCCTTTTCATAATACAATCTCCTTGATGAAAACAGCAACGGCGCGACCCGCAGTAGCGGTTGCGGCAAGCGCAGAGTTGTCCGCCAGACGTGGGTCGCGCCGAAACATTGGATAAGGGTCGCCAGCGGTTGGCTTACGCGCCGGGGTTGGCGTTGTTGTCCTTGATGCCGAACATACCATCAACCCGATCCTCGACGTTGTCCAGGGCGCTACCCTCCTGCATCATGGACGAGGCGGCGGGTACGTGCTGGGTAACGAACTCCTTGATTACGTTGGTCGAAGCCGCTGCCTGGCTGTGGCTCAGGCCCGCATTCTGTACCAGTTCTTGATGGAGCGGGCCGCCGCCGTTGAAGAGGTTGCCTAGCGCTCCCTCAACCCCAGCAGGCATCCCGCCCGGCACCGAGGTGGTGGTTGCGCTCGTGGTCGTAGTGGTCGGTGCATTAGAAGCCCCGCCAAACATCCGCTCCACGTCACCGATTAGACCGCCTCCCTGCTGTGCAGGTGCAGTTGCGCTAGTGGTTGTGGTAGTAGTTGTTGCACCGCCACCAAACATACCCATTAGCGGAGCGAGCATTGGCACGCGCGAACGGATGAAGTTCATCGCCACGCTGATGACATTTTGGGCCTGCCCCTGGCTGAGATTAGCCTGCTGCATCAGGCGTTGGATTAGATCCGGCATTTTTAGTCTCCTTTCAACTATGCGGGTTGTGAGTTGCAAACTGCTGAGGAGGGATTAGCAGGAAGTAGGCCAAGAGGTTGCTGCTTATGAAGTGCAGTGCTTCAAATCGAACGTATGTGTGATGCAGGGGTGGATTGCGTCGGCTCATAGGTATCAAAATAAGACGAAAGCCGCCCATTATACCAGTAGTCCAGGGATAGGCCTCCGCTGGTTCGAGGGCAATCAGGGCCATCGAGGGCGGCTGCTTGCGGTTGGGCGTGGAGAGAGGTTCAGCCAACCCCTGGGCATCGTGCGATGCAACAGCTGGCGGCTGAACCCCATTTATATGTCTATAGGGCGGATTGCGTCCGCCCTGATGTGGATTGCAGGATAGTGAATTGCACCCCTCACGGGCCGAGGCCGCTAGCTGCCTGTGACATTACCTTGTTTACCCGCTGGGTGGTGAACGTCAACAGCACGATCATGACGATGGCAAACAGGATGACGAACTCGATCGCCCCCTGACCACTGATTTTCATTTTCATTACCAACATTCTCCTTTCGCGTAATACATGAGGGTGGGCAAGCTGCCTCCCTGCTACTATTGTACTTCAACATCGGGCGAAATACAATAGCCGAAAATGTTGGCGAAGTGGTGAGCAAAGCGATCAGCAACGTGGCTGAGGTCGAGCGACTGGCCGAGCAGCGCGGCCATGCTGGTCACACCCTTGTCGGAGTCGCTGATGCCACAGGGAACGATGTATCCGAAGTAGCGCAGGTCGGTGTTGACATTGAGGGCGATGCCGTGGCTGCTGATGCCCCGCCCGTTGACGTGTACGCCGATGGCCGCCAGCTTGTCGAGCTGGCCGCCCTGCGCCACCCATATGCCGCTATAACCCACAACCTGCAACGCGGGGATGTCGAAGTCAGCAACGGTGGCAATCAGCACGCGCTCAAGATCGCGCACATAGCGGGGGTAATCGAGCGGCCCGCGAAGGGCGGCGAGGTCGAGGATGGGGTAGGCAACCAGTTGGCCGGGGCCATGGTAGGTGACATCGCCACCGCGCTCCACACAGCGCACCGCAATGCCCCGTCGCACCAGCTCGTCTGCGTCAAGCAGGATGTTGTCCATGCTGCCCTTGCGCCCCAGGGTGTAGACATGGGGATGCTCCAGCAACATCAGGCGGTCACCCACCTGCCCCGCTTCCCGCGCCGCCACGGTATCGCGCTGCAACTGCAGTGCCTCGTCGTAGGGGATGAGGCCGAGATGGTGAACGTCAAGCCGGGAGGAAGTCGCAATGAACTGCGCCCCTACAATGACGGAGTTCATTCGTGCCACCCGCCATCTTGGTAGTGCAGGATATGCTTGCCGAAGACCGCCCAACCTTCATTCGGCGAGAGCATTGATAGGCCTGCACCAAGGTCGACATCGCTGGAGGAGTAATCTTCAGACCATTTACCACTCTTGTAATGCAAGATAACTGTCCTAATATCGTCACCTACTCTTGTGCCAACCACCCAACCCTCGTCAGGAGTGACCATTGCCGCTGCCGTTAGATCGCTATAGGCGCTACCATCAAAGGTGGCATCCTTCGTCCAACTGCCGTTGTGATAATGGTAGACTATACCTTCCACTGTCATACTGCTGTAGGAATGTGCAGTTCGCTGGGGTTTGTCGAGGAATACTTCACCAACTGCGATACCATCACCAGGAGACAGCATAGACAAACTCAGAAAAACGGTGTTTGTTGTATCTGTCTTCCAGCTATCGTCTCGGCCCCACTGGCCGTTCTTGTAATGGAGGATTACACTTCCGCCAACAGCCCAACCTTCATTCGAAGATAGCATCTGGATACTCTTCAGACCGATTTTGGAGCCAACAGTTTGTGTCACCCAACGGCTTCCGTTGTAGTGTGCCACTGTGTCGCCAGCAACCGCCCAAACATTGTTCGCCGCAAGCGCGGAAATGCTCTCGATCGTGCTGCTAACCGGACTGGCGACCTCAGTCCATGTACCATCTTTATAGTGAAGCATATAATCGAAGTCGCCAGCCGCCCAACCCTCGCTAGCCGAGGACATACTGATCGCATAGATGCTTTCAGTGTACTTGCTAAAGTTAGAAGCGTACTCCTGCCACTTGCCATCGCTATAGTGAAAGAGCGCTGCTTTCAGGTTATTATCGCTATTGCGATGATCAACCACTCCCCCTGCCCAGCCATCATTTGCTGATATCATGGAGACACTCCGCAGCGATAGGTAATCAGGTGTCACTAGCTTAAAGCCGCCGAGCATGAAGAAGCCCACCCCAACACCAATAACCACCAACCACAGCGCGGCGGCGATGATATAGATTTTTCGGTTGGGATTAGTCTGCAAGCGGTCACCTCATCGCTCAGTCGTAGTAGCCGAGTTCTTCCTTTGCTTCTTCGCTCATCATGCTGGGGTTCCAGTATGGCGACCAGACGAGTTCCACGTCTACGTCCTTCACATCGTCGAAGATGCTGAGGGCGCGATGGATGTCGGCGATAACCATAGGGCCGACCGGGCAGCCGGGGCTGGTCAGGGTCATATCAACGTGAATCTTGCCCTCTTCGTTATTGATCTCCACCTCGTATATGAGGCCGAGGTCGACTACGTTGACCCCCAGTTCGGGGTCGTAAACATCGCGCAGGGCGGTGCGCACCATGTTCTCAGTAAGCGCCATTTGTCATACTCCTTCTTTCTGCTTGTGAACCCTCTCCCAACCTCCCCCGCTGGGGGAGGAGTCTTGCGGCCGGGGCTTATTAGTAGCGGGGGATGGTGGGGTCAATTTCCTCCGCCCATTGGTCAATACCACCGTTGAGGCTCCTGGCGTTGTAGCCATAGGCTTGCAAATAGCGTACCACCTGCAGGCTGCGACTGCCGACGTGACAGTAGGCGATGATCTCCTCATCGTGGGGCAATTCGCCACGCCGCTGCTGTATCTCCTCGATAGGGATGAAGGTTGCGCCTTCGAGATGATTGAACCCCCACTCCTCGGCGCTGCGTACATC
This sequence comes from Chloroflexota bacterium, assembly GCA_025355955.1. Taxonomy (GTDB): domain Bacteria; phylum Chloroflexota; class Chloroflexia; order QHBQ01; family QHBQ01; genus QHBQ01. The sequence continues at coordinate 43,483 of JANXYP010000403.1, forward strand.
CAGCAACACCAGCTTATCGCCCCCATCCAACTTCTCTTTTAGCTGCTTCGGGGTTATTTCCATCTCTTGCATATATTAATCTCCTTTTAGCAGGGCAAGCGCTACTCGCCTCTACACATAACAGGGCGAGTGCAACCCACCCTTCCGAAGGGAAGTGACTAAAAATCTTCCTCATCCTCATCCACCCAGTGGTCGCCAGCCAACGCCCGCTTCATCGCGTTGAGGCCGAGGGTGGCGCACTTCTGACGGCTGGGGCCAACGCTGATGCCTAGCTCATCGAGGATCGCCTGCTTGTCGAGCGCCAACGCTTGGTCGAGGCTGAGGCCGGGCAGCATATCGGTGAGCATACTAGCGGCTGCCTGGCTGATGGCGCAGCCCTGCCCGTCGAAGCGCACATCGGCAATGTGGGCATTGCTAATGGCGAAATCAATGCGGATGCGGTCGCCGCACGAGGTGCTGATGTCCTCATAGCTGGCATCAGGATGCTCCAATACGCCCTTGTGGTGTGGGTCGCGGAAGTGTTCGAGGATGTTGGCACGGTATAGATCGTCCATGGTTAAACTCCAAATATCTGCGCGGCCTTGTGCAACCCGGCCACCAGGCGGTCTACATCCTCATTGAGGTTGTAGATATAGAAACTAGCGCGGGAGGTGCCAGCAACATCGAGCGCGAACATGGTGGGGTGACAACAATGATGCCCAGCCCGGATCGCGATGCCTTCGCTGTCAAGGATGCTTGCCATATCGTGGGGTGGCACATCAGCCAGGGCAAACGAGAAGGTCGCGCCACGCTGCCGCACATCGAGTGGCCCAAAGATATGCAGCCCCGGCACTTCCGCGAAGCGCTCCAGGGCGTATTGGGAGATGGCAACTTCGTGCGCCCGCACATTCGCCATGCCGATAGCTGACAGGTAGTCGCAGGCTGCGCCCAGGCCGATCGCCTCAGCAATTGCGGGCGTGCCAGCCTCAAAGCGGGCGGGCGGCTCGGCGTAGGTGCTACTCTGCATCGTCACCCGCCGGATCATGTCGCCACCACCGAGGAAAGGTGGCATCGCGTTCAGCAGCTCACGTCGCCCCCACAACACGCCGCTGCCGGTCGGCGCGCACATCTTGTGACCACTAAAGACGAGGAAGTCGCAACCCAGCGCCTGCACGTCAACCGGCATATGCGGTACGCTCTGCGCCCCATCCAGCAACACCACGGCACCGACTTCGTGGGCGCGGCGGATAATCTCCTCAACCGGATTGATGGTGCCAAGCGCGTTGGAGACGTGAACCACCCCTACCAGCTTGACTTTATCGGTGAGCAAATCGTCGAGCTTATCCATCTGCAGCGTGCCGGTGGCAGGGTCGAGCGGAATGTAGGCGAGGGTAGCGCCCTTCTCTTGTGCCAGTATCTGCCAGGGAACGATGTCGGCGTGGTGTTCCATCTCGGTGATCAGGATAGTATCGCCAGGGCCAATGTTGGCGCGGCCCCAACTGTAGGCAACCAGGTTGATTGCTTCGGTGGCATTACGGGTGAAGATCACTTCGCGGGATGAGCGGGCGTGGATGAAGCGGGCCACTTTGGCGCGGGCCTGCTCGTACATGGCGGTGGCCGCCTCGCTGAGGGCGTAGAGGCCGCGATGAATGTTGGCGTTGTGGTGGCTGTAGAACTCGTGTAGGGTATCAATAACTACGCGGGGTTTCTGCGAGGTAGCGGTACTATCGAGGTAGGTCAGCGGCTTGCCGCCCACCTCGTGGTCGAAGATAGGAAAATCGGCCTTCACTGCCCGCCAGTCGATCGCGCTGTCGTGGGCAATGGCTGCGGTCGCCGTCGCAGTGACGGTCGGCGTACAGCTAGGGTCGGTCGCTTCGCGGATGCCACTCATGGTCGCGGTCATATTGTCTCCCTTTCCTCATTGAAAGTGATAATCTGATACCCGTGGTTGCTGTCAATGCCACCATTTTAACCCCATCCTGATAATCAGTCAAGCGCGTCTGATAGACAGCGTGGCGCACAGCCGAAGCCACGCGCCGCATTGATGAACAATTTATGCGCCCATTTAACTAAGCAGCGGGAGCAGTGCTGTCGGCGTGGGCATCGGGGTTGTCCTTGCGCTCCTGGTAAGTGGCCTCGTCAACCCCCTCTTCAGCATAGCGGGCGCGAATGGCATCGTAGCCGCTGCGCTCCAGTTCCTGCACCAGTTCGGTGCCGCCGCTCTCCACAATGCGGCCATTCAGCATCACGTGGACGTAGTTGGGAGTGATGTAGTTGAGGATGCGCTGGTAGTGGGTGATGATTAGCGCGGAGAACTCCGTGCCAATCAGTGCGTTGACCCCTACCGACACATCGCGGATGGCATCAATGTCCAGGCCGCTGTCCGGCTCGTCAAGGATGGCAAGGGCGGGCTTGAGCATCAGCATCTGCAATATCTCGGTGCGCTTCTTCTCGCCGCCGCTAAAGCCGTCGTTGAGGCTGCGGCCAGTGAACGACTTGTCCATCTTCAGCAGTTCCATGTTGCTAACCAGCGTCTTGCGGAACTCGCGGGCGTTGAAGCCGCTGTCGCTGCCAGAGACCGCACCCGGTCGGCGCATAATCACGGCGGCCACGGCGCTAGCCGCGTTAGGCGCAACTTCCTCGCTATTGGTCGCCATGCTGGCGAACGCACTGCGCTGCACCGCATCGCCTTCTTCGTTGACTACCGCGCTAACCGTGCCGTTGCCGCCGCCGCTGATCGAGGAACCCTTGATCTTGGCCCGCACTGCGCTACGCAGGAAGTTGGCGACGCTGACTCCCGGCACAGCGCTGGGGTATTGGAAGGCGAGGAACAGCCCCAGCCGCGCCCGCTTGTCTGCCGACATAGCGAGTACATTTTCGCCCTTGAACGTCACTTTGCCCTGGGTAATTATATACTTGGGGTGGCCCGCCAGCGCGTAAGCCAGGGTGGACTTGCCGCTGCCGTTTGGCCCCATCAGCGCGTGGACTTCGCCCTGGTTGATAGTCAGGTTGATGCCCCGCAGGATCTCCTTACCTTCGATTGATACATGAAGGTCTTCGATTACCAGTTCTCCGTTAAGCATTATGCGCTTACACTCCTTTATATTTGCAGACTAGCCATCTCCCCTCCCGCCGGGAGGGGCTGGGGTGGGTCCGTATCCCACCTCAATCATTCTTCGTTTGGACAGGCAGCACCATTTCGATGGGCTTGCCAACTACGAAATCGCAGCCGTGATTGCCGTCTAGCACGCAGCCGGTCAGCGTTACCGACGAGCCGAGCGCCTGGCCCAGCATCCGTTGCTCCATGTCGCAAATCTCGCGGTGGCGCTGGGCAACCGCAAAGTAGGGGCAGGAGGCCGAATGTATCATCATCACATTGCCGCGCTGTTGCACCTCGATGGGCATACCCTTGTCGCTGAGTAGCGCGGCAAGGTTGTGGAGGCGGTCGAACAGGTGCTGGCCGCTGTCAATGCCCGCCGCGTACTTGGCGGCGGCGCGATCGCTAACCCGCTGCAACAGTAGGTCGAGCTTGTCGCGGCCATCTAGTTCCAGTATCTCTTCGAGTAGCAGGTTGGTCAGGTCGCCATACTCTTTGGGAAATAGCTCCTGGCCCTTGTCGGTCAGCGCGTAGATAAAGTAGGGGCGGCCTAGCTCACCCTTGACCTTCACCCGCGTGGCGGTGATATAGCCATCGGCCTGCAAGGCGGTAAGTTGTTCGCGCACAGCGGTGGTGGTGCGGCCTAGCTCCTGCTCCAGCTCCTTGACCGTTGCTTCGCCCTTACGCTGGATCAGCCGCAGCATCGCCAGCCGCGCCGAGTCGTGTCCCGCCAGGGCCACATCGCCACCGCGCCGTCGCGTGCCATGCTCTTCGTCGCTCAACCCACACCTTCCCTTCCGTTCACTGCTTGTGCCTTTGTATATTTTACCACAATCCTTCGCCCTAAGTCAAACTTTTTACAGGTTAAGCTGTTTTTTGTCATACCTTACCATAACCTTACCAAATCAACTAATTGCCGTCTGCAAATTGTCTTCCACCTATTGACAAAAGACCGTTCTTGGAGTACGATGTACATGAGAGCGGCAGCATCTATTTTGCCAACCAAAAGCAAGGAGGCTTGAGATGAGCGACGAACAGAACCCCGGCGGGCAAGGCCCACAGGAGGACGGTGGGCCACATAGCGGCAGCAACCAGCAAGGCGGCATTGGTGGCATCGGCCAGGTCAATGTGCCGGGCAAGGCATCGTTTGGCGGCGACTTCCACGACAACAGCACCACCAACAACGTCGAGGGAACGCAGAACAACGTGCGCGGCAACCAGTTCAACTCCGGGCGCGACCAGTTCGTCGGCAACCGCAACGTCAGCACTGGAAGCGGTGGCATCGAGGATTACGGCGGAGTGCAAGGTGGGGTACACAACTACGGCGGGGTGCAAGGCGGGGTGAACAGCGGTAGTGGCAGCCAGACCAACATCCGCGCTGGCGACATTAGCAACAATCAGGGCAACGTTGCGGTGGGTAGTGGTATCAATCAAAGCTACTCAGCAGGCGGCCAGGCCGCTGATCCGAAGGCTAGCACTCTACTCGCTGCCCTTGAAGACCTACGCGACAACCAACTCGATGACCTGACTGGTGATGACCGCAAGAGTGTACGCGGCCCACTGACCGAAGCAATCAAGTCGCTTCGCATCGGCCAGCTTAATGCTACTACCGTCAGCAACGCGCTACAGCTTGCATCCGACGCTTTGGCCGACGCCGACCGCGGCAAAGAGCGAACTACGCTGAAGGACGTGGCAGCGGCAGCGGGGCTTATTATACGCTAGATACGGGGCGACAAAGATATGCCAGCCTTAGTTTTTAGCCCGTGGAATGTCTTATATTAACCTACAGCTAACGTAACCTTAGAATCAAACTATTACCCAAGCAAAGTAAGGGTCGCAGAGGAGCAAGCGATGAGCAATAACTGGAAACACTTGCTAGATGATTGGATCGCTCGTATCAGCTCCCTTCTAGCTATAGTTACAGCACTCTCGGCTCTGTTTGGGATCCCAACTTTGCCTGAAGGGTGGAGAATACCAGTAGCGAGCATTGTAGCCCTGATATTGGTGACCGCTGGTAATAGTGTACTGGCGAACATTGATAATACCCAGAAGAAGAATTCAAGAGGCTTTTGATGGTAAATCATTTATCATAGTTATTACTTCCTTCGGCCCAGTCAAATCATCTAATAGTAAGCTTGACTATGGTGAAATTATGGAATCCACCATAAATGATTGGATAACTGATAAAGAAGGCATACATAATGAGATAAGTTACAAGACCGCTTTTACATCGGAAAAGAGTCTTATAAACAGAAGCCTATCGAGCGATCTAGAGATTAGGAAGACGCTTGGAGCTAATATTATTATATGGGGTGAGAGCGGCGAAACTGATACCGTTACTCATGAGATTGGCCTACGCTTGTTCGTTGATGTATATAACCCTAGTATAAGCGCTGACCCGCTCGTTATAGAAGGATTTATTGTTCCGTTGGGCAAGGACCAAGAGGGTAATGGCAACACTGTTAGAGAAGAGATCAAAAAGAAGGCAGAGATACTGACATGTAATACAACAACGAATTCTTCTCGCTCTAATTGCTGTCCCGGTCATCTTGACTTCCACATAAGATCGGCCAAATTCCGATCGCTCTCGTGAGTGGCATAGAGCTCCTCACGTTCATCCTCGTGTGCCTCGGCAGGCTACGCGCCGCAGCTGTGCTTCTAACTATTTATTACAGCCTCAGTGGCCAGGCAAGATGACATAGTTACGATTGGTTGGATACTGGGCGGCAGGGCGTATGCGATTCGCCCCTACACCAATCTAGCGCAAATATGCCAACTGAGGCTGTAATAGTAACACCACCTGATCTATCGAGACCAGCCCCATACTCGGGTTGAGCCGACTGAATACATCAGCCAGCCAATTGGTAGAACGATCGAAAATGCTGTCGCAAAAGGCTTGCAGCCGCGCATCGTGCCAGTTGGCTACCGACACTGCACTAGCTGCATCGGCGGGGTTCAGCACTATCTTGCTGGGCAATTGGTCGAGCAGCATTTGTGCGGTGGTGGAGGATTGGCCGATGGTGAGGAGGTCGCGGATCACCTGTTGCGAGGCATGGACTAGGCCACTTACCCGCGCCACGTGTTCCACCCCCCGCAGCAACGTATCATCGCCCCAGATCTGCAGTGGGGTTGGGTCACTCTCCGTAGCAATCCACAGCGCATGGACGTTGAGATAGTTGTGGATCTGGTTGGAACTGAGCTGGATGACCGCCGAGGCGAGGAAGCTGAGATATTCCTGGTACGCCTGATCCTGGCTGGTCGTGCCGTAGGCTGCTACCGCGCTCGTGTCACGGCGTAGTGCGTAGGCGGGTTGCTCCTGGGCGGTTTGGGGGTCGGTGGCTGCACCAGGGTAGCCGCGCTGATAGAGCGGTCTGCCCCATAGAGCAGGCTGATTTGCGATCGTGACCCGCTCGGCCCCGGCGCGATGGGGAACGACGATGAACTGCCGCTCCGCCGCCCAGTCTATGAACCACTGCATGATCAGAATCTTGTTGATCTGATGCCCGGCCACGAAGCTGTCTTCGAGGAAGTGACAGGCGTAGCTCTCGCTTACCCACGCCCGCTGGGTAAGGCTGGCCTGCTGCGAGATATCGGTCGTTTGTTTGGCAGCGGTAGCCAACACCTCGGCGGCGCGGTGCCCGGTCTGCCAGCGATACCAGGAGAAAGGGACGAAATGACAGGCGTTGCGCGCTAGCATCCCCTTACTATGATTAACCCCTAGCGACGCAGTGAAGCGCTCAAGCGCGTCCAGCTCTTCGAGTGCGCCGAGTTCATGGCTTCCTGGGTCCTTGCTGACTGCTGCGGCGAAATGGTACTCGCTATGGTCGCCCAGCATCTCACCCAGCCGATGGTAGCAGCGCTGTCGTACCTGCTGCAGCAGTGGCAGGATGATGTCGTAGGGAAGGTCGTTCACTGCGGCAGCATCCGCCACATAGTCGCCCAGGGCGTTCAGTTCGCCAAAGGTTACCAGGCAGCCGCTCTTCTCCAGCCTCAGGGTTGAGAGGTCGGGAATGATAGCGTGAATCTGCGCCTCGCTTACGCGGTCGGGGTTGTCCTTCCACAGCGCGGCCAGGTCGCGCCAGGATTGTGCTAGATGCTCCCAGCCCGGGCGAAGGCTGGCGATGCCAACCAGCGTGGCAGTTGGGGCAGCGCCCAGCATGAAGTGTTCCCAGGAATTGAAGCGCTGCACGAAAAGGTTATCGGAGCGATTGGCACGGGCGGGGTTGAGGCCATGATCGGAGCAGGCCACGCCTGCGATTACCTGCGCGGCAACAAGTTCGGCGACCAACTCTTCACCACTGGCAGCGCAGCCCACGTCCAGACCGGATTCGCCGGTGGCAAGGCTAGATCGTTGTGCTTGCTGCACCACATGGGCAGCCTCGTGGCCGAGCAGCCACAAGCCTGTATAGGTGGCGGGCCGATATTGACCCGCCGCAACGAATATATCCGCGCCGCAGGTTGCCGCCGCCGTCTTGAGCAAGCGGGTGATTGCAATGGCATCGGGGCCGGTATGTAGCCGCACGGCGGCGAGATCTGCGCCGAGGCTGTGTTCGAGGCTGCGCCGTAGCCCGCGATCGAGCGGGCGACCGTACCCTTGTGCAGCACGGATGCGACGATATAGTTCGCCACGGTATGATGAGTTTGTAGGATTGCACCTTTGCGTCATGATCTGCTCTCCTCACCGCTATTATATCACCTTGCTCTCTTAACCGCTGCAAATAGAAGCGGTAGGGCAGAGTTTAACCTCGCCCCACCGCTCTCTAAGCTCCCTTAACCAGGCAACCCCGGCACTCTATTGGCTACTGTATCTAAAAGTCATAGTTTCGCCGTTACAGCTGCCCCCAGCCCAGATGTAGCTGGAGTTGAGCCGCACTATAGAACTGAGTAGACAGTCGGAGGTGCCGTTGCCACTATAAGGGCTGCCCAGATCAGTCCAGGAGCTGCCATCCCAGTGGTAGAGCATCGGCCGGTAATTGCCGTCGGCCCCAGCGTAGACCCCTGCCGACCAGGCATCGGTAGGAGAGTTGGACACAACCGATGTAAGATGGCTTCCGTAAAAGGGGCTAGGAGCGACAACTGTACTCCATGCACTACCATCCCAGTGCATCGTCATCGCACGCTCTGTCCCCTGAGCATCCATGTATTGGCCCACCGCCCAGGCGGTTCCATCGCTGGAGTTGTACACCCCGTTCAAATGATCGTTTATCCCCAGGTCAGGGCTAGGAACGGTTTGCCAGCTCGACCCATCCCAGTGCAAAGTCAGGGTATGGCTGTGGCTACCATCAAAGTACCAGCCCACCGCCCAGGCATTATTAGCATCGGTGGTGGAGATGCTGTACAGTGAAGAGCTGATACCAGGGGTAGCTACATTGACCACCACCCACGAACTGCCATCGAAGTGAAGGACTAGCGACTGGTAGCAGTTGCAGCCAGGGTCACGGTATTCACCCACCGCCCAGGCGGTTCCATCAGGACTGAGCGCGACTGCGCCGAGGGTGTTCTCTATGCTGCTGGGGTTGGGAACGCTTACCTGCGTCCAAGTGCTGCCATCAAAGTGCGTGACCAGACTAAGAGAGCAAGTACAACTGCCGTCGTAGTAGTCACCCACTGCCCAGGCATTGTTAGCGACAAGGCTGGCGACACTGGACAAACTGCCATACAATCCTGGGCTAGGCACCGCAAACGCGCCCCAGGTACTACCATCCCAGTAGTAGGCAATTGACTGTCTGCGGTTGTTAGCATCATCATAACCACCTACTGCCCATGCGTTGTTCTCTGCAGTGACTGCCATCCCGCTAATCCAGCTTCCTGTGCCGTAGTTAGCGCTAACAATCCGCCGCCACGTAGGTCCAGGAGTGCTTGTTGCGATCGGTTCGGTCGGCCGCTCGGTCGGGCTATCTGTTGGTGTCACCGTCGCTGTATTAGGTGGGGTGTGGGTTGTTGTCAGCGTTGGTGTGGGTGTATTACTTGGTGTCGAGGTTGTGGTAGGCGTTTGAGTTTCCGTGAGTGTATTACTTGGTGTCGAGGTTGTGGTAGGCGTTTGAGTTTCCGTGGGTGTATTACTTGGTGTCGAGGTTGTGGTAGGCGTTCGCGTTGCCGTGGGTGTATTACTTGGTGTCGAGGTTGTGGTAGGCGTTCGTGTTGCCGTGGGTGTATTGGTTTGCCTGGTAACTATCGAGAAGGTGCGTTGGGCGCTCCAATCGCTATGCCAGCCATTGGCTCCCAGCCCATATGCCTGAACCTGCCATGTATAGCTGCCGTAGACATGATCGAGCTGCCATGCGCGCCAGCAGGTGCCACGTACTTCTTGTGTGAGGTTGCGCGCCCCGCTAATCTGCACCCTGTAATATGGGATCTGCCCTCCACCCCCGTTTTGCCAGCAGAGATTAGGGCCGTAGTCATTGACCTGCGCGCCATCGTTGGGGCTGACAAGAGTGGGAGGATGAGGATAGATGCCGAACGAATAGACCTCGCTCCAGTCGCTCCTTCCCCACGAGCCAACCGCTTGCACCTTCCATTGATAGCTGCCGTAGTGACTGCCTAGCTGGGTTGGCTGCCAGCACGTGCCTTCAAGGTTGAGTTGCTTTAGATTGAACCCGTTACCCCACACATAAATGTTATAGTTGGAGACTTGCCCGCTTCCGCCATTGTGCCAGCAAAGTTGCGGCGCATCCTCCTCGTCCCATACGCCATTGCCTGGCCGATCCAGTATGGGGGGGTTGGGACCAATCCAGAAAACCCGCGAGGTGCTCCAATCGCTCCACCCGCCTGACCCACCCGCCTGTACCCGCCAATCATAGCCATCATACAGGCTGTTCAATAGAGCAGGCTCGATGCAGGTATCGACTGTGGTCAAATTGTAGATGGCCCACGACGACCTTGCGGTAAGCTCGACCTTATAGCTGCTGACCTGACCACCGCCGCTTTGCCAGCAAAGCTGAGGGGCAGTTTCGGCGCGCCAGGCACCGTCGGCAGGGCTAACCAGAATAGGTGGGTTAGGTGGTGGTGGTATTGGAGTATCCGTAGAAGCTGGAGTGTTCGCTGGGATAGGGGTGGCGCTGCCGTCGCCGATCACACCATCGTTGTAGACCTGACCCATAAAGGCACAGATGCTGGTTAGACCCCGCACCAAACAACCCTGACCTGCTACATCACCCTTCTTAACTACGTAGCCACCCACATACTTGCCATCGAACTCCTGATCAACTCCGTCGTACGCCAGCGAGAAGTGGACGTGGATTCCATGGGCCACACCATGACAGATGGGGTCAACATTAGTAGAGGTGTAGCCCAGAGCATCATGGCGCTGCACGAATTGACCGTTGGTCACCTGCGGGTCTCTGATATGGTAGTAATGGGTCTGCCACCCATTGCTGTGATTGATGTTTATCTCCATCCCGTTACAGGTTATTGAGACTACGCCTTCCCATGCGGCATCTACCAGGGCAGTCTCATAAGGGGTGGATATGCCTTTGGCGAAATCGAGTGAGGCCAAGGGTGGAGTGTTCTGGTCATGACGCCCATGTGGACCCTGCACGAAAGTCCAAGTATCACCAACAGCCCAGGGAAAGCTGAGTAGCGGAACACCGGTTGTGGATGGGTGAGCGCTGCTAACGAAAATGCTCCTTGCCGCATCGCTGAACAGGCCAGAAGGAGCATATGCTGCCCACTGACTAAAGTTGCTACTGCCGTTAATCGCCGCTTGCCACTGCCCACCATCCACTCGTGCAAGAAACAGGTGGCTGTCTGGAGCCTCATCGCGCCCCGGTGGTAGCGGTATAGTGATGGTGCCAAAAGCCCAGGTTCCAACCTGCTGCAGATTCTCCTCCAGAAACCCCTCACTGGGAGAGCTGCCCATCCGCTTGATCAGCGCAGCCTCCGCAGCAGCCTTGATTAGCGGCAATGCGGTAGTCGTTGGGGCGGTCGTGTCGCTAGATGAAGCTCCACCAGAAAGAGGTTGAGTAAAGCCTGTTGCCACGGCGCTGGCAGCCACTAGCATGACGCTCAATAGCAGCAAAACCAGTAGATTAGCAAGTGTTCTAGTTTTCATCGCCTGCTCCTTTCACGATCCGTACATTATGCCAACCTCGTCGCACTGGGGATGTGGATGGCGCCCACTGAGGAAATTATGCTGTATATAGTATGGTGCGCCATTTAGCCCAAATCACGCAGATGTTACATTTCGGTCAGCGGGCCTATTATAGCAGGGGCAGGGTGAAAGCGCAAAAGATGGCAGTAGATATGCTGACAGAAGTACAGCTCCTCAGTTAGATGTGATACGCTAGAAGTGTCGCTACCCTAATTGTATGCTGGGCTGCTCATAGAGAGGATATGCAGGCGCGGGTGAGGTAGCCACGGCAGGGTGACAGGATGGCGTACAATGCCGCAAAATCGCCGGGGCTAAGTGCGACGAGTGAGCGGGTGGAGAGGCGAGGAGCTATCCTTGCAACCAACGGCGAGTAACTGCGGAGGGGATGCGGACGGGGTAGCGGATGGGTCAGAGATGCGCGAAGGTGGGCGCAAAGATAGCAGCGCACGGCCCCTCGCGGTTACGTGCGTTATCAGTCTCCTCGCCTAATTCAGTAGCACCACGCACACTAAGCAAATCGGCGATGTCCTGCTGTTTACCTTCCAGCGCCAATGTCAGCGGGGTCTTTCCGTTGGAGCGTCGGGCGTTCATATCCGCGCCATAGCTGAGTAGCAGGGTAGCGATCGCAACGTCGCCATTCAGCGCTGCCGTATGCAGTGCGGTGTAGCCGCCCCCTACTGTGCCATTACATCAGCACCATCTCAATAAGCGCACCGTTGTCCACCGCGAAATCAGCCCAGCGGCCTACCTGGCTTATCCGCTCCATCACCAGCGCCTCATAGAAAAAAGAAGTTGACTTGCAGATCCACGATGCATAGTGACAGCCACCACCGCTAAACAACTTATGAGCCTCTTGTAAGGCATCATAAACTCTGGCGTAACCAATCAAACCTTAGTGGTGCAACCGTCAAGTTCATGTGTTTAGCTGCTTGCTCTACTAAGCTGCTTGGTCAGCCGCTTGTTCAGCCCCTTGCTTGCTCTGCACTTTACCAATCAATCGTAGATGCCGCCGGTGCCGTCGCCGCTGCCCCCATTTGTACCCATGCCGGTGGGCATTCCAATACTTTGTCCCGCTCCCGATCGCCGCTTCCACTTCCGCCCAGTTCTCCAACCGTCGCCCCGCCAACGCCACGCTCTTCAATGTCTTCCACCACGCTTCGATCAGGTTCAGGTATGCCGCATACTTGGGCTGGAACTCGAACTCCCAGCGCGGGTGGTTAGCGCAGAACAGCAGCACTGCTTGGGCAGTACCCTCAGCTTCGCTAACGCGGTCAACTACGGCACTGATACCGGCCCGTTCTCGGTGGCGGTGGGGGACTTCAATGGTGATGGCAAACGTGACATGGTAACTGCTAACATTATTGCTGACAACGTCAGCGTCTTTTTGGGCAATGGTGATGGCACCTTTGGAGCCGCAGTCAACCATGGTGTTGGAAATTCACCTTATGCCGTAGCGGTGGGTGATTTCAACAACGATGGCAGGCTCGACCTCGCGGTGGTGAACATTGGGGGCAACAATGTCAGCATCCTGCTGGGCAATGGCGACGGCACCTTCCAGTCTGCCCACAACTATGCTACTGGTAGCGCCCCCTCCTCGGTAGCGGTGGGCGACTTCAATGGCGACGGCAAGCTCGACCTGGCG
>JANXYP010000008.1 GCA_025355955.1 Chloroflexota bacterium
TATGTTGCTGTTGTAGCACCGCGACGAATTGTTCGAGTATGTGCGGGTGGAGAGGTTGGCAGCCGACAACAACCTGGCGGAGCGCAGCGTGCGGCCATTGGCGGTGGCCCGCAAGATAAGTGGAGGTAGCCGCAGTGAGGAGGGGGCGGCGACCAGAATGCGCTTGCAGACACTGTTTGGGACTTGGCTGGCAAAGGGGCTAAACCCGCTGGCTGAGTGTCTGCGGATGCTCACCGCCAAAACTTCCTTGCAGCCACTTTGAGTAGTTACTTGGCGCAAAGGGTTTGACTATAATAATGGCTTGTGGTATAATCTTGCAGTTCCGTAGCCAGCAACCCAAATAACAGCCATGGAGTGAGATGAACAAACAAGGATCCCTGATCTGCCTCAATTGTGAAGCAGACAACCAGCTTAATGCACATACCTGCTGTCAGTGTGGTCAATCACTAGCCGCCAGCCGTACCTACTACTATCTCGACCTCACTGATGCCGACATCATCAATGGACGCTACGACCATGCCCGCAGCAACATGACCAGGGCTGATGTGGAGATGCTGGCCCTTAGCAGTGAGCAGCGCAAGCGCTACCTGCTGACCGCCCGCGCATTCTGGTTGCAAAGCCAGATTTACTACTACAAAGGCTACATTGATGAGGCCCATGCTGAACTGCTACTGGCGTTGCAGAATCTCGAAGATCAGGCCGGTGGCGAGAGGTTGCTTGCTAATGTACTCAACAGCCTGGGCAACGTAGAGTTCTACCACGCTAATCCCGAAGCTGCCGCCATTTACTACCAGCACAGCAGCGAAGTTGCGCTTCAGGTTGGCGAACACTCAGCCGCCGCAAAAGCGATGGGTAACCTGGGCCTTATTCTCTCCGACACCGGGCGGATGGATGAGGCGCTGACCTGGTATCGCCGCAGCCTGGAGCAGGCGGAACAAAGCGGCGAATCACTGCGCCTGGCCGAAGCCTATCGCCTGATTGCTGGTTTCTACGCACATGAAGGGCCTTACAACCTCGCCATTGACTATACGAACAAGTCACTAGCTTTGCGGGGGCAAATCGCCGACCAGGCATCCGCCTGTCGCATCACCAGCGAAGCGGGCGAGGTATATTTGAACTATCGTGATCTGGAACAAGCGGAAACCTGCCTGAAAGAAGCGCAGGAGATCGCCCATCGCACCGGCTACAAGCTAATGCAAGTGACAAACCTTACCGTACTTGCGGAGCTGATGCGGCTGAAGGGCAGCAGTGAAGCCTGGTTCGACTATGCCAACCGCGCCTTCAACCAGGTGGGCAGTGTGCTATCGGCGCGTAGCGGCGCGGCCCTACAACTGGTTATGTACTACATCAGCGAACAAAACTGGATCTATGTTCGCAAGTATATGCAGATGCTAGAGGAGGCGGTCAGTGACAGCTCGGCTTATACTGAACGCATCAACCTGCACCGCGCCCAGGCCTTGCTCCACAGCGCGATGGAGCAGTGGGATGAAGCCGAGCGACGCTTCACCACAGCGATTGACCTGATCCGCTCTTCCCACGACTCCTACCGCCTTGCCGACCTGCAGGAGGATTACGCTGCGATGCTGCTGCAGCACGCCGCAGCCGAGCCCGACCCTACCATCTATGACCGAGCTCGCGCCACGCTGGAGGAGATCGCCATTACGTTCCGCAACCTCGAAATGCCGCTTCGCCTTGCGTCGGTCGAAGCCAGGTTGGCACAAATGGCCGCCTCTCCGCAACCACAGGCTATGACTTGAACTGGCTGAGTACCTCTGCGGCGAAGCGCTGTACTGGCTCCAGCTTGTAAGCATCAGCGATGTATATGATGAAGTGCTGTGCGCCTGCTTCCTCGATGCGCTTCAACCCCTCTACCATTAGCGCGCTGTCGCCGATGAGATTGCCGCGCTTTACTTCTTCCAATGTGGCGTTGCCTCGCATGGGCTTGGTCAGTGCGTCAGCCTCGGCATCGTTGGCGGCAAAGCCAACCGTCACGATTGCGGTGCGCTCGATCTCGTCGTAGTTTCGCCCCACCTCCTCGCAATGCTGGCGTAGCACCTCGAACTTGTGGCGGTAGTTATCGGGGTCGAGGCCGCCAATATTGCAGGCATCGCCATATTTCGCCACCAGTTTGAGCGTGACCTGCTCACCGCCCCCACCAATCAGCATGGGGATATGCGGCTTTTGTACTCCTTTCGGCTCGTTGATCGCCCCCTTCAACTGATAGTATTCGCCCTCGAACTCGGCCTGCTCCTGATCCCACATTGCGCGAATTACGCGCACACCCTCGGAGAGACGACGCATCCGCTCGCGGGTTTCGGGGAAGCCGTAGCCGTAGGCGTTATACTCATGTTCGTACCAGCCCGCGCCAATGCCGAAGATCAGCCTGCCGTGGCTCATCACGTCCACGGTGGAGGCCATCTTTGCCAGCAACGCCGGGTTGCGGTAGCCATTGCAGCTGACAATCTGACCGATCTTCACCCGCTTGGTATCACGGGCCAGCGCGGCGGTGCTGGTCCAGCACTCGAAGGTAGTTTCAATCGTGGGTACCGGCACGGTATGGAAGTGGTCGTAGAGCCAGATCGAGTCGTAGTCGAGCCGCTCCGCTTCCTGCGCCACGCGGGTCATCGTTTCGTATTTCTCCACCGGGTCCTTGATGTTAACCAAATCCATGCGCCAACCCTGGGGTACAATTACGCCGAACTTTGTTGCCATTGCCAGCCTCCTTGATTGAATGAGTTTTAGGGTCGAAAAAGGCGCACCGCAGTGCGCCCTACCCGCAAGGCCAGATCCGCCTGCGTTGCCGCACCGCGCTACTCCTGGGGTTTGTTAGGGTCGCGCCCGGTGCTGCCCTGGGTATAACCTACGTAGCCGACGTAGGCGCTGCGGGGGCGGTTTTGCCAGTTGGCCGAGCCGAGCGCCTTGCGTCGCACTGCGTCGTACTCGCTGGGGCTGAGGTTGCGCTGCAGGAAGCCAATCACCACATAGGCCATCTTCTCGGCGGTGGGCCGATCCAAGCCGCCAACCTGCTGCATCTCGTCTATCAGTTTCTCTAGCATTTGCGCTCTCCTGTTTGGTGGTTGTGATTCGCTGCCGCTATTATAACACAAATGCGGGCAGGCTTGCCCATAGGCGGCTAAATATCGTATAATTTGTGAAAGAAACAACAATGGGCAGCAGGGCGTGCAGCCGCCCGCCCCTACGTATGCTTAATGGATGGATCAGGGAAGGCACAACAATGGCATCGTTTCAAGAAAAAGATATTCTGCGGGCGTTGACGCGGGTGATTGACCCCGACCTGCACCGTGATATAGTCAGCCTGGGCATGGTCGAGGACATTCGCATCAGCGGCAATGATGTGAGCTTCACCCTGGTACTGACTACCCCCGCCTGCCCAATTAAGGAGCAGATGCAGCAAGCGTGCCAGGAGGCGGCGGGCAGTGTGCCAGGGGTGGATAGCGTGGCGGTCGAGGTAATCAGCCGCGTGCCAGCCAACCGCGTCGGCGCGAACCGCGCCCCTATCATTGGTGTGCGTAACACCATCGCGGTGGGCAGCGGCAAGGGCGGCGTGGGCAAGAGCACGGTGGCGGTCAATCTGGCGCTGGCGCTGGCCCAGGACGGTGCACGGGTCGGCCTACTCGATGCCGACATCTACGGCCCCAACGTGCCACTGATGCTGGGCATTACCGATAAGCCGCAGCCACAAAACGGTAAGATCCTACCAGTTGAGAAGTATGGTCTGAAGGTGATGAGCATGGGCTTCTTCGTGGAGGCTGATAGCCCAGTGATGTGGCGCGGGCCGATGCTGGCGAAGATGCTGCAACAGTTCCTATACGATGTGGAGTGGGGCGAGATTGACTATCTGGTACTCGATCTGCCGCCCGGCACGGGCGATGTGCAGATTACCCTGGCGCAGCAGATGCCGCTCACCGGTGCGCTGATCGTCAGCACCCCGCAAGAGGTGGCGCTGATGGACGCGACGCGGGCGCTAAATATGTTCGTCAAGCTGGACGTGCCGATCCTTGGCATGGTGGAGAACATGAGCTACTTCCTCGCCCCCAACGGCGACAAGCTGCCCATCTTCGGTCACGGCGGGGCTAAGGATGCGGCGGAGAGGCTGGGCGTGCCGTTCCTCGGCGAAGTGCCGCTCGACCAGCGCATCCGTGAGGGCAGCGACAGCGGCAGCCCAATCGTGCTAACCGACGAGCAGGGCAGCAACTCGGTCGCCTTCCACCATATCTCGCGGGGGCTTGCCGCGCAGGTCAGTATGCTAGCGTTGAATTAGTTATGAGGGCTGAAGATTGAGGATTGAGTGGGGCGCACCGATCGGTGCGCCCTTTCTGTGATCTAAAGGGGATGCTTATTGACAGAGCTGCCACAATCGCATATAATGTGGTTACTGATGTAGACACAAGGAGGGACACAATGCTTGATGCAGAACGGCTAGGCGATTTTCTCGAGCTGACCGATGGGAGCATGGGGGTGCGGGAACTGAAGGCCAACCTCTCAGCGGTATTGGAGAGGTTGAAAGATGGGCCAGTTATGGTCAATGTCCGCAACAAGCCTGCAGCGATGATTATTGACATTCACGAATACCAGACAGTGCTTGAGCGGGCCGAGGCTTACGAACATATACAACTCGCAGATGAAGCCGAGGCGGGCGAACGCTTCACCCTCGCTGAGGGCCGCGAATACATTCGCCGCCGCCGCGCCGAGCGCCGAGCGGCCAGAGAGGCAAGGACGGTATAAGTGGCTATTGCAGCTTATATCGCGTGGGCGGTTCTGGATCAGATTGACCAGCAAATCGAGTATTACGAAGGCAGACAGGAAGATCAGATGGCAGATCAGCTTGAGAGCACTCTGTTCGCTGCCATGGAGCGGGCTGCTGCCAATCCCCACTCCTATGCCTCACCACGCGGTTTGCCGCGCCTCTATCGCCGCATCATTGCCAAGCCATTCATCGTTTTCTACCGCATCAATGAAGAAAAAGGCGAACTAACCTTCTATGCTTATCCGCCACCAATCACAGCGACCACTATCGGCTTCGACACATCGCAAGAAGGCTGGTGAGGCAGAGCGAGACCGCAGAGCATTGTAAAGTGCTAAATAAGGGCGCATCAGCGTGCGCCCCTTTTTGTTAATTCGCACCTAGCTTTGCCAACCATTGCTTCGCATATTCATACTGCTTTTTATCATCGCCCATCGCCAATATTGCCTCGAAGGTGGCAATCGCCTCGGTTCGATGCCCGGCCAGCACATGGATATGACCGCGCACGGCGTAGAAATAATCATTGTTGGTATCCAGCCTGATCGCCTGATCGCAGTCGGCAATGGCTAGCTGATATTCGCCCTTGCTTTGATAAGCCCGCGCCCGCCCAACATACCAATCAGCAGCCGGTAGAAGCGCGATTGCCTTGCTGTAATGGGCAATCGCCTGCTCATAGTCGCCCTTCTTCTCAAAGAGATACCCCAGCATGGCATGGGCGTTAAGTTCTTCTGGTTGAAGCGTAAGCGCGCGTTGGTAGTCGGCAATGGCCGAGTCGTCGTCGCCGTGACGGTAATACAGCATGGCACGATTGGAGTAGTGCATGGACTGGCTGGGTTCAAGTTCGATGATACGGGAATAATCGCTGATCGCTTTATCATGCTCACCTGCTGCCGCATACACATAAGCACGCCCGCCAATAATAGTAACGCTGTCTGGATTCAGTTCAATGGCGCTGTCGTAATCAGCTAGGGCCTTTATGTTTTCACCATGCTGAGAATAAAACTGCGCCCGCTGAAGATAGAGAGAGCTATCATTAGGATTCAGAGCAATGGCTAGGCTGTAGTCCGCAAAGGCGTGATCATAATCACCCAATAGGTTGTATAGTGCTGCACGCGACAGGTATTCCCAATAAGCATCAGGTTGAAGGTTAAGGGCTTGGGTATGGTCAGCGATTGCTTGATCGTAGTCACCCTTTATATGGTGTATATCGGCTCGGCCCCTGTAAGCAGAAAGGCAGGAAGGGTCAAGTCTGATCGCCATCTCGTAATCAGCCAGTGCCTGCGTTGCGCCAGATCCCCAGCCTGTGGCTTCTAGATAGGTCTCAGCCCGAAGGATATAGAGGTCGGGATCGCCAGGTCGTATCCTGATCGCCTCACTGTGATCGGCCAGGGCAGCCTCATAGTTTCCCTCTATCTCGTACAACCTAGAGCGCTTCAGGTATGACTGTATATCATCAGGCCATAGTACGATAGCGCGGTTGCACTCAGCGATTGCAAGCTCGCGCTCATAATGGCTGGCACGGCGACGCGCTTGCCTCAACATTGCATCATCTTCAACTTGACTCATTTAGTTTGTGCTGGCTTTGCTCTACCTGATACCAGCGAACAGGTCGGTTTCCGTCCCCTCCGGCACCGGCACGAACGACTTGATGCGGGCAAAGGTGTCTGCGCCGAAGGCCAGATGGTTGAGGTCTTCAGGCAGGGTGTAGAAGAACGAGTCCTGGGAGAACTGGGTGCGGTGACAGCGGGCGGCGCGGCGCACTAGCGTGGCGTATTCGTGGGTGTCTACCTCAGTGGTCTGGCGGGCCATCTCGGTCTGCATCCGCTCCATCCACTCAGTCTGCTCCTTCTCGCGCTGCTCAGGGGTCTTGTCGCTATCCTCATCGTCTTCCCAGGGCGATTTGAGACCACGCGCCTTCATCTCCTCGGTCATCTGCTGCCAGCGCTTGAAGTTCCACGAGGTGTAATACAACTTCTGTGCCTGGTGCGGTTCGCCCGCGTCGGGATATTGTGCAGGGTCGGCGGCGGCATCGAAGGCGGCCACCGCAATTCGATGGGCATTGATGTGGTCGGGGTGGCCGTAGCCGCCGATCTCGTTGTAGGTAGTGATTACGTCGGGCTTGTATTGGCGCACCAACCGTACCAGCTTGCCGGTCGCTTCGCCGAGGTCGGCCTTGTTGAAGCAGCGTGGATCCTCGTTATCGGGCGTGCCGATCATACCGGAGTCGCGGTAGCCTAGCTGCTCCGAGTGCTTGACCCCAATAATCTCCAGCGCGCAATTAAGTTCGGCGATGCGAATATCGCCCAGGCGGGGGCGGGCTTCCTCCTCGTTCAGGTCGGGGTCGTGGATTTCGCCAACCTCGCCGCGAGTGCAAGTGACCAGCACAGTGTTGACCCCCTCGTGCGAGTAGCGGGCCAGCACGCCGCCAGTGCCGATCAACTCATCGTCGGGATGGGCGTGAACCGCCATCAGGGTAAGGATTCGGTTGCTCATTATGTGTTATGCTCTCCTGTGTTTGCTTTTTAGAACGCTGCTTGCAGTATACCACGAGGGGGTGGATGGGTCAACCTGATTTCAGCCGCTGGCAAAGTGGCGGGCGCACTGTCAGGCACACCCGCCTTCTGCTTTACTCAGTCTCTCTGCTGCATTAAAAAAAAAAGGGATGGCAGGTGTGTAGTTTCCCCTCCCATCGGGAGGGGTAGGGGAGGGTGCGAGTCGCGCTGCACGGACCCACCCCCCTGCCCCTCCCGATGGGAGGGGAGTATTAAAATCCGCTTTACTCAGCACTCAGCACTCAGCACTCAGCACTGGCTATGGCCGGTGGATGATGCCCTCATAGACGATCTGGGCCATCTCGTCGCGGCGGATGTTGTTGTTGGGTAGGAAGATGCCGCCAGGGTAGCCGCTGATGATGCCGTTGTGGTAGGCGGTCTCGATGCTCACGTAGAAGACGTTGGAGGATGGTACATCGCTGAAGTCCTGTTGCCCGCCAATCGGCGTAATCAGCGCAAAGCTACCCGCGTTGACGACGAGCTTGGTGAGCTGGCCGCGAGTGATGGGGATATTTGGCAAATAGCAAGGATTGCCCAGCCCGTGCGCGGCGCAGGTGGCGGCATCGAAGCCGCTGAGGATGCCCGCGTGGTAGCCGCTCTCGATGAAGAGGTAGGCGAAGTACGTGCTAGGCACGTCTACGAAGTCTTGCATGGCCGGGGTATAGAACGATGTGCCAAAGCCCAAAACTACGATTTTGGCGAACTGCCCACGGGTAGCGGTTCTACCTGGACCATAGTGGGTGGGGTCAACTCCCTCAGTGATATGGTTACAGGCGAAATAGAGGATCGCGTGATAAAATACGTTGCCGTCGATGTCGACAAACGGGTTGGGGCAGTCGGTAGGCGTGGCGCTGGGTTGCGGAATGTTCGTCGGCGTGTTAGTCGGCGGCACAGCAGTGGGTGTTGCCGTCATAGTCGGGGTGCTAGTCGGTGGCACGGGGGTTATGGTCGGCGTGCTGGTGGGTGGCACGGGTGTAGCGGTCGCGGTCGAGGTGCTGGTGGGTGGTATGGCAGTGGCGGTCGCAGTGGAGGTGCTGGTCTGTACTGAGGTGGGTGTGCTGGTCGGCGTGCTGGTGCCTGGTGTGGCGGTGGGGGAAGGCGTATTGTTGTTGGTCAAACCCTGCGCTACCCAGATATCCTCGTCGCCGGTGCGGGCATCCATCCAGCAGGGATAGACATAGCCGTTCACTGCGTCAATGGCGGTGTAGTCGCCAATGAAGCTGCTGCCGCCGACGTTGCTGGTCTGTGAGCTAACTCGCACGTTGGGAGTATCCCAGGTCACACCATGATCGGGTGAACTGGTGAAGTAGTAGTTGAAACTTTGGGGGTTGGGCTGACCGCGGCTATCGTTCCACGAGGCGCTGACTCGGCCATCGGCGGAGACGGTGATCGCGGGGAAGAAGCGCTGGCCGCTAGCGGCATCGTCAATCCTTACTGGCGCGCTCCAGGTTACACCTTGATCGGCGCTGCGGGTGAACAGGATCGAGGAGCTACCCGCAACGTAATCCGACCAGGCCATATACAGATCGCCGTTGCTGGGGTCAACCGCAAAGGTGGGGAAGCTGTTGACCCGGTAGTTAGTGCCGGGCATGGTGCCGGGCAGCTCGTGGACATTGGCTGCGGCGATTATAGGAGCACCGAAGGTAAGGCCGCCATCGGTGGAGCGCACCACCTGCATCTGAGGGGTTGGGGTATGGTCAATGTATGCGATATACAGGTCGCCGTTGGGCGCTACGCGGGGCCAGGCCCCCTCGTTTTCATCAACGCCAACCGTACCAGCCGCAGTGATCGGTGTACTCCAGGTCAGGCCGTCATCAGTGGAGTGTACCGCTGCGATCACCGAGTGAATCTGATCGGCGGAGAACTTGCCCCACGCGATATAGAGGCGGTGATGATAGGGGCTGATGGCGCTATTGTCTGCAGTCATGAACTCTTTGTCGTTAAATAGGGTAGTGCTATTGGAGTAATCAACCGGAATGTTGGCCGACCAGTTAGCGCCACCGTCGGTGCTACGAATGAAGCCGACCCCCCCGCCCGCCAGGTTTATGCCGTTGAAGGCGATGTAGGCGTAGTAGGCGTGGCCGTTATCGCCGAAGGCCATCGCCGGATCGCCGGAGTTGGCGGTGCCGGTATTTACTTCCACACCTTCTGTCCAGGTTGTGCCGCCATCGGAACTATGGTACCAACCTGCCCGAGGCGGGCCGGTGCTATAATCGTTGGCCGAGCAGTTCATCACATTGGGGTTATTGGGGTCGACCGCGATGCTGGTTTCGTTCTGCCAACTGTTGGTGACGTTGTTGGCACGATGGTTCGCGCCAAAGACCACATTGTTGATGCCAGCGTTCGGGGCAATTCCGCCCTGGGGTGCAGGGTTGCTGCTGCCCACCACGCTATCGGCATGGGTGAATTGCGTCACTCCAGAAAGATAAGAGCGCTGGCTCTGGGCAGGCACGCTCATTGGCGGGCTGGCAGTTGGCGCGGCCTCGACGGTGAAGATGCTCATCCCTACGCCAACCACCAGCATCAGCGCCGTCACCGTCAGTATTAGTTTGCTTCGCATCGCTCTTCTCCTTATCTGCAATATCAGGCACAACTCAGGCGCGGCTAGTATAGCACTGGCGGGTAGAAGATAGCAAATTAAATCTGCCGCCGGGGTGTGTGACGAGTTATTGGGTAAACGTAGGGGGCGGGCGGTGGCCCACCCTGGTAGGGTATGCAATAACGTGACGCGCACATCAACCACCACAACGGCGGCGTGGATTGGTACGGTAATTGCTGTGTGATACAGTGTCACGCTGCAGCGGTGGCAACATTCCAGCTTTGACAAAGCAACCGCCATCAGATAAAATATGTTACAATCGCAGCGACATATTTGGAGGTAGTGCGACAGTATGGCAAGCGGGGCGCATAGTTACCCACCATTGGCATACCGCCCCGAACATCGAGCGCTTGAAAAATCCAAACCCAAATCAGATATAAGGAGAGATACTGATGAACCTGAGAAACCTTATCCCCACGCTTACCGCTGAGGCACACTGTGACATCCCCTGCGGTATCTACGACCCGACAGCAGCGAAGGTTGCCGCCAAGACGGTTGCCCGCATGATCGAGCAGCTTGAAGGGTTGGCTACGCCGAGCGTCAGTGACCAGCACGCCATGCTGGAATACGCCAACGGAGTAAACCGCCGCATCGTGGTCAAGGAGCAACACGCCGAGATATGCAAGCACGAGCTGGAGATCCTATGGTCCGACTTCTTCAAGCCGGAGCATCTGCAGACCTTCCCCGATCTGCACGACAAGTTCTGGAAGGCGACCAAGCTGGCCTCTAAGTGCAAGCAGGGCTTGGACAAGCAGGCTGCTTACGACCTGATTGCCGCCGTAGATGGCATTGCCGAGATGTTCTACACCGCGAAGAACGCGCCGCAGAAGTACGATGCCTACAAGCTCATCACCGACACGCTTTACTGAGCGGCTATGGGGGTGGGTGCGGCAACGCTGCGCCCACCCTTTGTTCTGGGTGCGCGTCTCCGGCGAAAGTATGTGGCCTATCCTGATTCCCGGCAGGCGCTATCTGGCAACCTCGCTGCTCGGCCCCCGCTGTGGCAGAATCGCGGTGTGCGTCAACCCCAACGAACCGGGCCTCCTGGTCAAGAAGATAGATGAAATCGCAGGGAACAAGCTCCACATCGTCGGGCTGGTTCCCTGGTCTGATTCTTATGAAGTAAAGCGGGATGCGGTTTATGGCGTTGTCATCTCACCGCACATACGGCGATAAGCCAATCTGGACAAGCCAGCACCGCGCAAAAGTTGCAATCCCCACAATCGCGTAGTAGAATGTATACCAATTAGCCGAGGCGATGCTATAGTTCTGTAGCGGGCGAACAACGGTTCGCCCTGGCTCAATCTATGGCAGCACCATCGCTAATTGGAATAATCAGCCTCAGCGGAATACCAGGCTGAGACGGCGAGAATGGGTCTGATTAGCCACGCCCATCGGTACGGATGGGTGGGAAAGGTGGAGGCGATGAGCAACAAAACGCGAGGGATGGGCAGGTGGCTGGCCGGGCTGATGATGCTGGCGGCTATCCTGATGCTGGTGGGTGTAGGCCAGGCAGCCGCAGTGCAAAGTCCGCCGCTGCCACAGAACGCTGGCATGAGTCCCGACGGCACGCCTGGGACGATCTACTATGGGGCAACCCCGCCGGGTGGTGGCACCAACAAGCCGGTACTGGTATTTGTGCAGGGCTTGCACGGCCAGGCCAACACCTGGTGGACAAACGGCAACGATATGTACAGCGATGCCTATTACGCTGGCTATCGCACCGCCTTCGTCGACCTGATTGACGCGGGCGGCAGCGGCGGCAGCATCTGGAACAACGGGCAGATGCTGGCTGGGCAACTGAACACCATCACTGCCCACTACGGGGTGAGCAGCGTCAACATCGTGGCCCACTCCAAGGGCGGGCTGGACAGCAACGCGGCCATCGTGCAGTACGGAGCCGCGCCGAAGGTGCAGACCTTGTTCCAGCTATCCTCGCCCAACTGGGGTTCGCAACTAGCCGACCTTTCCTATAGCTGGTGGGGTGGCTGGTTGGCCGCCATCCTCGGCCAGCGCGACGATGCGGTGTACTCGCTGCAGACGGGGCAGATGGCTTACTACCGCAGCGTCAGCGACGGCAGCAGCGCGAATAGCTATGTGCATTATGATACCAGCGCAGGCAGCAGCCATGGCCCGTGGTTTGGCGCGTTGTGGTATGGCGGGGCTTACCTGCAATTCTATGGCAGCAACGACGGTGCGGTGACGGTCAGCAGCGCGCATCATCCGCTCGGCACCCACATCTTCACTGACGGCAACCTCGACCACGACCAGATGCCGATCGGCCACAACACCTGGAGTCGGGTGCAGCCCTACGTCAGCACTTTGTGGCGCGGCCTATCAGCCGGACAGACGAGCAAGGTGGAGGAGCAAAGCCCCTACGCTAGCCTACCTGCGGGCGAGATTATACGTGGTGGGCCAGTTAGGGGTGCAGCCAACGAACGGTTCGCGGTAGAGAATGGGGTGCAGAGCTTGAATATCACCGCACTAACCAGCGCAAACCTCTACGTTACTCTAACTGGGCCAGACGGCAGGCAGTATCAGCCCGTTGCAGTGAAGCAGGGCGACCGCACTCAGACGCTAGGCGCAGCGGTCTACATCTTCTTCCAGATAAACAACCCCATGGTGGGGGAGTGGCAGTTCATCGCCGCACCAACTCTAGGCCTGTACAAATCAGGGCCAGCCGCGTACCTGCTGGTAGCCAACATCCAAAGCGGACTGCAGATTAGTTTGAGCAGCAGCAGCAAAGCCCTTACCTTTGCGCCAGGCAGCAGCGTCAACTTCACGCTGCACGCCAGCGATGGTGCCGCCAGCCTGGGCAATCTTAGGGTGGAGAGCCACCTGAGCGGCAGCGGCTTCAGCCGCACCAGCCAGACAGTGGCGAACGATGGCGGCAGCCTCGACATCAACCTGCCCGCGACCGCGGGGGTGTACAACCTATCGCTAACCGTGCGTGGGCTTGACGCACACGGCGCAGCCTTCGAGCGCAGCCTGACCACCAGCTTTGCGGTCGGCGATCTACGCCCCGCAGTCAACCAGTAATTCAACTGAATGTGCAAAAGGCCGCTCCACAAATTGGGGCGGCCTTTTTATTTGACAGGTTATCACGCTTTATGTTATAATGTGCTTTAGATATTAAAGTGCTGCTGGTTGATACCAGCGCAAAGGTAAAACGGAGGTAATACAATGATTTTGATTCGTAAGTCAGAGCAGCGCGGTCATGAGCATCATGGATGGTTGGACACGTATCATGCCTTCTCCTTCGCCAACTATTATGATCCCAAACAGATGGGGTTTCGCAGCTTGCGGGTGGTGAACGAGGATCGGGTTACGCCCGGTGAAGGTTTCCCGCCGCATTCGCATAACAACATGGAGATTATCTCCTATGTGCTAGAAGGTGGGTTGGAACACCGCGACAGCATGGGCAATGGTGGGGTCATCCATCCAGGCGAGGTACAGCGGATGAGCGCGGGTACAGGCGTGACCCACAGCGAGTTCAACGCCTCAAAGAGCGAGGGGTTGCACTTCCTGCAGATCTGGCTGCTGCCCGACCAGCGTGGGCTAAAGCCTAGCTACGAGCAGAAGAGCTTTCCCGCTGAGGAGCGGCGCGGCAAGCTGCGGTTGATTGCCAGCGCGGACGGCAGCGACGGTGCAGTGACCATCCACCAGGACGCGAAAGTTTACACCACCCTGCTCGAGCAGGGGCAGGGGCTTACCTACCAGCTAGACTCCGCCCGTCACGCCTGGGTGCAGGTCGCGCAGGGTGCAATAACGCTGAACGGGCAAGCGCTGCGCCAGGGCGACGCGGCGGCGGTCAGCGATGAGCATGAGTTGACTATCAGCGCACAGGAAGCGGCGGAGGTGCTGCTGTTCGATCTGGCTTAAGGGCTGCCGGTATAATAAACCGAAGGGTCATTCCACATAGGGATGGCTCTTTGTTTTTGCCAGCCGAAGAAGCCCATCTTTTAGCGTATTTGTGCTTGACTAAGCTGCCACCCATAAGTTAAACTAGCGGCGTTATGGAAGCCAAGCCGGAACAATTCAAGCCTGATTTGGCTCAGGCCAGCTACGTCAGCCTGCTGCTGGGCAAGCCGGTGCGCGACGTGCAGGGCGCGACGATTGCCCGTCTGCGCGACATTGTGGTGCGGCTGAACGTCGGCGCGGGCGCGGGCGGCTACCCACCGCTGCACGGCCTGGTGGTGCGCGGCGAAATCGAAGATGTGCAGGTCAACTTCTTCGTGCCAGGTAGCGCGATCGCATCGCTGCTGCTGGACGGTGATCAGGCCGGGGTCAACCTGAACAGCGAGGAACTGAGCCGCAAGCCATTTGTCCGCCGTGAGGACGAGATGCTGCTGGCGAAAGACCTGATTGACAAGCGGGTGATTGACCTCGCCAACCGCAAGGTAGAGCGGGTCAACGACGCGCTGATCGGGCCACATAGCAACCACTTTCACCTGGTCGCAGTCGAGGTTGGCAACGGGGGACTGTTCCGCCGCCTGCACATGGAAGGCATCGGGCGGGCGCTGCATCAGCGTGACGAACTCCTCGACTGGCAGCAGGTGGACTTCTTCGCCAGCGGGGCCAGCGGGGTGAAGCTCAACCTCAGCCACGCCCGCACCGCACAGATGGATCCGGTGGAGTTGGCCGACCTGCTCGAAGAGGTCAGCTACAAGGAGGGCGCGGAGATTATCAGCGCCCTCGACGATGAGACCGCCGCTGAGACGCTGGAGGAATTGCCCACCTCGCGGCAGAGCGATATTATGGCGCTGCTGGAAGCGGAGCGGGCGGCGGACATACTAGAGGAGATGTCGCCCGACGAGGCCACCGACCTGATCGCCGACCTGGACCAAGATCGCGCCGAGAATCTGCTAAACCTGATGGATGCCGAGGAAGCGGGTGAGGTGCGTGACCTGTTGGCATATGGCGAACACACCGCAGGCGGGATGATGACCACCGACTATATCACCGTGCCGCAGCAGACGCTGGTGCGCGAGGTGGTGCCGACCATCCGCGCCGAACTTGAGCAGTTCTACGAAGTGTACTACCTCTACGTGGTGGAGAGCGCCACCATCGAGATGCTAGTCGGCATCGTCACGATGCGCGATTTGCTGCTGGCTGGCCCTGACGTGTCGCTAGCCGAGGTGATGGAGCGCGACTTCGAGTATGCAAAACCCGATGATGGCGAACGCGATGCTGCCCGCAAGATTGCCGATTACAACCTGCTGGCCCTGCCAGTATTGGATGAGCGTGGTTACATCGTTGGCAACGTAACCGTGGATGATGCGCTAGAGGTGTTTATGCCAGGAAAATGGCGGCGACGGCGCGGCAGCCTGCGAGAAGAATTATGAGTTTTGAGTTTTGAGTTTTGAGTTGTTATACCAATTAGCCGAGGCAATGCGATAGTTCTGTAGGGGCGAACCGTTGTTCGCCCTGGCTCAATCTATCGCGGCACCACCGCTAATTGGTATTTAATGAGGGGCGGGTATGAAGCTGGAGGAGGAGCAGAAAGATACAACCGTAGAAGGGGGAACGAACGCCACGCCGATACAGGCAAGGCGGCGCTTGCCCATGCCTCGCCTGCGGCGCGGCGGGATTTGGCTATACCTGGCGGTAATTGGCCCAGGGCTGATTGCCAGCCTTGCGGGCGACGATGCTGGCGGCATCACCACTTACAGCACCATCGGCGCACAGTATGGCTATGATATGCTATGGGTAATGGTGGCGCTTACCATCAGCCTCGCAGTAATGCAGGAAATGGCGGCACGCATGGGCGCGATTACCGGCAAAGGTTTCGCCGACCTTGTGCGTGAACAGTTCGGGGTCCGCTGGACCGCATTTGCGATGCTGGTGCTGGTGGTGGCGAACATAGGTGTTACCATTACTGAGTTTCTAGGTGCAGGCGCAGCCCTGGAGTTGTTCGGACTACCGCGAGTGGTGTCACTGCCGATTATCGCCTTTGCACTGTGGTGGCTGATTAGCAAAGGCAGCTACCGGGTTGCCGAACGCATTTTTCTACTTATGTCATTGGCCTTCCTGGCCTATTTTGTAGCGCTCTTCTTTGTCCATCCCGACTGGGGCAAAGTAGCAGCAGGCACATTCATCCCCAGTATTCACCCCGATCCCGCTTACATCTATCTGCTGATTGGCACGGTTGGCACTACCTTGACCCCCTATATGCAGCTTTTCCAACAGTCCTCAGTAGTAGATAAGGGCATCACCGCCACCGATTACAAGGCGGCGCGTTTGGATGCCTATATGGGAGCAATAGTCTCCAACCTGATTGCCTGGGTGATTATCGTCGTCTGCGCCGCAACGCTGTTCGTACATGGGCAGCAGGTCAACAACATGGATGATGCCGCCCGCGCCTTGCAGCCGATTGCTGGTGACTACGCCCGCAACCTCTTTGCCGTCGGTCTGTTCGGCGCTTCGATGCTGGCCGCCGGGGTGCTGCCCATCTCCACCGCCTATTCCGTGTGCGAGGCGTTTGGTTTCGAGAAGGGGGTTTCCTACACTTTCCGTCAGGCTCCCGTTTTCAACGGGCTGTTCACCGCCCTGATCGTGATCGGCGTGGCCGTTGCTCTAATTCCAGGTCTGCCCATTGCCCAACTGCTGATCGCCACCCAGGTGCTGAATGGGATGCTGATGCCGATCATTCTCATATTTATGCTGATGCTAGTCAACAATAAGGAAATCATGGGCAAGTATGCGAACACTCGTCTACAGAACCTCATCGCCTGGCCGACCGCGATTGTCATCATCCTGCTGACCATCTTCCTGCTCATCTCCACCCTGATCTTCCCCATATTCGGCATTAGCCTTGGACAGTGACAAAAGCAGAAGGTAGAAGGTAGAATGAGCGACCAATCATCCACAACTCAGAAAGTGTCTGAAAAGGGCGAACAACGGTTCGCCCCTACGATCAATGGAACGGCTTTTCAGACACATTCTCAGCACTCAGCACGCAGCACGCAGCACTACCAGCATATCTACATTTCGCCCCACTTCGACGATGTGCCGCTGTCGTGCGGCGGACAAGTGGCGGCGCAGACCCGGGCGGGCGAACCAGCGCTGGTGGTGACGGTGTGCAGCCGCGTACCAACCAATAAGGTAAAGCGCACCCCGTTCGCCGCGCAGATGGAGGCAGAGTGGCGGGTGACGATAGCGGCAAACGGCCCAAATATCTACCTGACTCGCCGCATCGAGGAGGAAAACGCACTGCGTCGCCTGGGCGCTGAACATGAGTGGCTTGACTACCTGGATGCCATCTATAGGGGTAAGGCTTATAACTCCGATGCAGCGCTGTTTGGCAAGCTGCTACCTGCTGACCTCAAGCGGGTGTTGCCGTGGCTGACCTCCGATTTTGCGAAAATCGCGGCACCTCACCGACAAGCGACCCTCTACTTCCCCCTTGCAGTCGGTAATCATGTCGACCACCAACTGGCGCACATAGCCGGGCGCGAACTAGCGGCGCGAGGATACCACGTGCTGTTCTACGAAGATTTCCCCTACGCAAGCCGTAGCGACGCGCTAGCCGAGCGCGTCGCGCAAATCCCAGATCAGTTGCTGCCCACGCTGACCGATATTAGCGCCACATTGGATGACAAAATTGCCGCGATTGCCGCCTACGGTTCGCAATTGGGGGTGCTGTTCGGTGGCGCGGCGGCGATGCGTGATCAGGTACGCAGCTACGCTACCCATGTCGCGCACGGCGACGGTCTGGCCGAGCGCTACTGGCGGATCGTGTAGTGCTGAGTGCTGAGTTGGTTGCTCGGTGGGAGCGAACCGTTGTTCACCCTCAGGCATAAAGCTAAGAAAGTAGGGGGATGAGCGTGGGGGTCTGGGGTTCAGCCCCCAGCTGCTCAAGTGTATCAATGCCTATTGTATGCAACCGTACTAGCGGCGCGGCCAGGCCAGGGATACAGCCAACCCACAGGATTATACAATTGCACCAGCTGGGGGCTGAACCCCCAGACCCCCAGCGTACCTTCAGCATTAAGCTCTACTCAGCATAGGATACACTGACCAGTTTCCTTAGCTTGATACACATGGGGCGAACCATGATTCGCCCTGGGTAGTAGAATCGGCAAAGGCGAACCTTTGTTCGCTAAAAGTGGTACAATCTATTGGGCGCGGAGCGTTATCCCATCATTTAGCGATGCGAAAGGAGCAAAACAGTTGCACGGACTATTTGGGCGGATCCTTAATGACCAATCCCAGGAGGTAAGGGCGAAGGTCATCAGTATGTACGTAATTCTGGCGCTATTCAACATCATTGTTTGGGGGCTGACCCTGGCAGCATCCACACAGTATGCGTTCCTGCTACCCACCGGGCTGCTCGCCTACACCTTCGGGCTACGCCATGCGGTGGATGCCGATCACATCGCCGCGATTGATAACGTAACCCGCAAGCTGATGCAGGAGGGCAAGCGACCAGTCTCCGTCGGCTTCTTCTTTTCGCTGGGCCACTCCACCATCGTCATCCTGTTGAGCACGGGGCTGGCGGTGGCGGCGACCGCGATCCAGCAGAATATGCCCCAGTTGCAAGAAGTGGGCGGCCTGATTGGCACCATCGTATCGGCAACCTTCCTGTTCATCATTGGCTTCATCAACCTGTTGGTGCTGATTGACCTGTTCAAGATGTTTCATCACGTGACCCATGGCGGAGAGTACAACGACGCGACCATTGACGAGTTTCTGGCCCAGCGCGGGCTGATGAACCGCTTCTTTCGTCCACTGATGCGGGGGATTGACAGCAGTTGGAAGATGTACCCGCTTGGCTTCCTGTTCGGGCTGGGCTTCGACACCGCCAGCGAAATCGCCATCCTTGGTATCTCCGCGACGGCGGGGGGCAACGGTATGCCCTTCCTATATGTGATGCTGCTGCCGCTGTTGTTCACCGCTGGCATGACCCTGGTGGATACCACCGATGCAGTGATGATGCTGGGGGCTTACGGCTGGGCCTTCGTCAAGCCGATCCGCAAGCTCTACTACAATATCAACATCACGTTGGTGTCGGTGCTAATCGCCCTGGTAGTCGGTACGCTGGAAGTGCTGAGTATCGTCGCGAGCAAAATGGGCTGGAGTGGTGGCTTTTGGGCTTGGCTTGGTGGCGATCAGACTTTCGAGGTTATGGGCTACATCATCATCGGCATCTTCCTGGCTAGCTGGCTCGGCTCTACCCTGATATACAAGTTGAAAGGCTACGACAACATCGAGGTCAAGGTGGAGGGGTGAGCATGAGTAGAGGCGATAAACGAACATAAGTCATCCCGAATATCAGGCAAAAAGCCCCCAACGGGGGTTGGGGGAGAAATCTCGCCACATTGATAATGCTGAACGAGCGTGAGGTTACGCATTGGTTCAGCATTATTGTAGGGCAGCAGCTCTCCCCCAACCCCCGCTGGGGGCTTAACGTTTTGCCACTCGTGTCTCTTTGCATAATTCGGAATGTCTCATGTTCGTTCGCGCTTAGCCAACCACCTTATACCTCGACCAGCTCGCGCTCTTCCTCCTTTTCGGCGGCGATGACAGACACACTAGGCAGCGCTATGGTGGCGGCGATGGGTTTGGCAAACGGAGCCGCAGTCGGTGTAGCAGGCGCAAACTCACCCTCGATGCTGACATGGGG
>JANXYP010000010.1 GCA_025355955.1 Chloroflexota bacterium
TATGTTGCTGTTGTAGCACCGCGACGAATTGTTCGAGTATGTGCGGGTGGAGAGGTTGGCAGCCGACAACAACCTGGCGGAGCGCAGCGTGCGGCCATTGGCGGTGGCCCGCAAGATAAGTGGAGGTAGCCGCAGTGAGGAAGGGGCGGCGACCAGAATGCGCTTGCAGACACTGTTTGGGACTTGGCTGGCAAAGGGGCTAAACCCGCTGGCTGAGTGTCTGCGGATGCTCACCGCCAAAACTTCCTTGCAGCCACTTTGAGTAGTTACTGGTATCTGGTAGGTTGACAGGCTCAAGGCCAGCGGGTAGAATAGGTAAGCTATGAGCGCTTACGTTTACCTGCTGCGTTGCGCCGATGATACCTTGTACACTGGCTGGACCAACGATATTGCCCTCCGCGTGGCGCGGCATCAGGCAGGACGTGGGGCGAAGTATACCCGCGCCCGCCTACCTGTGTCTCTGGCCTACTTCGAGGAGGTAGACGACGCTACCGCCGCCCGCAAGCGTGAATACATACTGCGCCACCTGCCCCGCCGCACCAAGCTGGCACTTTGTGCCGGGTTCAAAGGAGAGAGAACTTTGCTGCGAGATTTGACCGTTGGTGCGTTTCTGGATGAGTTGTCCTCATCGTCGCCCGCGCCTGGCGGGGGCAGCGTCGCGGCGCTGGCCGGAGCGATGGCGGCTGCGCTGGTGAGTATGGTATGCAACCTGACCATCGGCAACGATAAGTATAGGGATGCCGAGGCCACTATGCGCGAGACGCTGACGCAGTCGGAGCAGTTGCGAACGCGACTAACTGCGTTGATGGAGCAGGATACCAATGCCTATAGCGCAGTGATCGCCAGCTACAAACTGCCGAAGGAAACCGACGAGCAGAAGGTCGCCCGCAGTGCGGCCATTCAGGCGGCGCTGAAGCAGGCAGTGGAAGTGCCGCTAGCAACCGCCGAGGCCGCCGCCCCTCTGTACACCCTGGCCCGCACCGCACAACAGCACGGTAATTCTAATGCCGCCAGCGATGCCTACGTTGCTCAGATCTTGGCTGACACCGCAATCAAGGCGGCGCTAGCGAACGCCAACATCAACCTGCCTAGCATCAAGGATGTCGAGTATGTAGCTGCCTCGCGGGCGCGCATCACTGCCCTATCAGAGTTATGAGTTTCGAGTTTTGAGTTATTTAGCAGGAGCTACACATTTGCCTGGCTCTATCTACCTTTATGGAAAGCGAAGAAGTGGAAAGCGATGTGCAGGCCAGCCAGCCCCAACTTAAAACTCATAACTCAAAACTCATAACTCTGATCGCGGCTGCTATCTTTATCCTCGCCCTGGCAGTGCGCATCTATGGCATCGGCTTTGGCCTGCCCTACGCCGACCAGCCCGACGAGCCAAGTGTGGCCGACAAGGCGCTGAAGATGCTGCAAAGCGGTGACCTCAACCCCCACTACTTCGTATATCCCACCCTTTACTATTATATGCAGGCCGCGCTCTATGGGATACGTATCCTTTGGCAGCGGCTGATCGGCCACCCCGTCGACCTTGCGAGCGTGCTGCCTACCGACTTCTATCTATGGGGGCGGATGCTGACCACGCTGCTAGGCGCAGGCACGAGCCTGCTGGTGTTCGCCGCTGGGCGCAGGTTGTACGGTGCGGCGGTGGGGCTGGTAGCAGCCTTGTTCATCGCTTTCAATAGCATCAGCATCCTCAACTCGCAATTCATCACCACCGATGTGCCAGCGATGTTCTTCACCGTGCTGGCCTTCGTGCTGATCGTGCGGCTGCTGCCAGCAAATGCAGAGCGGGATAAATCCCTCCCCGATAGCGACGAGCAAGCCAGCGCGGACCCTCTCCCAACCTCCCCCAGTGGGGGAGGGGTTATTACCCCCCAGCCAGACGATCAGGCGGCAGGGGGGGATAAATCCCAGCCCAACGACGATCAACACTATCAGCCCTCGCCATCCCCTCAGCACTCAGCACTCAGCACTCAGCACTACGCCTGGCTGGGCGTAGCGATGGGTCTGGCTGTGGGGACGAAGTACAACGCAGCGATCATCGGGTTGCCCTTCTTGCTGGCGCACGGCTATGCGGTAAGCTGGCGACCGGCCCGCTTCTTCGGCCTGCGCCTGTGGTTGGCGTTGGCCGCGGCGGCGGCAGCGTTCGCGCTGACTAGCCCGTTCGTGCTACTCGACCTTTCCAACGCGCTGAAGGACATCCAGTCGGTCATCACTCACTACAAAGTTACGGGACATAAGGGCTTCCAGTCGGACCAGCCCTGGCTGGCCTACCTGACCACGATGTGGGGAGGTGACAGGCTGGTGACTCTACTGGCGGGCTTTGGGCTGATTGTCGCGCTGCTGCGCCACCGCGTCGTCGATGTGGTGCTTATTTCGTTCCCCATCGCCTACTTCATCACCATGAGCCAGTATATCGTAATCTTTCCCCGCAACCTGCTGCCGATGCTGCCGTTTATCGCCATTCTCGCGGCGCTGCCGCTGGGCTGGGCATGGGATAGGTTGGGCAGACGCGAGTGGCGGGCATTGCCCGGGCAGGCAGTGGCAATTGGCCTGCTGATAATCGCCCTGATCAGCGTGTCCGCGCCAGCATGGGCAGCGTTTCAGAACGACGCGAAGAACAGTGGGACTGATACCCGCATCCTGGCAAGCGCCTGGTTGGGCAGCAACGCCCCGCCAGCGGCCAAGCTGTGGCTGGAGCCGTTCTCGCTATTGCTGTCCGCCAACCGCTATGTGATTGAGGGTGGTGATGGCGCGATCGGCCACGACATCGCCTGGTACGCGCAGCAACGCTTCGATTATGTAGTGGTTAGCGAGGGCTATTATGGCAAGTTCCTGGCCGACCCGCCGACCTACCAGAGCGAGGCAGCAGGTTACGCCAGTTGGTTCAAGTCCGCCGCGCCCTACCTGGCGGTCGAGTTTCCGCGCAGCGAACTTAGCTCAGGCCCAACCATACGCATCTACAGCACCGGCTACCAGCAGCCTACCACCAGTACAATCAAGCCGCAGCATCCTATCATGATCAAGCTGACCGAAACAGGCGGTGGCAGCATCACACTGCTGGGGTATGATGTGGGCGCGGGCAAGGCAGGTGGCAGCCTACCTCTTATCCTCTACTGGCGCTGCGACACGCCGCTAAAGGCCGACTATACCGTGTTCGTGCATCTGCTCGACCCGAAAGGCGCGACCGCCGCGCAGCGCGATACCGAGCCACGCTCTGGCGCGTACCCCACCAGTCGCTGGCAGGCGGGCGAGGTGGTGGTGGACGAGCAGTACGTGCCGTTGCCCGCGGGCCTCAGCCCCGCCGATTACCAGATGCAGGTGGGAATGTACCTGCCCAGCGGCGCACGGCTGAACACTACCGACCGCAGCGGCGCAGTGATGCTGGGCAACGCTTCGGTTAAGCGATGAGTTTTGGGGTTATTATTGGTGGTTTGTTCGGAATTGCCAGGTTCCTATTTTGGGTTGCACAGGGTAAGGGCGCACTAATGTGCGCCCCAGAGGTGAAATCCCCAACCAGGGCGAACCCCGGTTCGCCCCTACTGATCGCTTGCTCCGCAAGAGCGTGACGCGCATCTAGGCGCATTAGTGTGCGCCCCAGAGGTGTAAATCCTAACTCAAAACTTAGCGCTCAAAACTCAAACTTACTTGAGGTCAGAGATAGGGATGGCGAACATATCTCCCTTTTGCGTGCCGACGTAGATGGAGCCGTTGATTAGCACCAGACCCTGAGGGCTGACCTTGCCGCCGAGGTCGCGGTGCTTGATCTCCGTGCCAGTTGCCAGATCGAGGGTGAAGAGGCGGCCGCTCAAGTTGACAAAGTAGAGCTTGCCATCATAGATGACTGCGCCGCCCCGCACCGGGCCGCCCGCCGCCGTCTTCCATAGCAGCGTACCAGTCTTCTGGTCGAGCGCATACATCGCCTTTGTCACGGGACTACCGACGTAGACTACACCGTTGTAAGCAACTGGCACGCCGCACTTGTTGTCCTCAATCATCGAGGCATCACCCTCGTCGAAAGACCAGACCAGGTTGCCGGTAGCCGCATCGAAGGCGTAGATGCCGTGGCCGCCGAAGCTGCCGTCGGCGCTGAGGCGAGTAACCGAGTCGCTGAACAGCAGGCCGTTGTCATAGGCCATCGAGCAGTCATCCATACCTCCAACTTCAATCCCAGTGGTGCGTTTGGACCAGGTCATGCTGCGGGTGGTGACATCAATCGCGTAGATTGCATTGGGATCGGCCCCACCAACGTACAGGATGTTGCCCACAATGTTGAGCGATGACATACTGATGTAGCTGCCCAGGTTCATCTGCCAGATCAGCGCGCCATCGCTGGCCCGCAAAGCCCGCAGCATCCGGTCGCCGCTGACGAAGTAGATTGCGCCATCCTTGTAGGCAGCGGTGGGCATATTCTCGCCATCGGTTTGATACTCCCAGATCTGCTTGCCGCTTTGCGCGTCGAAGGCATAGAACGCGCTGGAGCCGTTACCACGTACCAGGATGCTCTGGCCGCGCCCGCCCTTGTCGCCGTTGTCAAGGGTGATGCGATGAAAGTAACGATCGCCGCTGCCCACGAAGACCTTGCCTTCGGCGACAATCGGATCGCTCATGATCCAGTTGTTTACCGGCGCGTTCCACAACACTGCACCACTTGTCGCATCGTAGGCGATCAACTTATTATTCATAGCGCCGACATAGGCGATGCCGTTCGCCACAGTCACATTGGTGAAGGGAACGTTACTGCTATGGGTAGTCCAGCGCACGGCCAGGCTGGGGTCGCCGAAAACCGCATTGTTGCTGGGGTCGAGGCGATATTTGGTCCATTGGGTGGGCCACCCAGTAGCCGGGGCTGGCCCATCGGCGCGGCTGACGCTGGCGAGGGTAAGGAACATCAGGCTGAGGGCCACAGTAATTGTTACCCAACGATAGAGGTGGATGGGGCGGGTCATTTTGTATAGCTCCTTTGGTGGTTGAAACACGAAAACACAACCGCATGGTTGATGCAATATGGGTGGGCCAATTGTACAATAGAGTAGCCGAATTGTAAAGCGCAATGGCGCAATGAGTTTTGACCAGCAAACCGGAAAAAAGCAGAGGTAGGGGCGGGTTGCACGCAACCGTTGCCATCAAACCCTCTACGGCAAAAAGCCCCGTGCCGTCACCCAACCGCTAATCTGGTCGAGGATAGGGGCAGGGTAGATACCAAGCAGGATGATAATCGCGCCGAGCATCACGATCATGATCAAGCAGAGGCGATCAGAGGGGCGGGAGGTTGGCTGGGCAGTATCAAACAGCAGTGGCACAAAGCTGCGCGTCGCCGCTGCTAGCATTAGCAGCACGGCGGTGAGCGCAGCCAGCAGCCAGCCTAGGCCAAGTTGCGCGGCAGCCGTATATAGCAACCAGCGGGCAGCAAAGCCATATGTTGGCACCAAACCGACTAGCGTGAGACCGCCGAGCAACAGCCCGGCCCGTGCGATCAGGCTGCCGCCGTCGATCAGATTGAAGGAGAGCAGCAGCAATGGCGCGGCCAGGCTGTAGCCCAGGGCGGCGGCGAGGCTGGCGCTAAAGCCGCTGGCTGTACCGCTAACCAGGCCAAACAGCAGCAAACCCGCATCGCTGATGAATAGATAGGCGAGGCAACGCCGTCGCCGTTCGCCTTGCCCTAGCGCCAACAACCCACCGAGGATGGCAGACCCGAGCGCGCCCGCGCTGGCGGCGGTGCGGCCAAACTGATCCTGAAGCAGCAGCGGCGGGTTATCGAGCAGGGTGTGGGCAGCAAATAGGGTAGCTGCACCGCTCAACGCTCCTACCGTGAGCATACCAAGCAGACCGCTGCCCCGCGCCGGGTTAAGCAGCGAAGGAAGCCAAAGGTGAAACGGGGCTGCGCCGAGGCGCAACGCTAGCCCAACGACCAGGAAAGCAAACGTCACCTTCAGCAACCCGCTCTGGTCGGGATTGCTAGAATAGCGGGCTAGCAGGATGAGGGCGAAGCCGAGCGCGACGGCGGAGAAGACACTGAGGCTGAGGTAGCGCAGGGCGGCTGCGAAGGGGCGCACCGGCGGCAACGGGGCGCTGCCTGCCGGAGTTTCGGCCACCCGCAATGGCTCGTCTACCAGCCCAACCGCAATCGCAACACTGGCGATCAGCAAGGCGAAGGCGGCCACAAAGCTATCACCCACCAACGCGACCGCGCTGACCGCCGCGCTGCAAAACATGGCAACGGCGACGAACTTGCGACCTTCATCGGCGACGTGGGCGTGGTAGAGCAACGCGGCAACGATGGGGATATCGGCGGCGGCGATGAAGAACCGCTCGACCGGACCGACACGCAACACAAGCTCGATGGTAAAGCTGTACTGCCCATCGGCGACCAGTGCCAGCAGGATCAATTGCAATAGCAATGCGGCCGCAGCGGCAACTACCTGCACCAGTGGTTGGCGACGGAAGGCGATTGCCAACACCGCCGCCAACGCGGGCGCAGCGATAACCGCCAGCAGTTCAATCGTCACCGCGCAGCACCTCGTCGAGGTTCAGGCTACGTAGGCGTGCGTGCAGAGTCAGCCACAGGTAACTGAGCGCGGTTGCTAGGCCAATTGCCACCGCCGCCTGGGTGCCTTCCACCAACAGGCCGGGACGCTGGCCCAGGTTGGCGAGCAACAGGCCGAGGCCGTTGAGCAGCGTCATCAAACCCAGGCTGATCTTGATCAGGTCGTGGGCCAGAAGCAGGGTAAACAGGCCGCACAGCACCACCCAGTAGAAGCTGAAGTCGTTTAGCAGGCTCTGACCGAGAGGATAGAGCTGGCTGAGGGAGTAGGCGACGGTGGCGCAGATGAGCAGCGCAGCGACCGGTAGCAGGTACTCGCCGACAATGGCGCGACGGTTGGCGCGGGCCTCGACGGCATCGCGGTTCACTCGCCGCTGCTGGCGACGCAGCGCCGCCTGCTGAAACTCGTCTAGTTCCTGTCCGGCATAGGTCTGCGAAGTGATGTCGCTCCGTACCGCCGCCCGTGCAGTGAGGTAGAAGAGCAGGGTCACAGTCAGGCCGGTGGCCGCCTCGATCAGCGCAGAGCTGTTCAGATCCACGCCCAGGCGCAGGTCGGCAGGCAGGGTAATACTGATCAGCAGGCCAAGTAGTAGGTATTGGGCCAGCAGCGCGGGGATAGTCAAACGCCAGTCGCGCAGTAGCACTAGCAGTACGCCAGTAAGGATCAAGCCAGGAGCAATCAGATTAGGCAAGTCACAACCTCTCTAGCGGCTGATCACCAGCAGGGCAACCAGCAGCAACAGCGCAGTAACCAGTAGATAGTAACGCCCTTCCAGCACGCGGTCGAGGCGAGCCAGTCCACCTTCGGCATAGCCTCCCGCCCACGTCAACCAGGAAACCCAGATACTGGGCTGCAACCAACGCAGTGGCTGCAGGTAGAGATCGAGCGGGGCCAGTACATCGGGGGCGGCCATCCCCTCTGCTTCAGGCGCAAGTGCGGTTGCCGCACGAGCGCGAAACATTAGCGCCAGCCAGAGCAGCAGACCCGCTGCCAGCCAGATGGCGACTGCCAGCGCTAGCCATTGGCCGCCGGTCGCCGTGCGACTAAAGCTGACCTGCGCTTGCACGTCACCGCTAACCAGCGGCGCAAGCGCGGGCGACACCAGCCAAGCGACCAACGGCGCGGTCAGACTCAGCGTCACGCTGATGCCAGCCAGCCCAGTCAGAGCGATCAACGGCGCAATGGCAGGCAGGCGGTGAGTGGTCGATGGCTGATCTAGCGGCGCGGCCACCCGACGCACACCGGCGACCAAGGATGCGGCGGCGGGTAGGGTGAGCAGCACAACCGCAGCGATAAGAAACAGCCCCGCACGGTTGCCCTGCTGTAGCACATCGTTGAACAACAGCCATAGGCCAATAAAGCCGCCGAATGGCGGCAGTAGCGCCAGGGTCAATCCGCCGACGATCGCGGTGAGTTGTTGGCCGATGGACAACGAGGTTGCCAGCACCACCCGCCCAATGGCGAGGCCGATTGCCAACAGCAGCGCGGCAAGGGTCGCACCAGGGGTGTGCAGGCCGAATGCCCAGAAGGTCAGTCCGCTGCCCGATACTGCCAAGGCAGTGAACGCATCACTGGTACCAGCTTGCAGGGCGAAGGCCGCCCCTAGCAACGCAGTCAGGCTGCCGACGATTACCAGGATGGTGAACCACCAGTTGGGCAGGCTGAGGTTGCCGCTAGCCGCCAGTTGCTGCACGCGCAGCATGAGGTAAACCTGCGGCAAGCCGAAGCCGAGGCCGAAGACCAGCGCGCGACTGGCCCAGTGGGGGCGGGCCTCAGCACTCGCCGCCCACAACAGTGGGTACTGCGCTGCACCGACCAGGATACCTGCCAGCAGCAGAGCCAGTGGCGCGGTGGCGATTACCGTAGCGGGAACCAGCGCGGCATAATCAAGCCGACCGCCATTCAGCCGCCCCAGGTAGGCGACTCCGCCCAGCAGCAGCAACCCGGCCAGGGTTGCGCCCACCGCCCGCCCTTGCGCCTCGCTGCGCCCCCCACTATTGACGGTCAGCAACCAGCCTGCACTGGCGGCCACGCTCCAGGCCAGCACCGCCAGCAGCAAGTCCGAAGCAAGATAAAGGCCGAGCAGCCCAGTGAGTAGCAGCAGGGCAAATGAGTAGAAGCCGTCGCCGTGCTTCTCGCTGCCAATGCTGCCCAGCAACGCCAAACCACCGAGAATGAGCGTCACCAGCGCAAATGGTTGGCCCAGGCTGCTAGCGACCAGTTTGAGCGCTACATCACCACCCGGCGCGGCAAGCCAATGCGCCATTGCTGCCCCATCGCCAGCAACGAACGCCAGCAGCGCGGCTGCTACCGCCAGGGTTGCCAGCCAACCGACCCAACGGCGCAACCCAGGCACAAGCCCACCACCCCAGCAGACTAGTGCGGCAATCAATAGTATCAATAGCGGTACATATGGGGGCAAAGTAGGCATAAGTTAATTTCAGCAGGGCGAACAACGATTCGCCCCTACATCCTTTGATACAGGGTGAACGACGGTTCGCCCCTTCAACTGCCGAAACTTAGCACTCAGCACTCGACGCTCACTCGCTACGCAGCACGCTGATCGCGCATGACAGGCCGCCGCGCCAGTCGGCCATCAGAAAGCCGATGATCTGCTCGTCGCTGCTTGGGTCGAGGCTGATGGTTGTGCCACTGGCGGGTGAGGCAAGCTCAAGGTGGGGGATTGCTGCCGCCAGGTCGATCAGCGCCTCGGCGGCAAGTGCGAAGCTGGCGCGGGTCACGTTGGGACACTCCACCGTCAGATAGTGCAGCTCGCCCTCCGCCAGTGCGAATTTGACCAACCCCTGTCGCCGCGTCAGGTAATACCAACCCCCACCCCGCGCCGTCGCGCCCAGCGTCAGCAGTGTGTCAACCACCACCCTGCGTGGCAAAGCGAAATCGCCTGCGCCCTGATTAACCCGACTATCGTAGACAATCACGCCATAAGCCATACGCCAGCCGCCAGTCCAGCCGGGCGAGTGCAATCCGCCTCGACAATGTCTGCCAATTCTACACTCCACATTCTATATTCCGCTTACAGGTAAGCGGAGAGCATGATCAACGGCAGGTCGGCAAGCTCCTGGCCGGTCAGCAGTTGGGGAACGAGTGGCATATTGGCCTGGGCCGGAGTGCGCCAGCGTAGGCTGGCAACCCGCCCATCTTCGCCCAACCGCAGGTAGCAGAGCAATTCGCCGCCCGGCGCTTCCACCCGGCTGATCACGTCGCCAGCGGTGAGCCGCAAGTGCGGCTTGGGTTTGATGTTGAGACGCAGATCGCCCTCGGCTAGCTCCTGAATTGCCTGCCGTATCAGGAGCAAGCCGCCGATCGCTTCTAGCAGCATTACCACCAGGCGGGCAAACACATCGCCACCGCTCTGTGTCACCGGCTTGACTCGAAACTCTGCCGCGCCGCTGGCCCCGGCGTAAGCAGCGTAGGGTGCGCTCTGGCGGGTGTCCAGCGCAACCTCGCTGGCGCGGGCGAAGGGGCCAACTGCGCCGTAGTCGAGCGCATCCTCGCGGGTAAGTAGCCCCACCCCCACCAGACGGGTGAGTAGTACGCGGTCGCGGATAAGTCGCTCAAGCAGACGGCGCAACTGACCCTCGGCCCGCACAATGCCGTCGAGCAACACATCGGGCGCAGCCAGGTCGCGGCTGACCCCGCCGATGGTGATCAGCGGCGCATCGGATGGCGGGAGGGCGGTGGCGTGGGCCTCATTCAGCAGGAGGCCCGCGCTGATCAGCCGCTCATGCCAGCTATCCGCCCCCACTGCCCCCAGGATCGCGGCAGTTATGGCAATGTGGCGGTGGGTACGTTCCAACTCGGCGGCGATCAGGCGAATGTGTTGGGCGCGGCTGGTTGGGTCGAGCCGCTGCCGCTCCACCGCCAGGGTGAACGCGAGGATGCGGGCAATGGTCGCGTCGCCGCCCTGCGCGGCGATGATGTCCAGCGCGTCGTAGACGCTTGCGCCGCTGGCGGCATCCTCCTCGCGGTGGCCTAGATCCTCGACCGCAAACTGCACCGCAACGGCGTGGTTGCCGTCTGCGTCAATCCGCAGATGGGTGTCGTTGGGTAGGCCAGCGTTGGGCGGCTCGAGGTGCAGCACATAGGTCATAAGTTCAGCATCCCCGCCACCGGCATCGCCTCAGCGGAGAAGACCACGCCGTAGCGTTCGCCGATTGCGCCCTCCTGCCAGCCCGCGCCTGGGTAGATGTCGGCAATCGAGGGCAGCAGCCGATTGCGCGTGTTAAACTTAGCGTTAAACACGCTCTCGCTGGTTGCAGTGGGCAGCACATAGTGGTAGCAGACGGTGGCCTCACTGCCTGGGGTGGGATAGGCGGTCAAGCCTACTAGCCGCGCTCCGCGTTGCTTGAAGCTGACGGCCAGCAACACCGGGGAGCCGTCGCCGAACTCCAGCCACATCTGGTCGGGCAATTCCGCGCCGCTCTCCACGCCACCAGGGGCCAACCTCTGCTCGAATAGCGGTTTGTCATCCACAGTTTCGGATGCTACTTCGCCTGTGTTGTCTGGTTCTTCATTCATAAGGAGTGCCTCGGTTGAGCAACGCGGCTATCATAACAGCTACACGCCGCTTCGTCAAGGTGGGGGTAGCTCGTGTCGCAATGGCTGGGTTACAAAATATTGGGTAAACGTAGGGGCGGGCGGTGACCCGCCCTGGTGAGCGAACAAGCTACCCAGTAACTTGTATCACACCCGTAGCTCGTGGTTGTGTTATACCAATTAGACAAAGAGGTGCTATAGTAAACGTAGAGGCGAACCGATGTTCGCCATGCCTCAAGCTATTGCGGCACCATCGCTAATGGGTATTACCTGATATTGGGTAAACGTAGGGGGCGAGTGGTGGTCCGCCCTGGTTGGATAGGCAAGCAAGTGAAGCGCACCATGGCTAGCCTGAGCGGCAAGGCGAACAACGGCTCGCCTCTATCGAGGGGCAAGCGCAGCGGCCAATGTAGTATGCGCCCAGACGTGGCACAGTTTATGCCTTATTTCTAATACAAAATGCAGCAACTTTGTTGCTGCCAAATGAAAAGGAGGCAGTGCGATGGATGAGTATATCAATGATGAAACACTGGCCGCCGGTCTAAGCAAGAAGCTGAGTAACGTGGTGGGCGATACCAGCAACGTGCGGGTCGAGGTCGAGGATGGAGTAGCCTACCTGGATGGTGTGGTAAGCAACCCCCAACTACGTAACGCGATCGAGGAGAGTATCCACAACACGGACGGGGTAAACAATGTGGTGAATAGTATTGTGGTCGAACACATCGTCAACCTCGCCCCTATGACTACATCCAAGCCAACTATCGTTACGGTTAGTGGTAAAAACTAAATCATCGGGTGTAAACTAAAACTCTGCTCCCCGCCAGGCAGGCCAGCACGAACGTTGTGCTGGCCTGCATCTTATAGCTTCGGCACGATCCGTGATATAATCTTACGCAATACCCAATACAATTTTAGAAGGAGGCGGATGATGGCGACAAACTTTGGCTTGCTAGTGCCACAGGGCTGGAAGATGGACCTGATAAACGTGAAGGGCGCGGTGGAGAAGTATGAGACGATGACGCGAGTGGCGCAGGAAGCGGAGCGGCTCGGCTACGACTCAGTCTGGCTTTACGACCACTTCCACACCATGCCGATCCCCACGGTGGAGGCAGTGTTCGAGTGCTGGACCAGTACGGCGGCGTTGGCCCGCGATACGCATCGAGTGAAGATCGGTCAGATGGTGACGTGCAACGGCTATCGCAACCCCGCGCTGCTGGCGAAGATGGCCTCGACCGTGGATGTAATGAGCCACGGGCGGCTAATCCTCGGCATTGGCGCGGGCTGGTACGAACACGAGTGGCTGGGCTACGGCTTCGGCTTCCCCAACACCCGCGAACGGATGCGTCGTCTGGCAGAAGCGGTGCGGGTTATCCGTGCAATGTGGGAGCAGGATCACGCCGAATACGCGGGGGAATATTACCAACTAAAAGGCGCAATCAATGAGCCGAAGGGGGTGCAGCAACCACACATCCCGCTGCTGATCGGCGGCAGCGGAGAGCAGGTG
The DNA here is from genome assembly GCA_025355955.1 of Chloroflexota bacterium. Lineage (GTDB taxonomy): Bacteria > Chloroflexota > Chloroflexia > QHBQ01 > QHBQ01 > QHBQ01. The sequence continues at coordinate 12,613 of JANXYP010000010.1, forward strand.
ACGCTCAAGCTGGTGGCGAAATTCGCCGATGCCTGCAACATCGGTGGCATTGACCCCGAAATCTACCGGCACAAGTTCGACATCTTGCGCCAGCACTGCAAGGCGGTGGGCCGCAACTACGACGAAATCCAGCGCACCGCCGAAGTGTTCGTCGGCTTCGCCGAGAATGATGCCGAGGCCGAGGCGCTGACCAAGCCGCTGCGGGGCAACGCCAGCCTCGCCGATGTGCGTAATAACACGCTGTTGGGCAACGCCGACTTCATCCGCAACGGCTTGAAGCGGATACAGGAGGCGGGGGCGCAATACTTCGTTATCTACCTGCTCGATGCCTACCGCATGGAGCCGGTGCAGCGGTTTGCCGAGCAGGTGATGGCGGGGTTTGATCAGGCGTGAGGAAGTAAGGGGGCTGGGGGCTTACCCCACACCCTCTCGCTTATCGCCGCCCGGTTCTTAACTTGATGCGTAAGGGCGAAGCGTTGTTCGCCCTTACTGAACTTAGAGCATCACTACGGCTAATTCGTATATATGCTTGGCCGCATCAGCCGCACTCTTATGCACCACCTGGCCTTTTCGGTTGACCAGCGCCACACCGGAGAAGGCGATTGCTCCGCCAATTAGCGATAGCCCGGTTGGCACCTCGCTCAACCAGACCCAGGCAATCAGGATAGACAGCACCGGGATGAGGTTAAGGTAGCTGGCCGCGTTGGTGGCAGGCAAGCGGGAGAGCAGATAGGTCCAGGCCACGTAGCCAAGCGCAGCAGGAAAGATGCCCAGGTAGATACCGGAAAGGGTAGCGCCCAGCGGCGCGGACGCAATCGCAGCGGGCAGGCCAGGTAGGAACACCAGCATGAACAGCGTGCCAGCCCAGATGGTGTAGCAGGTGAACTGCAGTGCGCTATAACGGGTCAAATAGGGCTTCTGGTAGACAAAGTAGGCGCTGGCCGCAACCGCAGCAAGTAGTACCAGAAAAACGCCAGGGTCGAACTGGAAGCCGCCACCCTCGCCCAGCGCAATCAGCACAATGCCCGCAAAGCTGACCGCTACGCCAATCCAGCCCAGGCTGCTAAGGCGCTCACGCAGGAAGGCGAAGGCCAGCAGGGCGGTGAAGACTGGCTCGGAGTTGATCAGCAGGCTGGCTGCGCCCGCAGTAATGCTGACCTCGCCGTAGTTGAGCGCAATATGGTAGACGGTGATGCCGAGGAATCCAGCGATGGAGATGGCAGGCAGGTCGCGCTTCTCAGGCAGGCGCATCCGCGTGGCGACTGCGTAAACCGCGAGGGCCAGCGAAGCGACCAGGAAGCGCAGCAGCGCCAGATAGCCGGGCGCGTAGCCCTGCAATCCGGCGCGGATACCGGCAAAAGCGGACGACCAGAGCGCGAGGGTGACAAGCAGGGCAATCAGGGTGGGAACATCTACTCTGGCTTTCAGTCGCTGCAAGTTCGCGCTCCCCATTTTACCTACCGATAGGCATTAACCTGGGGCGAGATTCACCCCTCACCAAACCTACCCACAGGGAACTCACAAGGAGTTTCCCTGCTGGGGAGAGGCTTTTTGCCGCATTAGTTACGATAGGCACTGGTGCTGGGCGAGATTCTCCCCTCACCAAACCTCTCCCCGCTGGGGAGAGGCTTTTTGCCACTCAAAATGCCAGCAACTCCACCAGCTTCTCATGCACCTTGCGGGTGGTGGGCATCATCGCCTCGAACAGGATGTCGTTGCAGGGGACGGGTATATCCTCAGCGGCAACGCGCCAAACCGGGGCATCGAGGTAGCTGAACGCCTCGCCCACGATGACGGCGGCTAGCTCCGCGCCGAAGCCGCAGGTGCGGTTGTCCTCATGCACGATCAGCGCCTTGCCGATGCGCTGCACCGCCGCCAGCACCGCTTCTTTGTCGTATGGCACGATGGTACGCAGGTCGAGAATCTCCACCTCCTGCCCGCTCTCGGCGAGGATGGCGGCAGCTTCGGCGGCGCGATGCACGCCGTCGCCCCAGGTGATTACCAGAGCATCGCGGCCCGGGCGCACGGTGGCCGCCTTGCCGAAAGGCAGCAGATAGTCAGGGCCGGGGTAAGGGCGGCGGGCGCTGGCGTGTTCGTAGAGGTAGCGATGTTCGAGGAACATCACCGGATCGTCGCCGCGCAGTGCGGTGCGGAGTAGGCCAACCGCGTCGGCAGCGTTGCTGGGGTAGGCGATTTGCCAGCCAGGGAGGTGCGCGAACACCGCCTCGCCGCAGACGGCGTGCCAGGGGTCGCCGCCCATCTTCTGGTAGCCGACCGGCATCCGCAGTACAACGGGTGCGCTGAAGTGGCCGTTGGTGCGCCAGCGCAGGGTACCGGCATCGGTGATCTGCTCGTGGGCGGGGTCGGCGTACTTGCGGAACTGGATCTCCGGCACTGGTCGCAGCCCATTCACCGCCATGCCCACGGCGCGACCAACGATGCCTTCCTCGCTCAGGCTGGTGTCGAAGGCCCGCTCTTCGCCGAAGCGACCTTGCAAGCCATCGGTAACTCGATGCACCCCACCACTGCGACCCACATCCTCACCGAACACCAGGATGGTTTTGTCGCGCTCCATCTCCTCGGCGAGACACTGCCCGATCGCCGCTTGCAACGTAACCCGCTGGCCCTCGGTTTTTGGCTCAGTCTGCTTAATCATCGCGGGTGGCGCGAACAGGTGACTGGTAGCATCCTGTGACGATGGCTCACCGCCCTGCTCCCAGGCGGCCTCGGCGGCAAGCCGCACCTGCTCACGCGCTGCCGCCTCGATGTCACTAAGTTGGCCGGAGTCGACGCTGTACTCTTCACTAAGATATTTGCCCAGCGCAGTCAGCGGGTCGCGGGCAAGGTCCTGCTCTAGTTCCTGCTTGCTCTTGTATGCCTGGCTGTCCTGGGAGTTGTGGCCGGTGAGCCGTGGCACGCGCACATGAACTAGCTGGGGGCCGCCATTGTCGCGGGCGGCCAGGATCGAGTCGCGCAGCACGGGGTAGAGCGCGTGTGGCTGCCAGCCGTCGACCGTGGTGATGTTCAAGCCGGTGAATGAGGCGAGGTTGTCAATCACACTGCGGCCCGATGTCTGGTAGCGCAGCGGCACGGTCAGGGCGTAGGCGTTGTCCTCAATCATAATCACCATCGGATAGTTAAGCGGGGTAATTATATTGAGTGTGGCCCAGAAGCCATTGGTGGCAGTCGAGCCGTCGCCACCCAGGGCCATAGCGATCGCGCCGTCCCAGTCGCGCTGCTGCATTCGGCTGGTGCGGTAGGCGATGCTCTGCGCCCAGCCCACCACCGGGGTGTATTGTGCGCCCACATCGCCGCTGGCGGGCAGCACGGTTACGCCGCCAGGCTGCTGGTGGTTGAAGACCACGCCGATGTCGCGCCCGCCGCTCACCCCTGCCGTCTTGTGCATCACGCTAGCGAAGCAGGCGAACGGCGATAGGCCAATCCCTAGCATGAAGGGGCGGGAGCGATAGTAGACCCCGGCACCGTCATGCGGGTGGTCGAGCAGGGCGGCGGCGATTAGCTGCGGCACCTCGTGGCCGCGGGCGGAGAACTGGAATTTGAGCCGCCCCTCGGCGGGGTTCTCGCGGCTGGGCTTATAGCCCTTAGTCAGTTCAAGCTCGTCAATCGCCCGCGATACCCAGGCGCGTTCGTAGATAGACAGCCACCAACCCGCATCCGGCGCGTCCGGTTGGACGGGGGTGGCCAGCGGCTTCCAATCCTGTTTGTAATCAGACATGGCAACTCCTTTGTTGCTATGACGAGGCACGAGGCACGAGGCACGAGGTAAGAGTGGAGTTGTTATAGTTTCAAGGGTAATAAGTTACCATGAGCGCTATGGCGCTTCACCAGGGCGGGCCACCGCCCGCCCCTACGCCTAACCCCCTACCGTAAGGGCAGAGGCTTTTTGCTACTCGTACCTGATAACCTCATACCTCAGCACTCCTACTCAGTCCTCAGTCCTCAGTCCTCAGCACTGCTACTTCCCGGTGGTGAGGAACTGCGTCGCACGGTCGAGCTGGGGATCCTTGTTGGCCTGGGCATCGGCGGCGGTCAGCGGCACATTGAGGTCGGGTGTAAGGCCCACGCCGTCAATCTCGCGGTTGTTGGGGGTGAGCCAGTGGGCGATGGTGATACGTACGCTAGAGCCATCAGGCAGGGGGCGCACGTTCTGTTCCGAACCCTTGCCATACGTCTTCTCGCCGATGACGGTAGCCCGCTTGTAATCCTGCAACGCGCCGGTGCTGATCTCGCTGGCGCTGGCGGTGCCGCCATTGACTAGCACTACTAGCGGGGTGCTGGTGTCGCCAACGCTGCCCTTCATATCCTGGAGCGGGTTCTGGCCTGACGGCGCAGCGGCGGAGTATTTCTGATACATAATTACCTTGCCATCAGGCAGGAAGCGCCCCAGCAACTGCTGCGCGGCAACCACGTAGCCACCACCGTTATTGCGTAGGTCGAGGATGATACCCTTGGGGTGCTTGGGCAGGTTATCGGATAGCACCTGGTCGAGTTGCTGCACCGTGCTGTCACCGAAGACCGTGACCTGGATGTAGAGGATGTTGTTATCCAGCATCTTGCCGGTGGCTGAGGGAACGATGATGACCTCGCGGGTGAGGGTTACGTCGAACGGGGGTTGGGTGCCGCGCACGATGGTGAGAGTCACCTTGGTGCCAGCAGGACCCTTGATCATGGGGATAACCACATCCTGGGGCAGCTTGGTAATATCCTTACCATCAACCTTGATGATAATGTCACCCGCCCTCATCCCAGCGCGGGAGGCGGGGGTGTTGGGGATGGGAGCCTGGACGGTGAGCGCTTTGTCGTTGCGGGCATCGATGTACACCCCGATGCCGCCGAACTGGCCGGAGAGGTCGGCGTTGATGGTATCAGTCTGCTGCGGGTTGTCGAAGGAGGTGTGCGGGTCGCCGAGCGCGTCCATCATCCCCTTAGTCGCGCCCCAGACCATCTTCTGGCGATCCACGGGGCGGCCATAATACTCCTGCTCCACCAGCCTCCAGGCGGTCCAGAAGGTGGTCATCTGCTGATCGAGGCTGACATCGCCGCTCTTGGGGATGCTGTTATCACCCAGCGGCGGCAGCGGCGTGGCGGTTGGCTGCGCTGCACCGGGAACCACGGTGGTGGCCGGGGTAGGAGCCGCCGATTTGGGGGCAGTAGGCGCGGGGCCGTTGGCAATTGGCGTGTTGGTAGCAAGTTCTGGCGGCACGGCGGCAGTAATCACGCCATTATTGGCAGCATTGGCGCAACTGGCATTAGCGAAGGCGCGGGTGACGGCGATGCCACCGACAAAGCCGATGGTGAGGGCTAGCACCAGGCCAAGCACAAGCAATGCGGTGCGCTGGCCCCCAGTCATCCCGCCTTTGGCTGGCTCAGGGTACTGCGGTGGTTGATATTGGTACGTGGACACAGGTTATCTCCTTCAAGCAAAGGGCCGACGGTCATCAACTACGCAAGCAGCGTAGCGGGACAGAGGGTGACGCTGGTCATTATCAAGGTGCGATATGCTCAGGGTGAGCGGGGATACGCGCTGCATTATAACAAAATGCGTGATATAATACCAGTGGAGTGAGGCTACCTGCCCCGCCACTCCCCGCCTCAAACGGTTAGGTCGAAAGGAACAAACCAATGCATCAATACAACGAAAGCCAGCGCAGCGCCGTCCTTGATGAGCATATAACTAAGTATGTACAACAAGGCTTCCAGATCGTTGCGCGAACTCCGACCACCTGCCAGCTTATCAAACAGAAGAAGTTTAGCCTACTATTTGCCCTGCTCTGGTTCTGCGTCGGCGGCGTTGGGCTAATCGTTTACCTGCTCTATTATGCCAGCAAGAAAGCAGGTAGCGTGTATCTGCAAGTAGATGCAGGCGGGGTTGTACACGTAACAAAGAGCTAGTCAGCAAAACTACGCATTATTACCCAAATCTACCCGCCAACCTAACCACTATATCGAGGCCGTAGCAGTGGGTAGGTTTGCAACCTGGGCTTTAGATTTGGTATAATCCCCTTCGCGTGCGTGCATACTCAGTGCGGCACGCTTTGATTCGCCACGCTCGTCTGGGCAGTGGCAAGCCGCCCCCCAAATGCGGGTGTGGCGGGTAAGAGTAGCAGCGCAGCCGCCAGGTCAGGCGTGGGCGCAGAGCATGAGAGAGGTCTAGTTATGAATCAGATAGTGGAATTGATCGGCGAGGAGTATACCAAGGATGAAGACGACTTGCCGGAGTTTGGCCCTGGCGACACGGTACGGGTCAGCGTCAAGGTAGTCGAAGGTGGCCGCGAACGCATCCAGGTGTTCGAGGGCATCGTCATTCGCAAGCGCAATAGCGGAGTGAACGCCAACTTCACGGTGCGGCGCATTGCCTCGCACAGCGTTGGAGTAGAGCGTACCTTCCTGCTAAACTCGCCGCGCATTGACAAGATTGAAGTGAGCCGCTTCGGGGTAGTCCACCGCGCCGCGCTCTACTACCTGCGCGGACGCACTGGCAAGTCGGCCCGCATCAAGGAGCGCAAGATGACAGGGCGGCCAGTGAACAAGGCGACCATCCAGGCCGCACCGCCTGCCACTACACCAACCACGACAAATATCGAGGCGTAGCAGGCTGGTAAGCGCCCAATCCTCTCCCAATGGGAGAGGATTTTTGCGACCCAAACAAGGAGGCAGCAACCGTGAACGTAACCTTGCGTAATATTGATCGGCACAACTTCAGGGAGTGCATCAAGTTGAAGGTGGCCGAGGGGCAGGCGCATTTCGTCGCCCCCAACGTTTTCTCGATTGCCCAGGCATATGCCGAGCCGGAGTGCGTGCCGCTGGCAGTCTACGATGGCGAGGCGATGGTTGGCTTTGCGATGTACGCGCTGGATGTCGACGAGCAGAAGTGGTGGATCTTCCGGCTGATGATTGACGCATCGCAGCAGGGCAAGGGCTACGGTCGCGCCGCGATGGTCGAACTGATGCGCCTAATCAGTGAGCAACCCGGTGGTAACGAGATCGCGATCAGTTATGAGCCGGAGAACGAGGTCGCCCGCAAGCTGTACACCAGTCTTGGCTTTGTCGAAACCGGCGAAGTGGTGCAAAACGAGACGGTGGCGCGGTACAACAGGCATGAGGCATGAGTGCCGCGTATACAAAGTTTGATGGGAGGGAGAGTAGTTTCCCCTCCCATTGGGAGGGGTAGGGGTGGGTGCGAGTCGCGCTGCACGGACCCACCCCAGCCCCTCCCGGCGGGAGGGGAGAACATCAGAACTCCGTTTACAGCGTACTCATACCTCATACTATCAGTGCCAAGTTAAGGATCAAAACGCAATGTCAAGTTTTCGCTACACCTTTTGGCGGTTTGCGCCGCTGCTTTACCACCCCCAGCATCTTGGCGTTGGCGACCAGGTACTCGACCAACCCCAACTCTGGCTTACATT
>JANXYP010000025.1 GCA_025355955.1 Chloroflexota bacterium
ACCAACCAGAGGGCGTGCAGGCGGGCGCGACGTTTGGGGTTAGTTTCCTTGAGGAACATCTGCTTGAGGGTATCAACATCTTCTTGCCAGTTAATAGCTAGATTGGGACCAGGCATCATCTACCTCCTTGTTATCAGTACCAAAATTATAGCACCTCCTTGGCTATTTGGTATAATATCAATCAGATCTATAGCATTGCCGCGGCTAGTGGGTATTACACCACTGCCCATAGTATGCGATAAGCAAAAAGCCTCTCCCTAGCGGGGAAACCCCCCTGTGGGGTTCCCTGTGGGTAGGTTGGTGTGGGGAGAGCTTGCCCAGCTACGATGCTTATTGTAAACGATAAGGCAAAAAGCCTGCCCCTAGCAGCGAACATTCCGATAAGCCTTGTTTGCTCTTCAGCCTTCAACCCTCACCAAACATACCCACAGGGAAACCCCTTGCGGGTTCCCTGTGGGTATGTTGGTGAGGAGAGAGCTTGCCTTATACCAATTAGCGGTGGTGCCGCTATAGATTGACCCAAGGCGAACAACGGTTCGCCCCTACAGAAATACGCAATCTGCCCAGCGACTGGGCATCATCCGCTAAGGGCTGACTGGCTGCAGGAACTCGCCCGCGCACCAGCCGGTAGCGCCGTTGGAGTCGGGCCAACCTCCCACTTGCCACCAGGTATGGCCGTCGGCCTGCTGCGGCCCGCCGATGATGTGTATCCGCCTTCCCGCCGACAGTTCGACCACCACATCGGCAGCGGCGGCGGGTTGGCTATGCACCCGCAGGTTGCCATCCTGCGTAACCAGCGCGTCACTGCCAATCGCCAGTTGTGGCGCTGGTGGGTTGCTTAGCACAGGAAGTGCGGTTGGGCTGGGAACGGGCGACGGAAGCGTAACGGTGGGGGCGAGGGCGCTTTGGTTGGCAACCGGCTGCAGGAAATCGCCCGCGCACCAGCCAGTGCTGCCGCTGGCATTAGGCCAGTCGCCCACCTGCCACCAGGTGTAGCCCTCGGCCTGCTGCGGCCCACCCACAATGCGTAGCTTCACCCCCGGAGCTAGCTTAACAATGATGTCGGCGTTGGCGGTCGGCTGCGTGCGTACCCGTAGGTTGCCGTCCTGCGTAACCTGTGCATCAACGCCGACCGCAAGTTGCGGCGTATTGGTGAGTGTGGAGGTAGCGATGATGGGAGCAGTAATGAACGGCGTGTCGCTTGCGATCGGGGCGGCGGCAGTGGGCGTAGGTGTGTCTAGCACGACGGTGGCTGGTGTAGAGGTTGCGCCAGCCCTGGCGATGATGGCAGGTGGGCTGGTCTGGTTGTGGCTGAATAGCAGGAAGATCGCCAGCAGCGCCACTGCTGCCAGCACTACCAGCAGAGCAATAACCCTTGTTCCCAGTGCGGCGCTGCCCGCCTTTTGCAGCGCGGGCGGGGCTGCCGGGGTTGCGTTGACAACGGTTGGGCGCGGCGCGGCCTGCGCCTGGGCTAGAGTGGCGATTAGCACGCTGATCGCCTGCGGTGGTATCTGATAGTTGGTTTCGGCGTGTTCCATCACCCGCCGCACCGCCGTTTCGAGGCCCGCCAGATCGCCCTGGTCAATCGTATTGCGCGGGCTAGCAGTCAGCCCCAGGTTGGCCCTCGCCGCATCGGTGTCGGGCAAGGCCACTGCATAGCCGATGTGCCGATTGTACACCATCGCGTACTGGTTAGCGTTGCCATCGTAGCGCAGCCAGCGGCTGAACGCAGCGCGGTCGTTCTGCGCTTGCAGATAAGGGTTGACAATTATATTGTCCTTGCCGGTCGCATCACGACTGTGCCACTGGTTGTCGGCCAGCCGCACCGCGCCACCCGTCGCTTCCAGCGTTAGCAAGCCCAGGTCGGGATGAATGATCAGGAAGTCAATCCGCCGCTGGCGGTTGGCGCTATCCTGCGGGTCGCTGAAGCTGATATCGTATATAACGCTGAACTCATCGGCCAGCGTCTGTGCCAACCGCTCGTAGACTGCGCGTTTGGCAGGCGGCGCTTTGCTATCAAGTTGTGAGGGATGCATCTGGGCCACAGTGCGTCTCCAATGGTAGAAGGTAGAGGGTAGATTGTTGGCTGATCAGTTTTGATGATGGCAGCAGTGTGTTCCCCTCCCGCCGCGAGGGGAGGGGAGGGTGCATGCGGCGCGACTCGGACCCACCCCCAGCCCCTCCCGCCGGGAGGGGAGTAATCTGGATCCTGCTTGCGCCAGGGCGAACCACGGTTCGCCCCTACCGATGTTGTTTAGCAGGCAGGGCGAGCGCAGCCCGCCCCTACGCGCCAGGGCGAACCACGGTTCGCCCCTACAGATCAACTACTCAACCTCATGCCTCATGCCTCATGCCTGGCTAGAGAGGCATATTGCCATGCTTTTTGGGCGGGTTGGTGTCGCGCTTATCCTTCAGGCTTTCGAGGGCGCGGATCAGCTTGGGGCGGGTTTGCTGCGGCTCGATGATCGCATCCAGGTAGCCACGGGCGGCGGCGATGTAGGGGTTGGCGAAACGCTCCTGATAGTCGGCCACCAGTTCCTTGCGCTTGGCTTCAGGGTCGGCGGCCTGCTCGATGATGTCCTTGTAGATAATATTGACCGCGCCATCTATGCCCATCACCGCAATCTCGGCAGTGGGCCAGGCCAGGTTGATGTCGCCACGCACGTGCTTGCTGCTCATTACGTCGTACGCGCCGCCGTATGCCTTGCGCGTGATCACGGTGATTTTGGGTACGGTCGCCTCGCAGTAGGCGTACAGCAGCTTCGCGCCGTGACGGATGATGCCGCCATGCTCCTGCCCCATACCGGGGAGAAACCCTGGCACGTCCACAAAGGTGATAATCGGGATGTTGAAGCAGTCGCAGAAGCGCACGAAGCGGGCAGCCTTGTCCGAGGAGTTGATGTCCAGCACCCCCGCCAGCACCGCCGGTTGCTGCGCCACGATGCCGACGCTGCGCCCACCCAGCCGCGCAAAGCCGACTATGATATTCTGCGCCCAGTGTTCGTGTACCTCCAGGAAGTCGGCGTTGTCTACGATGTGGTGGATGATCTCCTTCATATCGTAGGATTTGGTCGCCTGGGCGGGAACGAGACGGTTGAGTTCGTGATCCTCGCGGTCGAGCGGGTCGTCGGTCGGCACGTAGGGCGGGTCGTCGAGGTTGTTGGAGGGGATGAAGGAGAGCAGGCGGCGCAGGGTGAGCAGGCACTCCTCATCGTTGGCAGCAGCGAAGTGGGCGACCCCGCTGGTGCCATTGTGGATGCTTGCGCCGCCCAGCTCCTCGAAGGTAACATCCTCCTGCGTCACGGTCTTGACCACGTTGGGGCCAGTGACAAACATATAGCTGGTGTCGCGCACCATCAGGATGAAGTCGGTGAGCGCGGGCGAGTAGACTGCGCCACCCGCGCATGGCCCCATAATCGCGCTGATCTGAGGGATGACCCCGCTGGCGAGAGTGTTGCGTAGGAAGATGTCGGCATAACCGCCCAGGCTGACCACTCCGCCCTGGATGCGCGCCCCACCGCTGTCGTTCAGGCCGATTAGAGGTGCGCCGTTGCGGGTCGCCAGTTCCATAATCTTGACGATCTTCTCGGCATGGGCCTCGTCCAGCGAACCGCCGAAAACGGTGAAGTCCTGGCTAAAGACGTAGACCAGCCGCCCCTCAATCCGCCCATAGCCGGTGACTACCCCATCGCCGAAGTATTGAAGGCCGCCGTTGCCGTCACCGCGCCCCTGCACGAACATTCCGATTTCCTCGAACGAGCCATCGTCGAGCAGCAAGTCTATGCGTTCGCGGGCGGTGAGCTTGCCTTTGGCGTGCTGCTGGTCAATGCGCTTCTGACCGCCGCCCAGCAGCGCCTGCTCCTTCAGTTCGCGCAGCCGCGCAATCTTGGGGTCAATTTCTTCGCGCTCCATGCTCTCTCCTGTGGTTCGGTTATCGTCCTGCGGTGGCTCTATTCTAACACAGTTTGGGGCAAACGGTTAGGTGGGCGGGCGAGATGAAAGCATGAGCCACTCCTCAGCTTGATCAACTAAGCCCTCAGCGGGGGTTTGGGGAGGAAATCTTGAAGCGCACTTATGCCGAAGGTTGATCAACTAAGCCTCCAGCGGGGGTTTGGGGGAGAAATCTTGAAGCGTAATCATGCCGAAGGATGATCAACTAAGCCTCCAGCGGGGGTTTGGGGGAGAAATCTTGAAGCGTAATCATGCCTGGGTAAGCACATAGGGTCTGTTTTGATTACCCAGGCGCTAACGCAGGGCGAGATTCTCCCCCAACCGCCGCTGGGGGCTTAGGTTAGTAGTGGTTCGTGATTCTCCCCCACCCCCGCTGGGGCTTATACCAAATCCGGTGGGTAATGCGGTGTTTCCGTAGGGGCGAACAACGGTTCGCCCTGGCCCAATTTACTGCATTACCTGCGGGAAACGGTATTAGATTAAGAAGCAGGCGGTGATCAGGCTTATTCTGCCTGACGGGCTATAATCAGTATTTTCCCCACAGCCAGTTGCCGGGCGCGTGTTCGTCATCGCCGAAGTAGAACTCGGCGCTGATCTGGCTGAATTGTGCGCGGGTGATGATGCCGTCGCCATTGGTATCAAGATGCTTAAAGGCGTTACCCGCTGCTGCGCCATCAATGCGATGCGCGGCAAGGTACTCAGCATACTCAGCCTGGCCGATGCGATCATCGCCGTCAGTGTCAATCAGGTCGAACACGGTTTTGGTAATCGAGCGGTTGAGGTCTCGCGCCTGGGGTGTATCTATCATCGAGCCGAGGATGTGGAGATATTCGGGGAGTGTGAGCTTGAGCGCCTGCATCGGCTGCCACATGAACATATACGCATCGTAGAGATGGCTATATTCCGGTGAGCCAGTCTTCCAGCCGCGCAAATTGGCAAGGTTCTCGATTAGCTTCTCGTAGTCGCTATGCTCAATCACGCCATCCTTGTTCTCGTCGGCGGCGTTAAAGAACATGGTCATCTTCCTTGCCTGCAAATCTGTTAGCATTGCTATTACCTCTTCTTGACCCTTCAGGGTCGAAAAATGCAGGTCCGCTCGATGTGCCTCTGTCATCAGCAGGTATCCCTGACCAACCACGCCACTTTCCTTTAGCCAGCATGGACTGGTAGCAATATTATAGCATCGGCATCTTGCAATTGCAATCAGGTTGTCTGAATCTCTGAATCAGGCTGATTAACTAATTGACGCGCTGCGCCCAAAATGTTAGAATAAAGGCGTAAGTTTATAGGCGATGAGGCTCGCCCCTACCTTGCTGGTAGGTCTGTTCGCTCTGAACTAATGGCTTCTACTGTTGGCCCTAAGCAGGGCTTCGCAGTAGAGGCTTTTTTGTTGGTTTGAGGATAATCAATGGGCAACTTTCTCACTATCGGCATCGGCGCATTTCTCGGCGCGAACGCCCGTTACCTGCTTGGCACCTGGTTCGCCGCCCGCTACGGCTCGGACTTCCCCTGGGGTACGCTGTTCATCAATGTGTCGGGCAGCCTGGCGCTAGGCTTCCTATTCGCATTCCTGGAACAGCGGGGCATAGCCGATCCTACCTACCGCCTGCTGTTCGGCACCGGCTTCCTGGGGGCATACACCACCTTCAGCACTTTCAGCTACGAGACCATCGCCCTGCTGCAAGATGGCGAATACTGGCAGACGCTGCTCAATGTGGGCAGTAGCGTTGCCCTGGGTCTGGTTGGCGCGATCCTGGGCATTGCGCTGGGCAGGTTGCTGGGAGGGATCATCTGAATGAAGAAGGTAGAGTGTAGAATGTAGAATATGGCAGGCTGGCATTGCTTCTTATTAGTCATTCATCACCCATCACTAATCACTAATCACTTCTTCTTGTGGGGGTGGACATAGATATGCGCTTCGATGTCCTGCACGGTAATTAGCCCACCATTTGCCGCGACCATCGCCTCAATTTGTGGCAGCAGGCGGGCGATGCGCTCCGGCTCGTCCACGATGTAGAGGACGACTGGTAGCTGCGGCTGCACATCAACCAGGTGGCCGGTGTGGATTATGTGGCTGTTGGCGCTGTAGCCCGCCAGCCCGCGCACCACCGTTGCACCCGCACCCCCCTCCGACTTCACCAGGTCGAGGATGGCAAGGTAGAGCGCCTTGCTGTGATGGTTGTGGGGGTCCTGAAACCTGTCCGCTTCGCAGATAAAAATGGTTAGCTCTTGCATCGTTTCGCTCCTGCTCTTATTCTTCATTTGCAGTATAATGCAACAAAATAAGCACGTCAAGCATCACCATTCCACCTTCCACCTTCTTCATTCTACATTCCTGGAGGCATATGCGTATCGCCCTTGTCGCTCCGCTGGTCTTTCCCATCGGCCCTCCCTTCGCGGGCGGCGCGCAGGTGGTGGTCTATGATCTGGCGCGGGGGCTGACTGAGCGCGGCCACGATGTCACCCTGTTCGCGGCTCGCGGCTCGGTTGTGCCGGGGGTGAAGGTTGTTCAGGTCGAGGTTGACTACCACGCGCTGCAACCCGCCATCTTCCTTGCCGACAACCCCGCCAACGTCGGCACGCTGGCCGATGCCTACTTCCTCTCCGCCGATGCCTTCCGCCGCGTGTTCCTCGAAGTCGCCGCCACGCAACCCCGCTTTGACGTTGTACACGCCCACGCCTTCGACTATCCTGCCTATACCCTGGCCGCGTTCGCCAACACACCCGCGATTCACACCCTGCACCTGCCAGCGGTCAGCCCTGAGATCAATCGCAGCCTGGCGGCACTTCAGCGCGACACCGCCGCCTACAACCCCACATCCCGCCCCCACCTCGTCACCGTTTCGCAGGCGTGCGCCGCTACCTGGCAAGCGGCGGGGGTGGGTATAGATGGAGTGATTTACAACGGCGTGGATGGCAGCATCGCTTACAACGCTACCCCTGACCGCGACGGCCACCTGCTGTTCGTGGGCCGCATCGCACCGGAAAAGGGCGCAGCCACTGCGATTCGGGTGGCGCGGGCGTTGGGCCGCCGCTTGCTGCTGCTGGGGGCGATTTACGACCAGGGCTACTATGAGCGGGAGGTTGCGCCGCTGCTAGGCGATGGGGTAGAACATCGCGGCGCGGTGGCACGTGAAGAGGTGTATGCGGAGATGGGCATGGCGACCGCGCTGCTCTTTCCCATCGCCTGGGAGGAGCCATTCGGCCTGGTTGCCGCCGAGGCGCTAATGGCTGGCACGCCGGTGGTCGCCTACGTACGTGGCGCATTGCCGGAGCTAATCGAGGATGGTCACACCGGCTATCTGGTGCCGCCCAACGATGAGGCCGCCTTCATTCAGGCGACCCACAATGCCGCTAGTCTCGACCGTGCAGTATGCCGCGCCGAGGCGGAACGACGCTTCTCGCTGGAAGCGATGATCGAGGCACATGAGGCGATGTATGGGGAGTTTAAAGTTGAATCTGCTCCTTTAGCTTTTCATCTCTGTGTAAGCCTGCTCCACCCGTCGCGCCAGATCAACATCCTTCTCGGTGATTACGCTGGCTTCGCTGTGGGTCGAGGTGGAGAGCGTGACCCGCGAGTAGTTGATCACGATGTCGGGGTGGTGGGCGATTTGCTCGGCGATCTCGGCCACCTTGTTGACGAAGGCGATGGCGGTGACGAAATCCTTGAGCGCATACTGCTTCTTCAACTGCCCCGCCGCTAGCTGCCAGCCAGGGATGTTTTTCAGTTCGACGTTCAGTTCCTCGTTGGTTAGCTTTGCCATTGCTGTACCCTCCTTGTGATAAGCTCATGATGTGATGGTGAATAAACAGAGGTTTGTATGTGACACGGACCCACCCTCAGCCCCTCCCGGCGGGAGGGGAATGATCGCTGCTCCTCCCGGCGGGAGGGGAATGATCGCTGCTCCTCCTGGCGGGAAGGGAGTTTTTAGCGCGTCAAGCTGGCGATGGGGGCGCGCTCCATGTAGCGCTCGAACTGGTCGTGTACATCGTCCACACTGCGACCGACGGCTGCGGCAATCCATGATACCTGGGGCATCAGCCTGGCGAAGTTCTCCCAGTTCAGCGACTGCGGCCCATCACTGAGCGCCTTATCGGGGTCGGGATGCACCTCGATGATCAGGCCATCTGCGCCCGCCGCCACGCTTGCCAGCGCCAGAGGTGGCACCAGATACCATTTGCCAGTGCCGTGCGAGGGATCGGCGATAATTGGCAGGTGGCTCAGTTTCTTGATCACTGGGATGGCGCTGATGTCCATGGTGTTGCGGGTGTAAGTCTCGAAGGTGCGGATACCGCGTTCGCAAAGCATCACCTGGCGGTTGCCAGTTGCCAGGATGTACTCCGCCGATAGCAGCCACTCCTCGATGGTGGCGCTCAGGCCGCGCTTGAGCAGGCACGGCTTGCCCGCCTTGCCCACCTCCTCCAGCAACAGGTAGTTCTGCATATTGCGTGCGCCGATCTGCAGGATGTCGCTGTACTGGGCAACCAGGTCGACATCGCCGGGGGTCATTACCTCGGTGATCACCTTCAGGCCGGTCTCCGCCCGCGCCCGCGCCAGCATCTCCAATCCCTCCTTGCCCAGCCCGCGAAACTGGTAGGGCGAAGTGCGCGGCTTGAACGCGCCGCCGCGTAGGATCTTCGCCCCTGCCGCCTTGACCGCCTTCGCCGTGCTGATCAGCATCTCCTCGCTCTCCACCGAGCAAGGCCCGGCCATAACCACCAGCTCCTCGCCGCCAATCTTCACCCCATCCACGTCTACGACGGTGTTGGCGGCCTGAAACTCGCGGCTGCTCAGTTTGTACTTCTTGGTGATCGGCACCACCTGCTCGACCCCGCCGAGAGTCTCGACATGACCCATCAGTTGGTTGTACAGCCGGTCAGGGTCGGAGCCGACCACGCCGATGATGGCGCGTTGCTCACCCTCGCTCAGGTGCGGGGTGAAGCCATGCTCCTTGACCCGCTCCACCACATGATCGATCTGCTCCTGGCTTGCGCCGTATTTCATTACTATAATCATCACTTGTCTACCTCTCCTAGTTGAGTTGAAAGTTGAAAGCGTATAGGAACGTCATTATTCCCAGTCTGCAAAGGGCGAACCGTTGTTCGCCCCTACAAATAACGAAACGGTTTCTCAGCACTCAACACTCATTACCAGATAAACAAAGTTCTGATGACCCCCCCTCCCGCCGGGAGGGGTTGGGGGTGGGTCCGTGCAGCGCGATGTAGACCCACCCCCTGCCCCTCCCGGCGGGAGGGGAGAACCTCAAAACTTAGTTTACAAAGCACTCAGCACTCAGCACTGGCAGGTCGGGCGGCAGCTTACGCAAGTCCTTTGCGCCCTTGATGTATACGTGCTTTATCTCGCTGGCGGGCTTGTCGGTGTTGACCAGCAGCAGCACGCGGATGCAACGCGGCAATGCGCCCGCCACGTTCATCTCGTGGCCACACATTAGCGCGGCCTCGGTCCAGCCCATCTGTCGCGCCGCCCAGGCAGGAAACTCAGCGGTCAGGTCGGGCGTGGTGGTGAAGAAGGCGGCGGCCAGGTCGTCGAGTTCAAACTGGTTGGCCTCGAGCAGCAACCGCAGCAACTCCTGGGTTGCCTGCACGATCTCCACTTTGTTGTTGGCCTCGACCGTGGTCGCGCCCCGGATGCCTCTGCATTTCATAAACTCTTCCTTTTGCGACAATGCTGGTCATAAGCATGGCAAGTATATCGCTTACGATTGGCATTGAGGCGCTTCAGCCTCACCCCTCACCCAACCCTCTCCCATCGAGGGGAGAGGGCTTCAAGCCCTCAGCGGGGGTTAGGGGGAAGTCCCGAATTGTGACAATGCAGGTCATAAGCATGGCAAGTATATATCGCTTACGTTTGGCATTGAGGCACTTCAGCCTCACTCCTCACCCAACCCTCTCCCCTCGAGGGGAGAGGGCTTCTAGCACCCGCTGGGGGGTTGGGGGATCTTGACTTGCGACAATGCAGGTCATAAGCATGGCAAGTATATCGCTTACGATTGGCATTGAAGCGCTTCAGCCTCACTCCTCACCCAACCCTCTCCCCTGTAGGGGAGAGGGCTTCAAGCACCCACGGGGGTTGGGGATCTCGACTTGCGACAATGCTGGTCATAAGCATGGCAAGTATATATCGCTTACGATAGAGATTGAGGCGCTTCTGCCTCACTCCTCACCCAACCCTCTCCCCTCGAGGGGAGAGGGCTTCAAGCGTTGTGCCGCAGTCTTCAATTCTGCAATGTACTCACGGCCTGCATTAGCCCTATCGCTGGCTGGCGCAGCGGTCAGCCGATCAATCAACGCGCTGCCAATTACCGCGCCGTCGGCGATGGCGCTGGCAGCGGCGATGTGTTCGGGGCGGGAGATGCCGAAGCCGATGGCGATGGGCAGGTCGGTGTGCTGGTGGATACGCTCCACCAGGCTGCCTACACTGGCGCTGAACTCGGTGCGCGCCCCGGTTACGCCTAGCAGCGAGACGCAGTAGATGAAGCCGCTTGCCAGCTTACATACACGGGTGATACGCTCGTCGGTGCTGGTGGGGGTGAGTAGGAAGATGAGATCAAGTTCCTTCGCCTTGAGCGCGGTGGTAAGCTCCTCAGCCTCCTCTGGTGGCAAGTCCGGCACGATTACGCCATCTACGCCCGCGGCGGCAGCGTGTTCGGCAAAACGAACGATGCCGTAGTGGTGGATGGGGTTGTAGTAACCCATCAGCAGCAGCGGCGCGGCCACGCCCTGATCGCGCAATTGCTGCGCCACGCCGAGGCAGTCGGCCAGACTGGTATGGCTGGCAAGCGCCCGTTCCGCCGCCCGCTGGATGGTCGGCCCCTCGGCGATGGGGTCGCTGAACGGCACACCCAGTTCTACCAGATCTGCGCCACCTGCGATTAGCGCTGGCACCACTGCCAGCGTGGTCGCCACATCAGGGTCGCCGCACATCACGTAAGGGATAATCGCGGTTGCACCTTCGCGCTTCAGGTTGGCAAAAGTCTCGGCAATTCTACTCATAGCTCCACCCCTAGCACTGCGGCCACGGTGTTGATGTCTTTGTCTCCGCGCCCGCTCAGGTTCAGTATGATGACTGCATCCTGCGGCAACGTGGGCGCGAGTTGCGACACGGTGTACATGGCGTGGCTCGGCTCCAGCGCGGGAATGATGCCCTCGGCGCGGCAGAGCAGCTTGAAACCCTCCAAAGCCTGCGCGTCGGTGGCGGAGGTGTAGGTGGCGCGGCCACTATCCTTGAAGTAGCTATGCTCCGGCCCGACCCCCGGATAATCCAACCCTGCGCTGATGCTCTCGGTGTCCATCACCTGGCCGTCCGCCGTTTGCATCAGGTAGGAGCGTGCGCCGTGCAGCACCCCCGGCGTGCCCGCGGTGAGCGGTGCCGCGTGGCGGCCAGTCTCGATGCCTGCGCCTCCCGCCTCCACGCCGATTAGTTTGACGCTGCGATCGTGGTAGAAGGGGTGGAAGATGCCCATTGCGTTGCTGCCGCCACCGACGCAAGCGACGATATAATCGGGCAGCCTGCCAATTTGCTCGATGCACTGCGCCCGCGCCTCGCGGCCAATCACGCTCTGGAAGTCGCGCACCATCATTGGGTAGGGGTGCATCCCCACCACCGAGCCGATGATGTAGAAGGTGGTCTCCACGTTTGTCACCCAGTCGCGGATCGCCTCGTTGATGGCATCCTTCAGGGTGCGCCCGCCACTTTTGACCGCCTCGACCCTCGCCCCCAGCAGCTTCATGCGGAAGACGTTGAGCGACTGGCGATGCACGTCCACCTCGCCCATATAGACGATGCACTCCAGCCCCAGCATCGCGCACACCGTAGCGGTGGCAACGCCGTGCTGCCCCGCCCCGGTCTCGGCGATGATGCGCTGCTTGCCCATCCGCTTCGCCAACAAGGCCTGGCCCAGCGCGTTGTTAATCTTGTGCGCGCCGGTGTGGGCAAGGTCCTCGCGTTTGAGGTAAATCTGCGCGCCGCCCAGTTCAGCGCTAAGTTTCTTCGCGTGGTACAGTGGCGTGGGCCTGCCCACATAGTGGCGGCTGAGGTCGTGGAGTTCGCGACCAAAGGCGACATCGTTCTTGGCCTGGTCATATGCCTGCTCAAGCTCAGTCAGCGCGGCCATCAGCGTCTCCGGCGCGTACTTGCCGCCGAACTCGCCGAAGCGCCCATTCGCGTCGGGCAGGTTGTAGGTGTCGGTTGGTTGTTCTATTGTCTGCATCGTGGTTCTCCAATCTAAAGGTATGAGGTACGAGGTATGAGGTATGAGTATCCTGTAAACAAAGTTCTGATTACCCCTCTCTCAGAGCTAAACCTTACCCCCAAATAGTGAAGGGATGTTGTAGTGGCAGGGACACCCCGCCGCTCGCCGAGTTACTGAGGGTTGGGAGCGAAGCTCCCCGCTGGCAAGTTCACCAATGCTTATCGAAACGGCGAACACGCCAACCCCGCTAGCTGCAGCATTGCTGGCGGTAGGGCGAGATGAACATCATGCTAGGTGCTGGCCCCGCAAACAGGTCAATCCACGCTATAAGCCTGGTGGCCGGTATGCAGCCGATAGGCATGGTAGTGTGGCAAGCAAGGGCTACGCCCCCAACCCCCGGTAACACTGCTCGCTGCGTGCCGTCCCACCGCAGCGTACCATGCGACATTATTATGGGATAAGTTTAGCCCAAAGAGAGGGGTCTATCTTTGCGCCGCGATGAACGCCCTGACTAGGGTGGCATCCTTCACTCCGCGTTCGCGCTCGACCCCGCTGCTTACGTCCACGCCCCAGGGCTGCACCAGCGCAATCGCCTCGGCAACGTTTGCTGGATGCAGCCCACCAGCGAGGATGACCGGGTAACGAAAGGCGACCGCAGCGGCGGAGTCCCAGTCGGCTAGCTTGCCGTGGCCGCCCGCAGTGCCGGGAGCATCGAGTAGCACGGTTGCCCCCGCCTTGTGCCAGATCTCCACCCCAGCTAGCAGTTCGTCAATTTGCTGCTGACCGCCGCAGCGCACCGTTTTGATTACTGGACGGTTTAGCTGTGCTACCAGCGTTGGCGCTTCATTGCCGGATAGCTGTACGTAATCCAGACCAACGGCATCGGCGACTGCGTTAATCTCTTCAGCGCTTGCATCCATGAACAGGCCAACCACCTTTGGGCCATCGCTACCCAGTTCGCGGACAATCTGCGCCGCCTGCGTCACTGTCACCAGACGGGGAGTATTGGGAACGAACACCAGCCCGATGAGGTCGGCTCCCGCCTCGGCAGCGACCAACCCCATCGCTGCGTCGCGTATCCCGCAGATTTTCACCTTGACCGTGCTCATGGCTGCTCCCGCTTAATCTGCAAGTGGCCTGCGCGTGATGTCACCTTCCGTGCCGCACGAATGGTTGCCGCCAACGGGTTATGTTCGCGCTCCAGCTGTACCAACAGAGCATCGAGCGTCTCGCGATCGTAGTTGACTACGCTGCCAGGCGCAGTAATAATCAGCTGGCCGAACCCGCGTACCTGCGCTCGCCCGCCGATCCTCTCCACTACTTCGCTGGTCAAGGCGCGGGTTTGTTGCCTGGCTTCCTCAATCGAAGCCAGCGCGTGCTCCACCGCATCCAACTCAGCGCACAATTCCAGCAGCGCAGCGTCGTCGCTGAGGTTGCCGCTCTCCCACTTTGCGCGTAGCTCTTCGACTCTGTTCATCACTAACTCCCTGAATAAAACTAATAGAGTAGTTCTTTGATTTTCGCCATCACATCGCCACTGGTAACGAGCGCCTCACCGACCAGCATCGCGTCTGCACCAATCTCCCGTAGCGCCTGCACGTCAGTGGCGGTGCGAATACCGCTCTCGGCGACAAAGATGAGCGCGGGTGGTACGAGGGGGCGCAGCCGCGCAGTAGTGCTGGTATCCACCGCGAAGGTCGCCAGGTTGCGATTGTTAACCCCGATGATGCGAGCATCCAGCTTCAACGCCCGCTCAAGCTCGGCCTCGTTGTGAACCTCGACGATGGCATTCATCGCTAGCCCATGCGTGGCCGCTAGCAAGTCGCGCAACTCGGTATTATCCAACACCGCGACGATCAGCAGCACCGCGTCGGCACCCGCCGCCCGCGCCTGCACGATGCCATACTCGTTGACGATAAAATCCTTCTGCAAGATTGGCTGCAATACGGTGCGGCGCACCGCTTCGAGGTCAGCGAGGCTGCCGCGAAAGAACCTGCGATCGGTTAGCACCGAGATAGCCGCCGCGCCCGCGTGGGCGTAATCGTGGGCCAACGTGGCTGGGTCGAGGTCGGCGTTAAGCTCCCCCCGCGAAGGGCTGGCCCGCTTGACCTCGGCGATCAAAGCCGGGGTGTGGCCTGGCCGTGTACCAGCGTGGCGCAGCGCAGCGGCGAAGTCCCGCGCCTGCGGCTGCCACGCCGCCAGTCGTCGCAACTCTGGCAATGATATGGCAGCCTCGGCCTCAGCAATCTCGGTTCGCTTGTGGGTGATGATTTCGTCTAGCATGGTTTGTCGCTTTCGATGGGCGTTGGTTGCGCTTCATGTGGGCGTATGCCATGCGCCCCTACGTCCGTTGTCCGTTTGTCCGTTGAACAGTCCGTTGGCTGGTATCTCCCAGTATTGGTGCGCTTCATGTGGGCGTATGCCATGCGCCCCTACGTCCGTTAGTCCGTTTGTCCGTTGAACAGTCCGTTGGCTGGTATCCCCCAGCATTGGTGCGCTGCACCTGGGCGGGCCACCGCCCGCCCCTACGGAAGTGAACGCACCATCAGCCCAACTCTAAACTCAAAACTCAAAACTTACTTGAAGTATGAAGATAGGCCCATCGCTTCGCGCACCTCGGCCATGGTGTGCTCGGCGAGACGCTTGGCCCGCTGGGTGCCTTGATAGAGTGCGTCGCGCACCTCGCCCATGTGCTGCTCGTAGTAGGCGCGGCGGTCACGGATTGGCTCCAGCAGGGTGTTGAGCGCGGCTGCCAGTTTGCGCTTGACCTCTACATCGCCAACCTTGCCCGCCACGTAGCGCTCCTTGAGATCGTCGACCTCCTCCTTGTTGGGGTTGAAGGCATCGTGGTAGATGAACACGGGGTTGCCTTCGACGTGGCCGGGGTCGGTGGCCCGCAGGCGAGTGGGATCGGTGTACATCCCCATCACCTTGCGCGTGACCACCTCGGCAGGGTCGCCTAGTTGGATGGTGTTGCCCAGGCTCTTCGACATTTTGCCGTTGTTGTCCAGCCCCACCAGCCGCGGCACGCGGCCTATCAGCGCTTCGGGGATGGGGAAGACCTCACCGTAGAGGCGGTTGAAGTCGCGGGCAATCTCGCGGGTAAGCTCGATGTGCGGCAACTGATCATCGCCGGTTGGCACCAGATGGGCCTTGGGCAGCAGAATGTCCGCCGCCTGGCTGATCGGGTAGTTGTAGAACGCGACGCTGACGCGGGCGCGGCTGATGTCGTCGGCCTCCTCGTCGGACTGACCCTGCTCCTTGCCCAGTTGCCTTATCTCCGCCTTCAACGTGGGGTTGCGGTTGAGGCGTGGTACGGTGACAAGCGTGCTGATCAGGGACTGCAACTCCGCCCCCTCCGGCACCTGGCTCTGCACCACGAACGAGTTTTCGTTGGGGTCGAGGCCAACCGCCAGCCAGTCGAGCGCGACTTCGATGACATTCTTGCGGATCATCGCCACCTCGCCCATGTGGTCGGCCATCACGTGCCAATCCACGATCAGGAAGTAGCACTCGTACTCGTGCTGCACCCGCAGCCAGTTCTCCAACGCGCCGACGTAATGTCCGATATGCAGGCTGCCACTCGGCCTCATGCCGGAGAGGAAACGTTTTTTCTTTGGTTCGGTCATGTGTAATCCTCCTTTGCTTGGTAGGGGATGCGAACCCCCGATCTCATCCTTGAGAGGGATGGATACTGAGCGGGTAGCCCAATCCGTTTATCCGTTTTTACAATCCGTTGGCTGACGTTCGTTGCTTTACAGTTACGACGAGCATTGCTGCGTTTTCGGCAGGGCGTATGCGATTCGCCCCTACCCCAGCCTGTTTAGTTACACTGGGCATTGATGCACTGCGAGCTTCTCCCTCACCCAACCTCTCCCGCTGGGAGAGGGGTTTTGCCATGTAGTTACGATGAGCATTTCTGTAAGTCAAGATTTCTCCCCCAACCCCCGCTGGGGGCTTTTTGCTACTCAGCACTCAGCACTCAGCACTCAGCACTCACGCTGCATTGCTTACCGCGATTAGCTTGTCGAGTTTGCGTTGGGCGAGGCCGCCGTCGAGGGCTTTGCGGGCGAGGTCGAGACCTTCGGCCAGGGTGTTGACTACATCGGCGGCGTAGAGCGCGGCGGCAGCGTTGAGCAGCACGATGTCGCGGCGGGGGCCGGGTTCGCCCGCAAGGACGGCGCGGGTATAGGCGGCGTTCTGCGCTGCGTCGCCGCCGCTGATGTCGGCGGGTTGCGCGATGGGCAGCCCTAGCTCAGTCGGATTGACCTCTTGCTCGATGATACCTGCGGGCCGCACGTCAATCAGCAGGCTGGGGCCGGTGGTGGTCAGTTCATCGAGGCCGTCCAGCCCATGCACGACCACCGCATGGCGCGAGCCAAGCATCTGCAAGACCTCGCCCATCTTGCGGGCGATGTTGGCATCGGCCACGCCCAGCAATTGCATCTCCGCCCGCGCCGGATTAGTGAGCGGGCCGAGGATGTTGAACACGGTGCGGATGCCAATCTCGCGGCGGGCGGGGCCAGCGTGTTTCATCGCGGGATGGAATAGCGGTGCGAACATGAAGCCGATGCCCGCTTCATGCAAGCAACGCGCCACCCCCTCCGGCCCCAGTTCCAGCTTGACCCCTAGCGCCTCAAGCACATCGGCGCTGCCGCACTGGCTGCTCATCGCCCGATTGCCGTGCTTGGCAACCACCACGCCCGCGCCCGCCGCAACAAACGCAGCGGTGGTGCTGACGTTGAAGCTCTTGGCTCCATCACCGCCGGTGCCGCAGGTGTCCAGCGCGGGGGCATCGTGTTCCACGTGGGTGGCACGGTCGCGCATCACCCGCGCCAGCCCGGCAATCTCCGCCACCGACTCGCCCTTCATCCGCAGCGCGGTGATGAACGCGCCGATCTGCGCCCCACTGGCCTCGCCGTCCATAATCTCAGCCATCGCCTGCGCTGCCTCGTCGCTGTCCAGGCTCTGCCCGCTTACCAGCTTGCCGATTGCTTCACGAATCATCTGCCCCTCCGGGGAATTGTGAATGTTGAATTATGAATTATGAATGTGGCAACGCGACGTTTGTAGTTACGATGAGCGTTGGTGCGTGAGAACATTCTCCCTCACCAAACCTACCCACAGGGAACCCCACAAGGGGGTTTCCCGCTGGGAGAGGCTTTTTGCCGCTCCTGCACTCCGCCGCTGGGAGAGGCTTTTTGCCGCCTCTGCGCTCCGTTTGTCCGTTTGTCCGTTGAACCGAACCCTCTGGCTGGTGCTTTAGAAATGACCTTCCAGAAAGTTCTGCAGTATAGCCTTGCCTTGCTCAGTCAGGATGCTTTCGGGGTGGAACTGCACCCCCACTGTGCTGCGATGTTCACGGTGCTGCACCGCCTGGATGGTGCCGTCGTCGGCCCAGGCGGTCACTTGCAGACTGGCGGGCGCGGAATGCGGCTCGATTACCAGCGAGTGGTAGCGGGTGGCGACGAACGGGTTGGGGAGGCCCGCGAAGATGCTGCTGCCGTCGTGGTGGATCAACGAAGTCTTGCCGTGCATCAATGTATCGGCCCGCACTATCTGTCCACCGAACACCTGTCCGATGCACTGCAGGCCCAGGCAAACGCCCAGGATGGGCAGCTTGCCACTGTAGGCGGCGATGATGGCGTTGCTGTTGCCTGCCTCGTTGGGAGTGCAAGGGCCGGGGCTGATCACCAGCGCCTCTGGCTGCAGCGCGGCCACATCGGACACGCTCACCTCGTCATTGCGCCGCACTTCGACCGTCGCACCCAGCTCGCAAAGGTATTGGTAGAGATTGTAGGTGAAGCTATCGTAGTTGTCTATTAGCAGAATCATTGCTGTCTCCCTCACCACTCGCTGATTGTTTCCTCATCCTCGGACACGCCCAGGAAGCTGGATATACGTTCAGCGGTTGCCATCGCCGAGTCGTTGAGCATATAGGTGTTCACCTTATCGCTATCGCCGCCTTTGTTCACAATCTCTACTGCGTAGTAGTGCGACCTTGCTGCTCTTATCTTGCTCACCCTTACCTGGGTAATATCGCTGAGGCGACCAAGCGTTTCGCCATCTACGCTATAGGTATGGCTGTTGCGGTCGAACACGAAGGCTCCTGGCTTGAGCAGTGATCGCACAGCACGGTATAGAACATAGAGTGATATAACCCCCGCGATGATCGCCACTGTGTATAGCCAGCCCGCATCTACTCCGTTGCTTATATTGCAAGGAGTGTTTATCATAATTTGACGCTGCTGGGCGCAGAACGAGTTATATGCCTGCTGATTAGCCTCGTTCGCCCGCTGCGTATTTATTGTTGTAACTACTCCCAGGCCCACAATGACGATGCCAGCCATACCGACGATCTGGTAAGCTCTATTCGGACCAATCACCAGACGGCTATCCGGGTCGGCGTTGTCTTTTGGGTAGTCCATGGTGCCTCCTAGAAAAAGCCCATGCCGTGCGTCTTCGGCACACCCAGGAAGGTGGCAATCTGGTCGGCGGCATCGTTAGCCTCACCCGATGATCGGAACGTACTCAACCGCTCATAATTGTCGTCAGCATAGACAACGTCCAGAGCAAAAGCGCTGTGGCTCTGGCTTACCTTTATCTCTCTAATGACGCTAAGATGAGCCAGTTCTTTGCCATCCAGACTGAAGCTGTTGCTAGGACGATCGAAGATGTACAGGTCCACTCGCCTTAGCCGACGAATGGCTTGTACCAGCAACACCAGCAGAATGATGAAACCCACTATCGCCAGCGCAACCAGGCAACCATCACCTGTACTCATCCCTGTACTGCTCCCACCACAATCGAACAGGCCGATTACTGGGACAGGAGTTGCGTTATGCTTACTGGCATAATCTGCACAGAAGTTCTTCGTATCCTGCTGATTATTGGCTACACTAATCGCCTTACTGACCGGCACCAATATGCAGAGGGCGATCAGCACAAGGAGCAGAGCGATGTTAAGAATATCTCCTGATTTGCTGCGCTGGAAGCCGATCCAGTCTTCACCCTTTAGCTGTTCCTTTGGGTAGTCCATATTGCCTCCTTGCCTGCTAATCCGAACCCCGTCGTTTTCTACTATGATCTACGGATTAGCAGGCAAGGAGTTACAATGTTTCGGCCAAATCCAGCGCCCGTATCACTGAGGCCAGCTTGTTCTCCGTCTCGCGGTACTCGGTCGGTGGGTCGCTGTCGGCGACAATGCCCGCGCCCGCCTGCATCGCTGCCTTGCCGCCCGCGAGTAGCACGGTACGGATGGTGATGCAGGTGTCGAGGTTGCCATCGTAGCCGATGTAACCGACCGCGCCGCCATATGGCCCACGCTGCTCACCCTCAAGTTCGGCGATAATCTGCATCGCCCGTATTTTCGGTGCGCCGCTTAGTGTCCCTGCCGGAAAGCAAGCGCGGAGTGCGTCCACCCCACTCATGCGCGGCTTCAACCTGCCCTCCACCTCGCTGACGATGTGCATCACATGGCTGTAGCGTTCCACCTCCATCAGTCGCTTCACCTTTACCGTACCTGGCTGCGACACGCGGCCAATGTCGTTGCGGCTGAGGTCCACCAGCATGATATGCTCGGCCCGCTCCTTGGGGTCAGCGATTAGCTCGGCGGCCAGCGACTCATCCTCGGCAGGGGTCGCGCCGCGCGGCTTGGTGCCAGCAATGGGGTGGCTGGTGATTACCCCATCCTGCACCCGCACCAGCATCTCTGGCGACGCGCCAACCACCGCTGCGGAACCCAGTTGCAGATAGTACATATATGGCGACGGGTTGACCGCCCGCATCGCCCGATAGACGTTCAGCGCCGACCCGCGATACTCGCGCAGCACCCGCCGCGACGGCACCACCTGGAAGATGTCGCCAGCGCGGATGTACTCTTTCGCCCGTTCTACATAACCCTCAAAGGTCAGTTTTGAGTTTTGAGTTTTGAGTTTTGAGTTCGGGGTAACATCCGTTTTCTCCGTTTCTCCGTTGAACCTAATCCGTTGGCTGTTGTTCGCTATCGATTGGCTGTTGTTGGTTATTCGCTGGCTTGATTCACTGTTCAACTTCTCGGCCAGCGCGTCAATCCGCAGCGTCGCCTGCTGGTAGGCCGCCGCTATGTCTGCGCCCGCATCCAGCGTGAGATGGCTGATAATCTGCACCCGCTGGCGCAGGTGGTCGAAGGCGAGCAGATCGTCGGCGTACATAAAGATGGCGAGAGGCAGGGCAGCGTGCAACGGGTGGGTTTGCTGCGGCACGGGCAGCCGCTCGAAGCTGGCCGCCGCCTCGTAGCTGAGGTAGCCGACCGCGCCGCCGTTGAAGCGCGGCAGTCCAGCCACCGGCAGCAGCCGATAATCGCCCAGCGCGGCGGCGATGGCAGTCAGCGGGTCGCTATAATCGCCAACCACCGCTTCGGCGTAGTCATGCTCACGCCAATGCTGGATGATCTTACCGTCCGCCAGCTTTACCA
Source organism: Chloroflexota bacterium (assembly GCA_025355955.1). GTDB lineage: Bacteria > Chloroflexota > Chloroflexia > QHBQ01 > QHBQ01 > QHBQ01. The sequence continues at coordinate 20,620 of JANXYP010000025.1, forward strand.
CCAGTGTCGGGTTTGCGCCGATGAAGCTGTAGCGGCCAATGTGTTCGCCACCCTCGACGCTCTCCAGCAGGAAGGCGTACTCGGCATCGCCCGCCACCCGCAGGTAGGCGGCCACCGGCGTGAGCAAATCGGCCAGCGCCTCACGGTAGATGGGCAGGCGCAACTTGCCGCCACCAGCTTCGGCCACCATCTGGCTTACCTGTTCGATTGTTGGGTAATAAGTCGGCATCGCCGTTCTCATCTCATTCCCCTCCCGCCGGGAGGGGTTGGGGTGGGGCGAGTTGCGCTGCACGTACCCACCGCGGAGGCTACTAGCCTCTTCTGCCGCTTCGTGGTTGGGGTGGGGCGAGTTGCGCTGCACGTACCCACCCCCAGCCCCTCCCGGTGGGAGGGGAGTCGTAGTGGGCAAAACAAAACCCACGATTCCCCTGTAAAAACAAGGGACGTGGGCTAAAATATGCCTCGCGGTGCCACCCTTTGTGGGTTACTGATTAAGCAACCCCACTCTGCAAGTACCTGGTCGCTGCTAATCGCAGCGTCCGCCGATACCCCGCGCCCTGATAACGGTGGCGTTTCCGACGAAGCCTACTTGCCTAATCTGTTGGGCTTATACCATGCGCCCCTACGGATCGGTGTTCGGTTCGCAACTCCCAGAGCCATTCACCGTGCGCCTGCCGCACCGCCTTTGCACCAACCGGCGGCTCTCTGAGCGTGGCATCTCGTGGTTACTAGTTCTGTTCGCAGTCTTTGTTTATTAAGTGGACGAATTATAACATGGGCGGGGCGGAGTTGTCAAGCCATTATGCTATAATATCCCCATGTCTGTCACCCCCAAACAAATCCCTAACCTACCTGCCCGCGCCTTTGCCTACGTGCGGCTGATGCACGCTGGGCCAGTGGCGGCGGTGATGGTTGCCACGCTGCTGTTCGCGCTGGTCGCGGCAGGTGGGTTGCCACCGCTGGATGTGCTGGTGCGCGTGCTGCTGGTGGTGTTCTTCTCGCAGTATGCCATCGGTGCGCTCAACGAGTACCGCGACCGCCATCTCGATGCCGCCGCCGCTCGGCCCAAGCCGATCGTGGAGGGATTGATACCGGCACGGCTGGCCTTCACCATGTCGCTGATTAGCTATGGGCTGATGGCAGTAACTGCCGCCACTTTCGGCCCATTGCTGTTCGCCCTGGCGGTTGCCGCTGGCACCAGCGGGATGCTCTACAACCTGGGTCTGAAGCAGACCCCGTTTAGCTGGCTGCCCTACTTTGTCTCCTTCCCGCTGCTGCCCATCTGGGTGCGTAGCGCCACTGTAGGTCGCTTCGACCCGCCGGTGCTGTGGCTAATTCCCATCCTCGGCGCAATGGTGATTGGTCTGCACCTCGGCAACAGCCTGCCCGATGTGGAACTTGATACTGACCAGGGCAGCCACTCGCTCTCGGTCGTCCTCGGCCTGCAGCGCGGGCTGCTAGTGTGCTGGGGTTCGTTTGCGGTTGCCCAGGCCATCGGCCTGATTGTGTTGCTCACCCCGGTCTACGCAAGCGCACGCCCCCTGCTATTGCTGGCAGAGGGCGTATCTATCACTGCGCTGGCGGGCGCAATCGTCACCTACCGATTGCGCCCCTCGCGGCGTGGGCGTATCTATATGTTCTACGTATTGGGCGCAAGCGCCATCAGCCTGGTGCTGGGTTGGCTAGTCGCGGTCAATGGGTGAGATTAAAGATCAAAGTTCTGATGGCGATGTAGACCCACCCCCAACCCCTCCCGGTGGGAGGGGAGAACATCAGACCCTTGTTTACATGGCACTCAAACCTCAAACCTCAGCACTCAGAACTTCAGCAGCGCAAAGGTGGGGTATTCACCGATAGTCTGCCGTCCGTTGAGGAACTCCAGTTCGATCAGGAACATCACCCCGCTGACGATGCCGCCCACCTTCTCCACCAGTTCGATGCTGGCACGGGTGGTGCCACCGGTTGCCAGCAGGTCATCCACCACTAGCACGTGTTCGCCGCGCTCCACCCCATCGCTGTGCATCTCCACGGTGTTGACCCCATACTCCAGGCTGTAGTCCACGCTGACGGTGGCGGCGGGCAGCTTACCCAGCTTGCGTACCGGCACGATGCCCACTCCCAGCTTGTAGGCAATCGGTGCGCCGAAGATAAAGCCGCGCGACTCCACCGCCGCCACCTTATCAATCTGGATTTTACTGTCCTGCAACATCGCCACCATCTGGTCAATCGCCTCACGGAAGGCGGGGCCTTCCTTCAGCAGGGTGGTGATGTCCTTGAATAGCACACCCTTCTTGGGAAAATCCGGCACATCGCGTATCTTCGCTAGCAGGTTCAATTGCTTACCCTCCTTGTGGTTTTGCCTTTTGTCGTCACCTGGATTATAGCAGGCCACCTTGTCTGGCGCAAGTTCTATACCATTGCATGGCGCAATCTTGTAATCCCCAGCAGGGCGTATGCCATACGCCCCTACGCCACACATAGTAATCCTCAGCAGGGCGGACGCAATCCGCCCCTACGCCATACATGGTAATCCTCAGCAGGGCGTATGCCATACGCCCCTACGCCACACATGGTAATCCCCAGCAGGGCGTATGCCCGCCCCTACGCCACACATGGTAATCCCCAGCAGGGCGTATGCCATACGCCCCTACGCCACACATGGTAATCCCCAGCAGGGCGTATGCCATACGCCCCTACGCCATACATATGTTGCAATTGGATTTGATTAGCCCCACCCGTTCTATACCATTGCGTGGCACAAACATGGTATAATCTGTTTAGTGCCTAAGCTTAACCCCTCAAGGAGCGAACCTGCCATGAACATGACCAGCGCAGATATTGTTGCCACGCCCGCGCCCGAAGCGCACACCCCCGACTGGGTGAAGGATGCCATCTTCTACCAGATTTTCCCGGATCGCTTCGCCAGGAGTGACACTGTAGACAAGCCCAGCAACCTCGAACCCTGGGATAGCGCACCAACCAGCGACGGCTTCAAGGGCGGCGACCTGGCCGGGGTAATGGAACACCTCGACTATCTGGTAGACCTCGGCATTAACGCCATCTACTTCAACCCCATCTTCCAGTCAGCCGCCAACCATCGCTATCACACCCACGACTATCTGCAGGTCGACCCCATCCTGGGCGGCAATGCGGTGTTCAAGCAGCTGCTCGATGCTGCTCACCAGCGCGGTATCAAGGTGGTGCTAGATGGAGTGTTCAATCACGCTAGCCGTGGCTTCTTCCAGTTCAACCATATCCTCGAACTGGGTGGAGCCAGCCCTTACATTGACTGGTTTACGGTCAAGGGTTGGCCGATGCACGCCTACGAAGGCAAGCCGAACTATGTCTGCTGGTGGAACCTGGCCGCGCTACCCAAGTTCAACACCAACACCACGGCGGTACGCAAGTTTCTCTGGGGCGTGGGTCGCTACTGGATGGAACAGGGCATCGACGGCTGGCGATTGGACGTGCCGGAGGAGATTGATGATGACGGCTTCTGGCGCGAGTTCCGCCGCCAGGTCAAAGAAGTGAACCCCGAAGCATATATCTGCGGCGAGATCTGGCACGCGGCGCAACGCTGGCTGCAGGGCGACCAGTTTGACAGCGTGATGAACTATCTATTCACCAACGCCTGCCTCAATTTCTTCCCTGCCAGCCTCGACCGTGAACAGGCGCGTAAAACGCCGAGCCTGAAGCTGCATCAGTACAAGGCGCAGAGTTTCGCCAGGGACATCGACGCGCTGTTGGCGCTCTACTCCCCACAAATCACTCAGGCGCAACTCAACCTGATCGACAGCCACGATATGCCCCGCTTCCTGACCCTGGCGAACGAGGATGTGCGCGCTCTGCGCCTCGCCACCCTCTATCAGATGACCTACCCCGGCGCACCGTGCATCTACTATGGCGACGAGATCGGCATGAGCGGCAAGCACGACCCCGATTGCCGCCGCGCCTTCCCCTGGGACGAGAGCAAGTGGAATGTTGCCCTGCGCGACTACTTCAAGCGCTGCATCGCGCTACGCAAGGCCCACTCGGCTTTGCGGCGCGGCGAATACATCAACCTCTACGCTAACGGCAACCTCTACGCCTTCGCCCGCCGCGACGAACACGAGACCCTGGTGATTGCCCTGAACACCGCCGACCACCCCGCCACTGTGGATCTGCCAGTGGGCAAGCTGCTGACGAAGGGCGCAACTTTGCGCGAGGTGTGGAGTGGCGAACAGGTGATGGTCGATGGCAACAAACTGAAGGGGCTCCATATTCCCGCAAGGGATGGTGTGGTGCTGCAAGTAGTTTAATGGCATGAATAGGAGACCCGATGGCGACGCTTACTACCACAATCCGCCCGCCCAGTCCGCCAACCGGCTTCATCGGCGGCCATATCATGGCAATGCGCCGCGACCCGCTTGCCTTCCTGGTCAACGCTGCCCGCGATTATGGCGATGTGGTGTTCGTCAAGGTGCCGACCTTCCAGTTCTACCTCCTCAGCAACCCCACCGACATCGAGCGGGTGCTGGTCAGCGATCATCGCTACTTCATCAAGGGCAAGCTGGTGCAGCAGCAGCTTTCCTTCATTGGCAACGGTTTGCTCACCAGCGAGGGCGAGTTCTGGAAGCGGCAGCGTCGCCTCATCCAGCCCGCCTTCCACCGTGCCCGCATCGCCGCCTACGGCCAGCAGATGGTGGATGCCACAGCGCGGATGCTCGACACCTGGCAGGCAGGCCAAAGCCTTGACATTCATGCCGAGATGATGGCCCTCACCCTCGACATCGTTTCGCAGGCGCTCTTCTCCGCCGATGTGAAGGGCGAGGCGCAGACGGTGGGCAAGGCCATCCATGCCACGCTGGAGTTTTTCGCCTCACGTCGCGCCCTGCTGCCCATCCCGGAGCGCTGGCCCACCCCGCGCAACCGCCGCAACCGGCAGGCTACCGTCACGCTCGATCAGGTAGTATATCGCATTATCGCTGCCCGCCAGGGCGACCGCACCGATCGCGGCGACCTGCTCTCCATGCTGCTTGCCGCGCAGGACGACGATGGCAGTCACATGACTGACCGCCAACTGCGCGATGAGGTGATGACCCTGTTCCTCGCCGGTCACGAAACCACTGCCAGCGCGCTATCCTGGGCGCTCTACCTGGTGGCCCGCCACCCCGAAGTCGCCGCCCGCCTACGCAATGAGGCGCAAACCGTGCTGGCTGGCCGCTCGCCCACGGTTGACGACCTGCCCAACCTGCGCTACACTGAGATGGTAATAAATGAGACGTTGCGGCTCTACCCGCCCGCCTGGCGCATTGGCCGCGAGGCGGTGCAGGATTGCGAGTTCGGCGGCTATCGCATCCCCGCTGGCAGCGTGATCGGCATCGCGCCCTACGTGGTGCAGCGCGATCCCCGCTGGTTCGCCCAACCCGATCGGTTCGACCCCGCCCGCTGGGAGGATGGACTGCTCAAGCGCATCCCCAAATACGCCTACTTCCCCTTTGGCGGCGGGCCGCGCATCTGCATCGGCAACCAGTTTGCGATGATGGAAGCGGTGCTGGTATTGGCAATGGTCGCCCAGAGCTTCAGCCTCAAGCTAGTCTCCGAGCAGCCAATCAAACCCTGGCCCTCGGTTACGCTGCGGCCATCCACTGGTGGGGTGATGATGCTTGTGAGTTGAAAGTTGAAATTGCAAGTTGCAAGTGGATTGGCATTTGTGTGGGGGCGCAGGTCTATCGCGTCCTGGCGCAAGCGGATCGGCCAGCGGCCGTGGGCAGCGGACAAGCGGATAAACGGAATGGGATGGTGCGCTGAGGGTGCGGGTCAAGTTCATGCCGAGCAAGCGTTCAGTAGGGCGAACCGTTGTTTGCCCTGGTTGGATATGCAAAAACTCCCATATGCGCTTACAGGGAAAGGAGCGAACCAGCAATGCGTAAGCTAACAAGAACCGTGGCGCTAGCCGCCCTTGCGCTGGCGCTGCTCAACGTCTCCCTAATCGTCAGCCAGAGCAGCAGCAGGGCCGCTCCAATCCCCACCCATACCAGGGTAGGCAGTGAGAGCGCGCTAGTCCCCTCCCCCCTCGGGGGAGGCCGGGAGAGGGCCAGCGCACCCACGCTCGACTACATCTTTGGCGACGGGCGCGACGGCGACGCGCTGGTGCGATCCGGGCCGCCCGCCTACATCAACCAGGTGCGTAGCAGCGTAATTGCCAGCGGCACGATCGCAACGGTTGCCAGCGCTTCCTCCTTTGGCGTTGGCGACCTGGTGTTGTTTCATCAGACGGTGGGTACCGGCGCGGGCAACTACGAGTACGACGACATTGTGCTGATTACCGGCACCCGCTGGCTGCTGTCTACGCCGCTGGCCCACAACTACACCAGCGGCGCGCAGGTAGTAAAAGTGCCGCAGTACCACAACCTGACCATCCAGGATGGCGGCACCCTGACCGTGTTGCCCTGGGATGGCAGCAGCGGCGGAGTGATGACCCTGAAGGCATCGGGGCTGATCAGCGTGACTGGCAGTGGCGTGATTTCAGCGACGGCCAAGGGCTTCCGCGGCGGTGCCGGTGGCACCAGCAGCGTACGCAGCGCCTACCAGGGTGAGTCGCCCACTGGCCTCGGCACGATTAACTATCCAGCCAACGACGACAGCGGCGGCGGCGGAGCGGCAGGTAGCGGACCAGGCGAAGGCGGAGGCGGGGGGGGTGCCTACGGTCAATATGGCGCGGATGGGCAACCCGGCCAGGATGCCAATGCACACGCTGGTCTGGGTGGTTCAATCATTGGTGCGGCTGACCTCAGCAGCGCTTTCTTTGGCGGCGCGGGCGGCGGGGGCGGCGCGGCGGCTACCTCTGGCGCTCACGGGGGTGCGGGTGGTAGCGGCGGTGGTATCGCCATCATCTACGGATACCAGATCAATCAAAGCAGTGGCGCGAATATCGCCGCCAACGGACAGGACGGCGGCAATGGTATGTCCACCAGTGGCGATGGTGGTAGCGGCGGCGGCGGTGGTGGCAGTGGCGGCGGCCTACGTATTGTCGGCAGCGATATAACCGCGCTTAATGCCTCTGCAATCGTTGGCATAGGTGGCACGGCGAACGCGGCCCAGAGCGGCAATGGCGGCGCGGGTGGCAGGGGTCGCATCCGCGTCGAATACTGCAACTCCTACTCCCCAGGCACAATCAATCCACCCCCTAGCGTGGCGCAGATCAGCTGCCCGCCGCCACCCACTCCCACACTCACTCCCACCGACACGCCCACCTTTACCCCTGATGTCTCGCCGAGCGCCACGCCGACCACCACGCCGACCCCGATACAGCATGGCGCGTGCGACAACCTGCACATCCTCATCGCCTACGCCGACAGCACGCCACCCACTGCCCTAAGCACTACCTTGCTGACCCAGCCGCAGGTGGCGAGGGTGGATTACTTTGACGCAGGCAGCTACACCACCTCCTTGAGCCTATTTGAGCGATACCAGATCGTGGTGCCTTTCAGCAGCATCCAGTATCGCGACAACGTAATCCTGGGCAACAACCTGGCCGACTATGTTGATCAGGGTGGCGTTGTCGTCGGCCTCAACAACGACTGGATAGGAGGCTCAGGATATAACATTAGCGGACGTTGGTTGAGCGATGGGTATAATCCATTTAATCTTGGTGTGATGCACGATATTAGTGGCAGCCTCGGCACTTACGACCATAGTAGCCTGTTCATGCAGGGTATAACTACACTCAACGCCTTCCACCGCGTAACCGTCAGTGTCGCTCCCGGCGCGGCGCTGGTGGCCTCCTGGAACGACGGTAGCCCGCTGCTGGCGGTCAAAGGCCGCGCCCTCGGGGTCAGTGCCTATCTGGGCAATTACCACATCAATTTCAGCGGCGACTGGGCCACCCTGATCGTCAACGCCAGCACCCTGCTGCCGCCCTGTCCCACTCCTACTCCGCCGCCCCTGCCAACTAATACGCCGACAAATACGCCAACCAACGTCCCTAGCAATACGCCCACCGTAACCCGTACTCCACTGCCAACTGAGACCCCCGGCGGGCCGAGCGATACGCCCACCGCCACATCTACCAATACCTATACGCCCACTCCCACCTCCAGTCCAACCGACACGGCTACCCCCCTGCCGAGCAACACCCCCGGTGGCCCAACCGACACACCCGCACCACCCACTAATACGGCCACGCCAAGCAACACCGCCACGCCAACCAACACCCCCCTGCCGAGCAACACCCCAGGCGGTCCCACTGATACGCCCGCACCGCCCACCGCCACCAACACGACCATACCGAGCAACACCCCCGGCGGGCCAACCGACACCCCCGCTCTGTCAACCCTGACTCCGACCGATTGCCCCAACCCCTTCGTGGATGTGCAGGGTGATATCTTCTACGGCGCGATCCACTACCTCAACTGTCGTGGCGTGATCAACGGCACTGATGCCAGCCACTACACCCCCGCTGGCACAGCCACTCGCGGCCAGTTTGCTAAGATTGTAGTCCTCGGCTTCGGGCTGGCGTTCTACACCCCCACTGGCGGGCGACAGGACTTCAGCGATGTGCCAGTCACCTACTTTGCCTACCTCTACATCGAGACTGGCTTGCACGCCACCATCCTCAGCGGCTTCGATGCCGCAACCTGCGCCGCGCATGGACTGGCTAGCCCTTGCTATCTGCCCAACCTGGCGATCACTCGCGGGCAACTTACCAAGCTGGTGGTTGGCGCAGCCCGCTACCTGCTAGTCACGCCCGGCACCCAGACCTTCAGCGACGTGCCACCCAGCAACGTCTTCTACCTCGCCATCGAAACCGCTCACGCGCACGGCGTAATCAACGGCTACCCCGACCACACTTTCCACCCCAACAACTCAATCCGCCGCGACGAGATGGCCCAAATCGTGTTCAAGGGAGTGACTTCGCCGTAGCCAGCGTTGAGGTTTGAGGTTTGAGTAGATGATGTAGGGGCGGGCGGCGCTCGCCCTGATACCGATGTAGGGGCGGGTGGCGCTCGCCCTGATACCGATGTAACGGTTGGCGGCGCTCGCCCCCTGTGAACTGCCGTTCTCCCTGGGTAATATGGTATAATTGCCCTGCCAAAGCAACATCAGGCGGGGCAATGCCATAGCCATTATCCCCAACCTCAAATCAAGGAGAAATCACTTTGTCGCAAGAACGAACCCTGGTTATCGTCAAGCCCGACAGCATCCAGCGCGGGCTGACTGGCGAGATCATCAGCCGCCTGGAGCAGCGCGGTCTGAAGATCGTCGCCGCTAAGATGATGCAAGTGAGCCGCGACCTCGCCAGTCGCCACTATGCAATGCACGAGGGCAAGCCCTTCTATGCTGGCCTGATTGACTACATCGCCTCCTCGCCTGTGCTGGTGCTGGTGCTGGAAGGCAAGAACGCCATCCAACTGGTACGCAACACCGTGGGCGCGACCAACCCGGTCAACTCCGCGCCCGGCACCATTCGCGGCGACCTCGCGGTGGAGACGGGCCGCAACCTGATCCATGCCTCCGACTCGCCCGAGTCCGCCGCCATCGAGGTCGCTAACTTCTTCAAGGATGCCGAGCTGCACAGTTACGAGCGAGCCACTGACCGCTGGATTAGCGAGTAGATCAATAAAAGCCTCTCCCTGGCAGGGAGAGGTTTGGTGAGGGTCGAATGTTGCCCAGACAACCAACCTCGCCTTCAGCGTCTACAGGTACGATAAACCTTGATGGTGGGCGGGATTCTCCCTCACCAAACCTCTCCCGCTGGGAGAGGCTTTTTGCCCCGCCTATGAACGATATTGTGAACAACGACAATGCGGTAGGGACGGGATTTATCTCGCCCCCGTTGCCCTCAGCCCCGCCCTGGCCGCTGGTCGGCCACACCCGCGAGGTGGGCTTCTTGCAGCAGGCGATTCGCGGCCACCGCGTCAGCCACGCCTACCTTTTCGTCGGCGCGCCCGGCTCCGGCAAGCGCAGCCTGGCGGTTGCCTTCGCCCAGACCCTGAACTGCCAGAGCGCAACCAGCGACGGCCACCCCCGCCTTACCCCTTGCGGCGCTTGTCCCTCGTGCCATCGTATCACCAGAGGGCAACACCATGACGTGCTGCTGCTGGACATCGAGCGGCAGCGGGAGCTACTGGCGGGCAGTGGCCGTGATGCCGATGCGGATAAGGCGGCTCGCCAACGGGTCATCAGCGTGGCTACTGCCCACGAGTTGCGCGAACATATCAGCTCCCGTCCTTATGATGCCCGCTACAAAATCGCCATCCTCGGCGATGCCGACACCATGCAGGATGCCGCCGCCAACTCACTGCTCAAGACTTTGGAGGAGCCGCCACGCTGGGCGGTGATTATCCTGCTTGCCGCCAACGAGGGCAGCGTGCCAGCCACAATCCGCTCCCGCTGTCAGCTGATCAGCCTGCGGGCCGTTGCCCGCGAGGTCATCGCTACCGCGCTGATGCAGCAGGGTGTGGCCGCCGCGCAAGCCGGGCTGCTGGCCGCGCTGGCCGAGGGCAGACCAGGGCTGGCGATTGCCGCCGCTGGCGATGCTGAAGCCGCGTTGGCCGAGCGCAACAGCGCACTGGCCTTGCTGCAAAGCGTGATCGCTCCCGACGCGCTGATTGCCGATCGCTTTGCCATCGCCGCCCGCCTGGCTACCAGCTATGGCAGCGGCCCCGCTGGCCGCGCCAGTGTCAACGCCACACTAGAGTTGTGGCTGATGTGGTGGCGCGACCTGCTGCTGGTCAAGAGCGGCCACCCTGAGCTAGTCACCAATCCTGACCAGGCTGCCGCGATGCACACCCTCGCTGCCCGCCTCGATATTTCCGCCATTTACGCCCGTATTATCGCCACCCAGACCACCGTCGGCCAACTCGCCGCTGCGGTCAACCCTCGCCTCGCCCTCGAAAGTCTGGTGCTGTAACTCGTGCTGACTCCCCTCCCGCCGCGAGGGGCTGGGGGTGGGGCAGCGTGGCGCACGCATATGGTACAATACCATCGCTTAATCCCTCGCGGGAGGCACACATTGGATACTACAGCCAGCAAACAGCTGCACATCCTGATCATCAATCCCGGCAGCACCAGCACCAAGGTCGCGCTCTACGCCTACGACCCCACTGACCTCGCTGACCATCCCACCGACCGCTTGCACGCTGTCTGGGATGAAATGGTTAGCCACGATAGCGCAGCGCTAGCCAACTTCCCGCGCATTGTCGACCAGTATCCGCTCCGCTACCAGCAGATTGCCAACCTGATGCGGGTAAAGCGGACCCAACTCAGCGATATTGATGCGATAGTGGGGCGCGGCGGGTTGCTACGCAAGCAGATCGTCAACGCAGCCTATCTGATTGATGCCGCGATGGTGGAGGAGATGCGCGATGGCGATCCCAGCGGCCAGCGTGACCACGCCAGCAACCTGGGCATCATCCTGGCCGCCGCGTTCGCCCGCGAGGCCAGCACTGTGATAGGCCGCACTATCAATGCCTACATCGTCGAGTCGGCCACCGTGGATGAGATGATTGATGTAGCCCGCATTACCGGCTGGCCGCAGATCGAACGCAAGTCGCTGTCGCACATCCTCAGCGCGAAGGCAGCGGCCAACCGCGCCGCCCGCGAAATCGGCAAGCCATATGAACAGCTAAACCTGGTGGTCACGCACCTGGGCGGTGGCATCTCCGTCACCGCCCACCGCCTCGGCCTGCAGATCGATGTCAACCAGGCGCTCGACGGCGAAGGCCCGTTCAGCCCCGAACGCAGCGGTGGCTTGCCAGTGGGCGACCTGGCCCGCATCTGCTTTAGTGGCGAGTACACTTATGAGCAAATCCGCCACATGATCGCGGGACAGGGCGGGTTGGTCGCTCATCTCGGCACCAACGATGCCCGCGAGGTGGAGCGGCGCATCGCCGCTGGCGATGAACACGCTGCCCTCATCTATCGGGCAATGGCGTACGCGATCGCCAAGTATTGCGGGGCAATGGCCGCCGCGCTCGGCACCAAGCCGGACGCGATGGTGTTCACCGGCTCCCTTGCCTACTCGACTCTGTTGATTGATTGGATTACGGAGCAACTCGCCTGGCTGGCCCCCATCTACGTCTACCCCGGCACCGACGAGATGCACGCCCTCGCCAGCGGGGTCTTGCCAGTGTTGCTGGGGCTTGAGCGGCCGCGCCGCTACTAAGCTCCTAGAAGTAGGGTGGGGAGCGCGTCGCGCATCACGGACCCGCCCCCAGCCCCTCCCGGTGGGAGGGGAGATGCTTCGCACTCACCTCCAGCCCCTCCCGGTGGGAGGGGAGATGCTTCGCACTCACCCTCAGCCCCTCCCGATAGGAGGGGAGATGCTTCG
>JANXYP010000062.1 GCA_025355955.1 Chloroflexota bacterium
ATCGTGGCGGATATGCCCTTGTCATCGTCATCTGATAGCGCCTCGCGGATTGACAGCAGCCCGATGATGATCAGGATGATCGCCGCAGCATAGGCGGCCACTTCACTGAGCGCCGCGCTCAAGCCCTGGCCGAGCAGCAACCCGACCACCGGCATCAGCCCCTCGAAGACGGCGAAGGTTACGCCCACCTTTAGCCAGCGGTTGCGCGGCACCCCTGCCAGCCCCAGCCCCAGCGCTACCGCCAGCGTATCCAGCCCCAGCGAAAGGAACAACAGCAGCGTGGCAATGTTCAATGGGGTTGCTCCTTATCAACAGAAGGTATGAGGCCATCTTAACTGCAGTTTAGATTTGGCGAAACAGCATCCCCACGCTTGCGCCGGTGTGGATACGCTGGATGGTTTCGCCTAGCAGGTTCGCCACCGATAGCACGGTGATGTTGGGTAGCATCTTCTCTGGCGGAATGGGGATGGTGTCGGTGCAGACGATCTCGGTTAGCGGGCTATCTTGCAGGATGCTAACCGCCGCGCCCGACAGTACCGGATGGGCGCAGCAGGCGTAGACCTCGGTTGCACCGAACTCCAACACCGCCCGCGCTGCCTGGGTAATGCTGCCGCCAGTGTCAATCTCGTCGTCCACCAGGATAGCGGGCTGGCCCTTGACCGTGCCGATCAGGTTCATCACCTCGCTCTTATCCTGATTACCCACCCGCCGTTTCTCCACGATAGCGATGCTTGCGCCCAGCGGCTCGGCGAAGCTACGCGCCCGCTTGACGCTGCCCAGGTCGGGCGATACCACCACCGGGTTGCTCAATCGCTTCTGCTTGAAATAGTCGGTGAGCAGATAAGTGGCGGTCAGTTCGTCCACCGGGATGTTGAAGAAACCTTGGATCTGCCCCGCGTGCAGGTCAATGGTCAGCACCCGCTCCGCGCCAGCCACCTGTAGCATATCGGCAATCAGGCGGGCGGTAATCGGCACGCGAGGCTGATCCTTCTTGTCGGTGCGGCCATAGCTATAGTAGGGGATGACGGCGGTGATGCGCCCCGCGCTGGCCCGCTTCATTGCGTCGATGATGATCAGCAACTCCATAATGCTGCGGTTGACCGGGCTGGATGTGGGCTGGATGATGAACACGTCGTTGCCGCGCACGCTCTCGTTGATCTTGACGAAGGTGTTCTCGTTGCTGAACTCGAACACGTCCATGCGGCCCAGCGGCACGCCAACGTAGCGACATACCGCCTTCGCCAGTTCGGGATTGGCGTTGCCGGTGAAGATACTCAGTTCATCATACAGACCCATCGCTCACCCTTTCTGTTGCAGATTGCAGATTGTAGATTATATGGCTAGAGCAGCTACTCAGTGATGAGAAAGTGGCTGAACAGGGCGAACAACGGTTCGCCCCTACGAACAACGCAACGACTTATCAGACAATTTCTCAGCACTCAGCACTCAGCACTCAGCACTCAGCACTCGCAATCATCGCCTCCCACTCCGGTTTGAGCATACTCATCAGGTAATCATCGTGGTACTCACCTACCAGGTAAGCGGTCTGGCGGGCGATGCCGTCCAGCTTGAAGCCGAGCTTCTCGTAGGCACGGATGGCGCGTTTGTTGAAGTCGAAGCAGCGTAGATGGATGAGGTGCAGGTTGAGTTCGCCGAAGCCGAACTCCAGCAGCAGGCGCATCGCGGCTGTGCCATAGCCCTTGCTCCAGTAATCGTGTTCGCCTATCATGATGCCCAACTCGGCCTGGCGGTTGCGCTGGTCATGGTCAAACAGGCCGAGGTTGCCGATGTGCTTCGGCTCCGGCCCGTCAATCGCCTCCATGGCAAAGAAGTAATCACCGCTCTGCTGGTGCTGGGCAACAAACTCGGCCTCCTGCTCACGGCTGAAGCGCCCCACCTGCCCGATGTTGCGCGTGACTTCGACATCGTTCATCCAGCGCACGTAGTCGTCTACATCGCTGGCAGTAATGGCACGCAGGCGCACCTTTTCGTTCTGGAATGTGTACATCGCTCTCCAAGTTGAAAGTTGAAGGTTGAAAGTGGTTGATGTTGGTTATGGTTGCTGGTTGCGATTGGCATTCGTGCGCTTCAGCAGCAGCCCTCACCCCAACCCTCTCCCCCGGTGGGGAGAGGGAGTAAAACTACTCAGTCCTCATCCCTCAGTCCTGACCACCGCTTGCCACTCACGCTTAAGCAGGCCCATGTAGATCACGTCGTGGTATGCGCCCTCGCGGTAAAACGCCTCGCGCAGGCGGCCTTCCTCCTTGAAACCGAGCTTCTGATAAGCGCGGATGCCGCGCTGGTTGAAATCATAGACGCGCAGGTAAACGCGATGCAGGTTGAGTTCGCCAAAGCAGAACTCCAGCAGCAGCGCAAAAGCGGCGGGGCCGTAGCCCTTGCCCCAGTAAGCCTTCTCGCCGATGGCGATGCCGATCTCGCAACTGGCGTTGCGCCAGTCGGGTTTGTGCGCGGCGCAACTGCCGATGTGTACCGCCTCCGCTCCGTCAATCGCCTCGACGGCAAAGACGAAATCGCCGCCGCTCTTGCCCATCATCGCGCCTTCCAGCCACGCCTGCTCCCCCTCGCGGCTTTGTGGCGCATACACCATCAAGGTGCGCTGCACCTCGGTGTCGCTGAACCAGCGGGCGTAGTTGTCCAGATCCTCGCGCTCCAACGCTCGCAGTCTCACTCTATCATTCTGGAAGGTGTACATAGCTCTCCGAGTTGAAAGTTAAAAGTTGAAAGTTGAAAGTGGTTGATGTTGATGTAGGGCAGGATTTATCCCGCCCTGGTGAGCTGTTATACCAAATTAGCTGCGGCGATGCTATAGTTCTGTAGGGGCGAACCATTGTTCGCCCTGGCTCAATCTATAGCGACACCCTCGCTAATTGATATTACTCAGTCCTTAGTCCTCATTCCTCAGTCCTGACCAGAGCTTCCCACTCCGACTTGAGGATACCCATAAGCAGGCTGTTGTGGAACTGGCCTGCGCGGTAAAGATCATCGCGCAGGGTGGCTTCGTACTTGAAACCGGCTTTCTCGTAGGTGCGAATAGCGCCGGTGTTGAAGCTGTAGGTATAGAGATAGATGCGATGCAGGTTCAATTCGCCAAAACCATATTCGAGCATCAGCTGGGTGGCGGCGGTACCGTAGCCACGCCCCCAGTATTGCTTCTCACCGATGGTGATCGAGAACTCGGCCTTGCGGCTGCGCCAGACAACATCGTGCAGGTTACAATTGCCGATATGGACTGGCTGAGGCAGGTCAATCGCCTCGATGGCGAAGTTGTCACCGCTATCGATCCAATGCTCGACCATGCTGGCAACCTCTGAACGGCTGCGGGGGCGGGAATGGAACAGGGTGCGGGTGACATCCACATCGCTGCGCCAACGTAGATGATCGTCTACGTCGTTCATGGTCAGCGCCCGCAGGCGCACTTTATCGTTGCTGAAAGTATACATGGCTTTAAGTTGAAAGTTGAAAGTTGAAAGTGATTGATGTTGATGTAGGGGTAGGATTTATCCCGCCCTGGCGAACGGCCTACGTCGCTTGCTGCTGATCCGACTGCTCCCATTCGGATTTCAGGATACCCATCAGCCGGGTGTTGTGGAACTGGCCTTCACGGTAGATGTCGTCGCGCATCATCGCTTCGTGCTTGAAACCGACCTTCTCGTAGGTGCGGATGCCCCTTTGGTTGAAATCGAAGACGTATAGATAGATGCGGTGCAGGTTCAACTCGCCGAAGCCGAACTCCAAAATTAGCTGGGTGGCGGCGGTGCCATAGCCGTTGCCCCAGTACGCCTTCTCGCCAATGGCGATGCCAAACTCGGCGTTGCGGCCACGCCAATCCAGGTGATGCAAGCCGCAGCCGCCAATGTGTAGCGGCTGGGGCAGGTCAATCGCCTCGATAGCGAAATTGTAATCATTGGCGCGGAGAAAGCCATCACGGATGATGCGCTCCTGCTCCTCGCGGCTGCGCGGGCCGGAGTAAAGCGCGGTGCGCGTAACCGCCGTGTCGTTGCGCCAGCGCGTTTCGGCCTCAGCATCGCTCATTGTTCGCGCCCGCAGGCGCACTTTGTCGTTGCGGAAGGTGTACATGGCTATTCCCCACCTGCCGCATCTTTATCCTCATCTTCATCCTCACCGACCACCAGATTATATAGGAGCTTGAACGCATCATCTTCGGCGTTGCCGAGGGCGAATGATTTATATTCAGCGCTTGCAACCTGATGCAGCACACTTTCGACGGCTGGTTGATGCTGGCCGAGGCCGATCAAACCCTCGGCAGCGGCGACTCTCAGGTTTGGCTCATCCTCCTGTTCCAGAGCATGGAGCAGTGCGGCGATTACTGCCGAGACAGCGTTGCCGATTGCACCCAGTCCGCGTGCCGATGTCACGCGCACGCGCAACGGTACTCCCTCACCAGTCTGCTCGGCTAGCACGGCAACGATGCTGGGGTGTGCAGCGGCGAACTTCGGCAGCGACTTTGCCACTTGATCGCGCAGATATTCGTCCTTGTCGCTCCGCAGTCGCTCGATAAGCGCGTCATACACCTCATCGCTCAGTTCCGCCAGCTTTAGCAACTCGCTGGCGGCAACGCGACGGCGGCTAACATCATCGCTGACTAGCTCGCTCATCCAGGTTTCAATCTGCGAAGTGATCAAAGCTGGCGCAACTGGCAAGCCGGTGACAGCTACCCTGCCTATCCAGAAGCGCAGTGGCGGGGTGGTCAACGCTCGATTAGCCAGCTTTGTGCGCCAGATCGTGCTTCGTTCTGCCAGTTTCTTTAGCACATCACCCGCTGCATTCACCGTCTCCCAATCATCCTTGTCCTCTACGCCGAGTGCGACGATCAACCGCTCTACATCAGCGTCAGTCAGTTTTGTTGGTATCTCTCCTAGCAAATCGGCAGCGTTCATCTTTGTATCCCAATCACCGCTTTCAAGCACATCGAGCAGCTGCTCGATGTCGGCGGCGTTTAGATCCAACTTAGCGAGGCGCTCGGTTAGCGGCCAGCCACTCCCCACCCGAATCTGCAAATCAATCATCCGCACGGTAATTATGTGGTCATCAGGGTGCAAGGCCAGCAGCGCATCTATAGCAGGCGCATGGACAACGTTATCGTTGTCATGTTCAAGGGTGTAGAACAGCGCGTCTATCACCCGATCGCTGCTATCACCCACAACCGCCAGCGTCAGGGCCGCCGCGTAGCGCATCCCGCCATTCTTGCTGTTGCGAAGCAGGTCGAGCAGCAGGTCTACCAGGTCGGGACGCGACGCGCCACTGGCTCGCAGCGCGTTGTACAGTGCGTATACCAGGTACTTGTTCTCGAAGCCGCCTTGCTCGTGGTGGATGCGGGCGACCAGCTCGGTAATCACCTCATTCTCAGCCCGCGCCTGGCCCAGCGCCCAGGCCAGCGACTCCATCACACCGTCATCGGTTTCGCTGTGTAGCCGTTCGCGTAGCGCCTCCATAACCTGGGGGTTTGCAGTAAGGTCGGATAGCACTTGTGCGGCTGAACCGCGATTGTATTTATCTTCATCCTCGCGCAGCATCATTAGCAGCGCGTCAATTGCCGGTTCGCTCTGCGCTCGCACCCAGCCCAGGCCAAATGCGGCAATGCGTCGCACATCGCGGTCATTATCTCTAGTGTAAGGGATAAGCGCAGCGACAATCCTGGACTGCAATGCGGCATCCCCAAGCTCGGCCAATGCCTTGATTATCTTGTTTGCCACCTTGAACTTTGGCTTTCTGCGGTCGCGGGCAGTGGCGAACAACGTAGGCAGCAGCTCACCTACCAGTGCCGCTTCACCTGGCTGATCTAGCTTAATCCCAGCATTGACCGCTTGCAGCGCAAAGATGAGGTCACGGTGGAACAGGTCTTCATGAGCCGATGGCTGGCGCTGGGGGTCGAGGGTAAGCAGATACAATGCCCGACCAGCTTCGTCACCGCAATCGCGCAACGCGGCGATAATCACCTCGTCCCAATCGGGCAGGTGCAGATATGGACGCAGGGCATCCACTCGTGCCTCGGTGGTGCGGGCATCGCGCAGGCGGCGGGTGAACTCGGTTTGTGCCGCAAGCATCGCTTGTTCGCTGGTTTGCTGCTCCACCATCTTAATTACCTCGGCAGTTGTTTAGTATAACTCACTCTTCAGCGCTGGCAGGCTCCCCTTGCAACTTCATCAGCGCATCTTCGGCGGCGGCTTGCTCGGCGAGTTGCTTGTTGCGGCCAACCCCACTGCCGAGGGCTGCTTCCTGGCTGGGCAAACGTACCTCGGCGGTGAATAGCTTATCGCTATCCGGCCCGCTGCTGGCGACGATGTGGTAGGCGGGGGTTAGCTTGTGGCTGGCCTGGATAGTCTGTTGCAGCAGCCCCTTGTAGTTGGTCTGGCGCGCCACCGCCTCCTCGACCTCACGCAAGCGGCTGCCCAGGAAATTCGCCACTACATCCAGCCCACCATCCATCAGCATCGCGCCCAGCAGCGCCTCGAAGGCGTTGGCTAGCACCCGTGCCTTGCTACGCCCGCCCGCCGCCGCCTCACCGCGACTGATAAAGAGATAGTCGCCCAGGTTGATTTGCTCCGCCCAGGCGGCCAGATTCTCGCGGCGAATCAGCGCGGAGCGCAACTCCGATAGCTCACCCTCACCCTTGGCGGGATAGCTGGCGAACAGGTCGAGCGCACTGAGGTAGCCCAGCACCGCATCGCCGAGGAACTCTAGCCGCTCGTTGCTGCCCAGGGGATGCTCCGGGTACTCGTGCAGGTAGCTGCGATGCACCAGCGCCTGCTCCAGCAAAGCCGGGTTGCGGAAACGGTAGCCAATCACCTCTTGCAGAATGGTAAATGGTGAATGGTGAATGGTAAATGTCGGAGTGTTCGTCGCATCCGCCTGTTCGTTTGCCATCTCGTACTCCTGATTCGCCATTTACCCTTTACCATTTACCACTCACCATTATGACGCTAGTCGTTAGCGTCGCGCAGCACCTCGTCGAGGGTGGTGCCAGCCTCTTGCGCCACCACATCGAGGACAGCCCAGTTGATGGTGAAGTAGTAGGTATAATTGGGGGCTAGCTCGGTCAACTGGGTGCCGTCGCTGGCAACCTCGGCGGTTCGTTCGCTACCGGGCTGCTCCTCGCTACGCACAGCGGCAAGGTCAGTGCGTACCAGGTAACGCACCAGCGCGTCACTGGTCGCGCTCTCTAGTGGGTCGGCATCACTGAGCGCCAGTTCCTGCTGCGTGCCGCGCAAGGGAGTGGCCCGCTTCAGCCCGACGGCGAATGGGCCGTACAGCCGCGCCATATCGTCATCCTCGCGGGCGGCATTATCCGCACGGTGGTCGGCGATGATGGCGTTGCCCTCGTCGGCGGGCGCGTTCAACTCGGCGAGCTTCTCCTCGATGGTCAGCAGCCGATTGCTGATCAGATAGCGCTGCAACTTCTCGATTGCTCCTGCCATAACCCCTCCTGAGATTTTAGATTGCAGATTTTAGATTGCAGATTGTAGATTTCATGGTAGCAACACAAATTGTGGGATGTTGGTGTGTGGCACGCACCCACCCCAGCCCCTCTTGGGGAGGGGAGTTATACCAACTTAGCGGTGGTATTGAGGCAGGGCGAACAACGGTTCGCCCCTACAGAACTATAGCATCGCCTCGGCTAATTGGTATTACTTGCTGAGCGCTGGTCGCTAGCCCACTATGCCGCTATGGCCCACCCCAACCCCTCCCGGCGGGAGGGGAGTTAATTGCTGGGCGCATTATAACCGATCTACCCATCCAGCGGCAATACGTCAGTTGGTGTAGGGGATGCGTCACATTCTTGCAGAGCAAGCGTTCAGTAGGGGCGAACCGTTGTTCGCCCTGGTTGGGTA
>JANXYP010000120.1 GCA_025355955.1 Chloroflexota bacterium
CCACCGTCTCGGTGTGCCACACCCCAGAGTGGCGATCCTCGCTGCCCACGATACGGTCAATCCTGCCGAACAGGCCAGCGCAGCCGCTGCCGCTCTGAGCAAGATGGCCGACCGGGGGCAGATTACTGGCGGCTACGTTGACGGGCCGCTCGACCTCGACTCGGCCATCTCACCAGCAGTCGCGGCACAGTATGGGCTGAAGGGGCCGGTTGCCGGTCACGCCGACATCCTCATCGTCCCCGACATCGAGGCGGGCAACATCCTGGCGAAAGGGCTGACCTACTTCGCCCATGCTACCTCGGCCAGCGTAGTGGTCGGCGCAGCCGCCCCTATCGTGCTCACCTCCCGCGCCGACTCTGCTGCATCGAAGCTGGCTTCGATTGCCCTGGGCGTGCTGCTCACCAACAAAAGCGCGAAGTATAAGGCTGCGGTAGACGCAGAGCAGGAGGCGGATCAGGTTGTAGGAGTATGCAAGTTATCGCGTTAAGGAAGGGGAAATATTATGTTCAGGATGATACTGGTGCCACTCGATGGCTCTGTCAGCAGCGAGAGGGCCATTCCGATCGCCGCAACGCTGGCGCGGGACAGCGCTGCAAGTATTCGCTTGCTGCAAGCAGTCATCGCCCCGGTCTACGCCCCTATGCCGGTATATATGAGGGGCAACCGGGCAGTTTATGAACATCGGGCAACCGCTGCTGCTGCCAATTACCTGCGCGGCATCAGACAACAGTTGCACGATAGCGGGGTGAAGGACGTGACCATCAGCACGCCAATCGCCGATGTGGCGACCGCCATAGCCGCAGCTGCCCACGACGACTGCGACCTGATCGTGATGAGTACGCATGGGCGCACAGGTATGAACCGCACCATACTGGGCAGCGTGGCTGATTCGGTGGTGCGCGGTTCGCACCTACCTGTCCTGCTGGTTACCGATCACCAGCAGACACCGCAGACTATCGATCAAGTCATCAACTTCCACCGTATTCTGGTACCGTTGGACGGGTCGGCCCTGGCTGCCCAGGCGCTGCCGGTTGCGGCTACCCTGGCCCAAGCAGTGGGTGCTGAAATGCTGCTCCTATACGTGATGCCTGAAGGGATCGCGGTGAGCGCGATAACTACTACGCCCAATCCTGAAGCCCCTTACCAGACTCTCATTCCCCACGGCCTCAATCGAACCGCGCTCTCACGACTGCCAAGTACGGTCAAATACGACATTATCGAGGCCAGCGGTGATCCAGGCCAGGCAATCGTCTCTGCCGCGCGGAAGCAAAATTGCGGGCTAATCGTGATGAGTACGCATGGGCGCTCTGGCCTCAGCCGAATGCAACTAGGTAGCGTAGCCGAGGATGTGTTGAAGGCGTCGCCAGTGCCAGTGCTGCTTATGCACGGTCGGGACGTGGGCAGCGATAATTGAGCCTATAGCGGCAAGATCAAACAGTCGGGCTCTAGCAGGTCGAGGGTTGCCTTTTGACCCAGAGTCTGCCAGATTTTATAGCTGGCTCTATGGAGGGTAATGATGAGCACGATCGAGAAGGTCGAAGCGAAGATTGAGCCTGGTGAAAACCCTGCATCGCTAGAGAGTTCCGCCACAATACTGCAGCGGCTACGTATTGTTCGCACCTTCAGTCTGGGGCGACGTTATCCGCTGGTCGCTTTCGCCGCTATTGGCATCCTGATTGGCCTGCTGGCCCTACCATTTGGTGTTAATCTCTACGGTCAGGGGCTGACCCACTGGATTTTCGCGCTGGTCACAATTGTGGGCGGCGCTCCGCTTGTGCTGGCTACTCTTGGCGAGTTGCTCAAAGGCCATATCTACGCCGATGTGGTCGCCGCCCTGGCGATTGTCGGCTCTATATTGCTGGGGCAGTTCGAGGCAGGCGCGATTGTCGTGCTGATGCAAGCGGGCGGCGAGGCGCTGGAAGATTATGGCCTGCAGCGGGCCAGTCGTTCGCTCGAAAACCTGCTCAAGCGTGCGCCAACCATTGCCCACCTTGCGGTGGGCAGCGACTACCTTGACGTGCCAGTGCAGGAGGTCAACATCCGCGATGTGCTACTGGTACGCCCTGGCGACATTGTGCCAGTTGATGGGGTAGTGTTGGAGGGGCAGGGGGCGGTGGACGAGTCGGCGCTGACCGGAGAGCCGGTACCGCTTGACAAGCTGCCGGGTGACGAGCTACTCAGCGGCACGATAAATCTCAGCGGTGCGCTGGTGATGCGGGCGATGAAGCCAGCGAAAGAGAGCAAGTACGAGCTAATCGTCAAGATGGTAGAGCAGGCCCAGACGGAGAAAGCGCCGATTAGTCGTCTTGCCGACCAGTACGCCCCTGGCTTCACCTTCGTCACCCTGGCGCTGACCGCCGCCGTATACATCTTCAGCCACGACTGGATGCGCGTTCTAGCGGTGCTGGTGGTTGCCACCCCCTGCCCGCTGATTATCGCCACGCCGCTGGCCGTACTATCAGCGATCAACCGTGCTGCCCGCCTCAACATCATCGTCAAGAGTGGGGCGAGCATCGAACAGGCGGCGAGCGTGGAGCTAGTCATCTTCGACAAGACCGGCACGCTCACCATCGGAAGACCAACCTTCGAGCAAGTGATCAGCATTACTCCCGGCGACGAAAACCGCCTGCTGGGGGTGGCCGCCTCGGTCGAACTGTTTTCCTCTCACGTTCTCGCCCACCCGCTGGTCGAGGGCGCGCGTAAGTTGGGCCTGCAGCCACAGCACGTCAGCGATTTCCAGGAGGTGGCTGGCAAGGGGGTCAGCGGCATTATCGAGGGCCATCGCTACGACATCGGCTCGGATAGCTATCTGCGCTCGATTGGCGTGGCGATCAGCGCTCCCATCCAGGATGAACTGGCCAGGTTGCACAGCGCGGGCAGTATGGTTGCGCTTATCTCCGAGGATGGGCGGGCCGCCGGCGCAGCGGTGTTTAGCGATCAGGTGCGCCCCGAAGCCCGTACCCTGCGCCAGCGCCTGCAGAGTCTAGGAGTGCGCCGCACCGTGATGCTGACTGGCGATAATCTGGTAGCCGCCGAACGCATTGCCGCCCTGGTGGGGGTAAGTGAAGTTCGCGCCAACCTTCTGCCGGAGGGAAAGGTCGCGGTCATTGAGGAGCTAAAACGGGGCGACACCCGCGTGATGATGGTTGGTGACGGTATCAACGATGCGCCCGCCCTGGCAACTGCCACGGTGGGGGTGGCGCTGGGCGGCCACGGCGCGGGCATCAGCGCCGATGCTGCCGACATCGTGCTGATGGTGGATAACGTCGAGCGGGTTGCCGATGTGATCAGCATCGGCAGGAAGATGGTCAGTGTGGCAAAGCAGGGTATCTTCTTCGGCATTGGCGCGAGCATTGTCTTCATGATTGTCGCTGCCTTCGGCTTCATCCCGCCTACAATTGGCGCAGTGCTACAGGAGGCGCTCGATGTGGTGGTCATCCTGGGCGCGCTTCGCTCGGGAATGGACAGCCATCCGGCTAGTGCGGTCAGTCCACCAACTGCGCCATCAGGCGTCGCTTGACGAACTCGACCAGCAGCAGGTAGGTACCAACCACAAGGGCGAGGAAGACGAAGAACCAGCCGGGCAGCGGCACGAAGCCGAGCAAGTTCGCCAGCGGGCTGAAGGGCAGCACGATGCCAACCGCCACCGCCGTCAGGCTGGTAATCGCCAGCGGCAGGCTGGGGCGGCTACGCAGCGGGTTGCCAGCAGTGCGGATAATGAAGATAACCAGCACCTGCGTCGCCAGCGACTCGACGAACCAGCCGGTGTGGAACTCCTGCTCCGAGGCGTGGAAGATGGAGAGCAGAGCGAAGAAGGTAAGGAAATCGTAAATCGAACTGAGCGGGCCGATGAATATCATGAAGCGGCGGATGAGGCCAATATCCCAGCGATGCGGCTTGCGGATGAAGGTATCGTCCACCGCGTCGGTGGCGATACTTAGCTGGGCGAGGTCATAGAGAAAGTTGTTGAGCAGGATCTGGGTGGGCAGCATCGGCAGGAAGGGCAGGAAGGCGAACGCCGCCGCCATGCTGAACATATTACCGAAGTTGGAGCTAGTCCCCATCAGCAGGTACTTCATCACGTTGCCGAACGATTTGCGCCCCTCGATGATGCCTCGGTGCAACACGCCCAGGCTCGGCTCAAGCAGGATGATGTCAGCGGCCTCGCGTGCCACATCCACCGCCCCCGCCACCGAAATGCCCACATCGGCGGCGTGCAGCGAGGGCGCGTCGTTGATGCCATCGCCGATGTAGCCGACTACGTGACCCTGCCGCTTCAATGAGAGGATGATGCGGTTCTTCTGCGCGGGCGATACTCTGGCCAAGATGTCGGTCTCCCCTACCACCCCATCAAGCTGCTCGTCGCTCAAATGCGCCAACTGTTCGCCCAGCATAATGTGGCTGGTATCAATTCCCACCTGGCCGCAGATGTTGCGGGCAACCATCTCATTGTCTCCCGTTAGCACCTTAAGTTTAATCCCGTCACGCCTGAGCGCGGCCAGCGCTTCCGCCGCATCGGGTAGCGGCGGGTTGAGGAAAGTGAGGTAGCCAGCCAGGGTCAGGCCCTGCTCGTCGGCCTCGCTATAACTGGGCTGCTCTAGCACGGTGCGGTAGGCCAGCGCCAGGATACGATAGCCCTGCCCGCTGAGACGCTCGAACAAGCTGTGGCAGCTCGCCTGCACTGTCGCATCCAGCAAGCAGACCTTGCCATCCACCTCGTAGTTGACGCATTGCGCGATGATGCCTTCCGGCGCACCTTTTGAGATGAGCAGTCGCTCACCATCCGTGCCCGCCACAATTACCGACAGCCGCCGCCGCTCGAAATCGAAGGGTACCTCGTCAACGCTGTGATATGCGCTGGCCTCAGGCAGCGGCTGCTCGATCACCGCCGCATCTAGCGGGCTGCGTACGCCGGTGTCGTAGTAGCTGGCAAGATAGCCGAGCAATTGAGCCCGCGCCGACTGGTTGCCTAGCGGATCGAGGCAGCCGTCCAGTTCCATCTTATCGCTGGTCAGCGTGCCAGTCTTATCGCTGCATAGCACGTCAATACTGCCAAAGTTCTGCATCGAAGCAAGGTTCTTGACGATGACTTTCTGCCGCGCCATCCGCACCGCTCCTTGCGACAAAGTGACCGTAGTGATCATCGGCAGAAACTCAGGGGTGAGACCGACCGCCAGGGCGACGGCGAATAGCAGCGACTGCAGCACGTTGCGGCCCAGAGCGATGCCTAGCAGGAAGACGAACAGGCCGAGGATGAGTACCGTCGTCGTAATGAATAGGCCGAAGGCGCGGGTGCCACGCTCGAACTCGTTCTGTGGCGGGCGGGCGGAGAGGCGGACGGCAATGTCGCCAAAGGTGGTTGCCGCGCCAGTTGCTTCCACAACAGCAGTCGCGCTGCCGCTTACCACCGATGTGCCGAGGAAGACCATACTGGGGTCGCTGAGGTCGCCGCCAGCTTTCGCTGCTGGGGATGCACTGGCCTGCTTCTCGGCTGGCGCGGACTCGCCGGTAAGTGCTGCCTCCTGTACGTGCAGGCTATGCACTTCAATCAGGCGGGCATCAGCAGGGATAAGGTCGCCCGCGCTGAGGCGAATGACATCACCCGGCACAACGTCGCGGCGGGCAATCTCTCCCCATGTCCCATCTCGTAGCACGGTGGCAGTGGGGGCTACTTGATCGCGCAGACGTGCGGCAGCCTGCTGTGAGCGATAGTTCTGCACGAAATTAAGCGCGACGCTGAGTAGCACAATCAGCACGATGATAGTGGCATTGATTGGGTCGCCCACCAGACCAGAGATAAAGCTGGCGATCAGCAGCACGATGACCAGCGGGTTGGCGAACAGGGCCAGCAGTTGGCCGAATACTCCCTGCTCCCGCTTTGTTGCTGGCTCATTCGCGCCAAGCTGGGCCAGCTTTTGGGCCGCCTCTGCGCTGCTGAGGCCCAGCGTTTGTGCATCGCTTGGCTGGGTCGGGAGTGGGAGAATAATCGGTTGCATGAACACCCCGTTTCTATGATGGAGAAGGTCTGCCGAACCACGCGCCACCGTTGAGCGCTGACCGAGAGACAATCGGTGGGTAGCGACGTGATTATAGTGATTATAGCATACGCCACCCTGATCAACTTGGGGATGCAAAAAGGGTGGATTTGTAAATAGCCAGCCTTGTTCACCAGATCTCCACCTACATTCACCGCCTTTGACACGGTTACACGATAGAATGTTAATAGGTAAAAGCAGTCTGTTTGCGCGGGGCGGTGGCTTCTGCCTCGCCCGATATCCCGATATTAGGAAGGAGCAAAGCAATGTTCAGGAATATACTGGTTCCGCTAGACGGCTCGGCGAGGGCTGAGCCAGCGGTCGGCCTGGCCCAGAGCGTGGCTAAGAGCGGCGATGGACGCATCACCCTGGTTCAGGTAGTCAACAACTTCGACCCGCTGATGACCAACCCACACGAGATTGATATCGCAGGCGACGGTGGAGAGAAAATCGTCGCGGGCGCGGTTGCTAAAGCCAGCGAGTATCTGACCAGGGTTGCCGAAGGGGTAAACTCCAGCTCTGTGAGTGGGGTGGGGACCAAAGTGCGGCGCGGCAAAGCGGCGGAAGCGATCTGCGCTATGGCAAGCGACGGTTACGATCTGGTGGTGATGAGTACGCACGGGCGCACCGGTCTGGCCCGCACCATGCTTGGCAGTGTGGCAATGGCGGTTGTGCGAGACGCACATCTACCAGTGATGCTGATCAATGACCATCAGTACGCCGACTACTCAAAGGGCGATTATCCCTTCCACACTATCCTGGTGCCGCTCGACGGCACGCCGCTGGCCGAGCAAGCGCTACCACCAGCGGTAGAGCTTGCCAAGGCTGAACACGCCAAACTGGTGTTGCTCAAGGTGCTGGCCGTGCAGGACGAAACCGAGGTCTACATCGTGCATGAGGTGGGCCGTGAGGAGGCGGAGGACTACGATTACGTGCTGGGCAACACCGACCTCGAAGACTATCGCTATCTGGAGGAGGTCAGCGCCCGCTACATCCCCGCCGATATCGCCTACACCTCCATCGCCTGCGCGGGTATGCCTGCTCAGGACATCGTTACCACGCTCGATAATCACCACTGCGACCTGGTAGTGATGGCGACGCACGCCCGCGCCGGGCTGCACCGCATCATCGATGGCAGCGTCGCCGAGCAGGTGATCAGCACGACCAATGTGCCGGTGATGCTGCTGCGCGGGCAAATACCGCCCACTCCCTTGAAGGGATAACGCAACCGCGCCGCACTGCCCATAAAGCGCAGTGCTGCAACAGATTGCCGACGACCTGGGCGTATTCTTGCGGATCATGCCAAAGAGCTAGAATGCATTCAGGCGGAAAAGGTAGCCATATTATATCTGTTGTATAGCGACCAGTCTATATATACATGGATAGCGCACCATCAATTGTGTGGAAGCAACGCTAAGAAAGGACTACAGCGATGAGAGCAGTACGTATATATCAGCGGGGTGGACCTGAGGTGATGGTGCTGGAGGAAACCAGCACACCAATTCCCGGCCCCGGCGAAGTGCTGATCAAGGTAGCGGTGGCGGGAGTGAGTCACTCCGACATCGGCCAGCGTCGCGGAGATTACCCTAACTTGCTG
>JANXYP010000394.1 GCA_025355955.1 Chloroflexota bacterium
CCTTTGCCGCCGACCCCAGCGCTATCCACCGAGGCGGATGCCGCCAGCGGGGCGGGGTTGGCCTGGGCAGCAGGGGCGCTAACTGGCTTCGTCGCTGGAGTAGACGACCAGGCAATCGCGCCGAGGATCTGGGCGATGACCAGGATGAGCAGCGAGACGCGAGTGATAAGGCCGGTACGATTAGGATTGATGAACACAGGCTTTCTCCTTTATTGGGGTGCCTTGTAATAGAATAGTGGGACAATGGGTCGCCACCAAGGGTGGCGGCCCACTGCTGCATGATACCGGTCGTTTACTGCCTGCTTCGGCTGGTGTTGAGCTGGCGCAGGGCCGAGCCAATGGCAACCAGACCGAGAGCGAGCATAATGTATATGAGTAGGTCGTTGCCGTTGGCCGTGCCTTGCGGCCCAGCGCCGGTCTTTGGTAGTCGGGGTGCGCCCAGGCCACCAGTCTCGCCAAACGGAGTAGGAGTAACCTGCCCGACCACCAGCGGAGTGTTGGTTGGCGGTGCCGGGGGTTGCGGAGGCGTATTAGTCGGCGGCACTAGCGTATTAGTCGGAGGCACTGGCGTGTTGGTTGGTGACACCGGCGTGTTGGTTGGAGGCACTGGCGTGTTGGTTGGAGGCACTGGCGTGTTGGTTGGTGACACCGGCGTGTTGGTCGGTGGCGCTGGCGGATTGGTGGGGGTCGGATGCTGACGGTTTGGCGTGTTGGTAGGCGCAGGCCGTGGCGTGTTGGTCGGCGTATTGGTGGGCACAGGCGGTGGCGTGTTGGTCGGCGTGTTGGTTGGCGTGCTGCTCGGTGGCACTGGCGTGTTGCTCGGTGGCACCGGCGTGCTGCTTGGCGGTACCGGCGTGCTGCTTGGCGGTACCGGCGTGTTGGTCGGCGTGTTGGTTATAGTTGGCGTGTCGGTTGGCGATCGAGTGCCGGTTGGCGTGTTGGTTGGTGTGCTGGTTATCGTTGGCGTGTTCGTCGGCGTGTTCGTCGGCGTGTTCGTCGGCGTGTTCGTCGGCGTGTTCGTCGGCGTGTTCGTCGGCGTGTTCGTCGGCGTGTTGGTGATCGTCGGTGTGTCGGTTGGCGTTCGAGTGCCGGTTGGCGTGTTGGTTGGCGTGGGGGTTATCGTGGGCGTGTTCGTCGGCGTGTCGGTTGGCGTGTTCGTCGGCGTGTTCGTCGGCGTGTTCGTTGGCGTGTTCGTTGGCGTGGGGGTTATCGTCGGCGTGTTCGTCGGTGTGTTCGTCGGCGTGTTCGTCGGCGTGTTCGTCGGCGTGTTCGTCGGCGTGTTCGTCGGCGTGGGGGTTGGTATCAGCGCGTTGCCGATGTAGCGGATGCCGGTGCCGTTCACTGGCACGTTAACATAAACCGGCAGAGTGGTGACGTTGAACCAGCCCGCGTGGAAAATCTCGGTGATAGTATACGGTCCGGCGACGACATTGGTGTAGACCAGGGAGCCGCTACCATCAACCGCGCCACCGAAGTTGTTGCCGTTGGGGTCGGTGAAGCGTCCGATCCAGCCGGGCAGCGGTGGTTCACCGCTGGTTGGCGGATCGTTGCCATTGATATCATCCAGATCGTCGTCGCGGTAGATAACCACCCCGACGCTCTGGGCGACCACGTTGCAGACGTTGAAGTTGACGCGGGCTGATGCCTCGGGTAGAGGAGCGCTCTCGACCGAATAGTAGTCAACCGCAACATGATAGACACCTATAGGCGCGCCGTTAGGTATCAGCCACTGGAAGAGCGTGCTGATATAGGGCGACGGCGCACCGTTGATGGCGTGGGCCTGGGTGAATACGATGGTACCACTGGGATCGAAGATGTAGTCGGTGACAGTCAGCGGGTGGCTAATGAAGGTAACCACGTAATGATACTGCTCGGTATGCGCGCCGTCGTTGATAGCGCAATTCGGGGGGTTAGGGTTGCGGAACAATTGAATGCCAAGGTCGCTCGGCGCTTTGGGCTTCTGGCCCACGCCCTGGCCGCCAGCGGGCGCGTCGTTGCTGCCGCCCTTGCGGTTGTCGCCTGAGTGGCCGCCGCTGTCGTTAGCGCCGCTGCCGCCTTTATGGCCGCCGCCGCTGATAACTCCGCCGCCACCACCCTTGCTGCCACCACTGTCGCCAGTGCCGCCACCTTTGGCTCCGCCAGCCTGGGTGGTTACTGAGCTACCAGATGGTGTGGCAGGCGCGGGGGACGACCAGGCCAACAATGCTAGCACCTGGACGACGATCAGGATGAGTAGCGATATGCGAGTGATTAGACTAGTACGATTAGGACTGATAAACATGAGCTTCTCCTTATACAACGGTTACGTAAGGTCCTGCAGCGCCTGCCAACGCCGAGAGCCGGAACAAATAGAGCGAACACAAATGAAGAGAGTCAGACAACGCAAGGCCGTTCTAGCAGCAGCGGTTGCTGCTGCAGCATAGCGTGTTTGAGTTGTTTCAATGGGTATGACCTATAGGCTATATTGTACCAGAGATGTAGTGCCTTTACAACACGCAAAGACCCCCAAAAAGGGTGCAGTTATGTCCATTGTAATCATCCTGTAATGTTAGAGACACAAAGTAGTAGGGAAAACGGTAAGGTTGCGGTAAGGTTGACGGGCAAATGGTAAGGAACGGTGGGTAAGAAGTGAGGAATTATGGTGAGCGAGGAGTGAAGAGGTAGGTGTGCGCTAATCCAGGGGTTTGACAAAATGGTAGGCTAGCGTATAATGTAGCAGAGCTTTGTGATGACGGGAAAGAGAGCAAAATGATCGAGCCGATTACCCAGAGCAACAAGAGCGACGCAGACGCGCTAACCAGCGCGGCGAATGGCAGCGCCGATGGGCCGGATAGCAAGGGTGCGGCAATGCCTTTGGCCGCCGCCCTCGCGCCGTTCGATGGCGCGTATGCGGTCGATGTGTATGGCGACACGCCCACCCCAGGTGTGCCAAGCATCAGCGCAATCAGCGCGGTCGATGCGCACGCCGCGCTGCATCTGCGTGCCGAGGAACTGGCGCGGGTCGAGCTGTTCGCTGGGCTGGCCCTGCCCGATCTCGAAGTGATCAGCGAGCGGCTAAAGTTCGAGCGCAAGCGCAAGGGCGAGGTGGTCTGTACCGAGGGTGAGCCGAGCGATGCGATGTACATCATCGAAACCGGCCAGGTGAAGGTGGTCTCCGACGTGGCAACCGAGCGCATCGTCCTCGCCTACCTCGGCCCCGGTTCGCACTTCGGCGAGATGAGCCTGCTGACCAGCGAACCGCGTAGCGCGGCAGTGATCGTCAGTATTGACGCGGAGTTGCTCAAGCTGGACAAGCAGGATTTCGATGTGCTGCTGCGCGACCACCCCGCGATTGCGGTGACGATGAGCAGGGTGCTGGCCCAGCGCCTGCGCCAGACCGATACCCAGGTGTTCGCACGCAAAAAGTACCAGATCATCGGCATTTGTGGCAGCGACGGGCGGGAACTGGCGCACACCATCGTGCAGCAGGTGGGCTGCCCCGTTATCATCCTCGATGTGCTGGCCGATTGCAGCGTGCAGTCGCCAACCGCCACCGACATGAGCGAGGTGCGTAGCCTGGTGCAGATGGTAGATGGCGATGTGGGGGTCTTCCCCATTGCGCTGGATGTCTGCGATGGGCAGTTCAGCGAGGTGGTGTCGCGGCTGCTTGAGTATGAGTTCGAGTATGCGCTGGTGCGGTTGCCGGGTGGGGGCAAGGATGCGACCCAGCTTGCCCTCGATATTGCCGATGTGGTGATTATGTTCGGCGGGATGACCGCCGAGTGGCTACCCGACCTCGACCCGCACAAGCTGTGGCCGGTTCACGGCAGCAACCAGCACAACCTGGGGCGGCTGGCGCGGCGCATCACTCGCCGCAGTGTGGGGTTGGCCCTGAGCAGCGGCGCGGGGCATGGCCTGGCCCACGTCGGGGTGATCAAGGTGCTGCAAGAGTACGGCGTGCCAATTGATATGGTGTCCGGCACCAGCATGGGCGCGCTGGTGGGCGCACTGCTCGTTTCTGGCGCGGCCCGTGACGGCAGCAAACGGGTGGGCTACAATGCCGACGAGTTGGGCTGGTGGGCGGGGGAGATGGCGCGGCGGGGCAAGCTGAGTAGCGGCTGGCGCGACTCCTACTGGGATATCAACCTGCCGTTCCTGGCGCGGGGCTTCCTGCGCGGCAACACCACCTTGCGCTGGGTGCGCGAACTGACCCACGATGCCCGCTTCGAGGATCTGGATACCCCCTTCTATGTGGTGGCGGCGGAGGTACACGAGGGCCGCGAGGTGGTGATCAGCAAGGGGTCAATCGCCGAGGCGGTGCGGGCCAGTACCGCCATCCCCGGCCTGTTCTCCGCCTACAAGATGAACGGCGAGTACCTGACCGATGGTGGCGTGGTCAACCCGGTGCCGTGCAGCCCGCTGGCGGAGGCGGAGGCGGACATCATCATCGCCAGCAACACAGTGCCGCCGCTGGAGGAGCGCGCCTACCGCCGCGTGCGTAAGAACAAGGGTGCGCCCAGTATGTTCAACGTGCTGCTCAGTGTGCGCGAGGTGAGTGAGGCGCTGGTCGCCCGGCTGAAGACTGCGCCATACAATGTGCTGATCACCCCCAAGCTGGGGATGTGGAGCAGCTTCGAGGTGGAGCGTTACAAGGACTTCATCGCCGCCGGTGAAGAAGCGGCACGGGCGGAGATCGAGAAGATTAAGCTGCTGGTGAAGGTTTAATCCCCCTACTGTGTCCACCCCCGACCTGATGAACGAAATTGCCGCTACCGACCGCACCTTCCAACAGGAGGGAGGCGAGTGGGTGGGCAAGTGCCTGATCTGCAGCGGCCCGCTGCGCTTCGATGCCCATACTGGCGAGGGCGCGACGGTGGAGCATATCGTGCCGCGCACCGCTGGTGGCGGCAACGACCTGCTCAACCTGGGTCTGGCTCATCCCGCCTGCAACTGGGAGAAGGGGCGCAACTGGGATCGTCGCCAAGCCCGCCGCCGTCGCGCCGACCCCGCCAAGTATGCCGCCCTCGTCGAGCGGCTGCTAGCCGAGCGCCTGCGTCGCTGGCGGCCGCCGAGTGCTGAGTGCTGAGTGCTGATGTCATCGTTCCCGGCATGGCGATGGGCGCGGGCGGCGCGCTCGGCACTATCAGCATGGACAAGAATACCTCGATGAAGGGACTGACCACTGACTACGCCGAGACTGGCATGGCTCTTGCTGTTAATCAGGAGAACCAGTTCACCACCCAGAAGGGCTTCTACTTCCAACTATCCAGCCGCAACCGCCAACAGGCTAAGACCCCATTCGGGCCGCTCAACCCCCAGGCGATGAACCGCTACAGCTACGTGCTGAATAACCCGATGAGGTATAGTGACTCGACGGGACATGATTTTAGCATCACAATGAGCTTCGATGTGTATGCGGTTTTCATGGATAATGTAACATCTGGGATGAATTACCTCTATAAAAATCTAGCAGCACTTGGTGATACTGCTGCGGCTTTTGCTTCGGCAATTGGGGCGGGCGCTGGGGCGGGCGTTGGGGCGGGCGCTGGGCTATGGGGTGCAGCTGCACAAGGGTTGGAAGCAGCTGATAGGGCTGCATTTGGGATTATGGGAGCTGTTGTGGGTGCAATCCTGTTCGGTTTCATAGGTAGCTTGGCTGGCAATGGATGGAAGGATAGCATACTACAAATTTACTATCAGCTATATGAAATTCAGGGTAAAATTCTCAGCGACGTAGATCAGGCAGCCGAACGTAACAACGGCAACTGCTATAGTGCTAGCTGTACAGTCACCCTGACATATAGTGATAATGGCAGCCTTGCTGTTACTGTCACTAGCTCAAACGGCTACCAAAATAGCTGGTCCCTTAGTTCCAACCCTGCGCTTTCAAAATCTATGATGTTGATGCTGCTCGGAGCAGCCATTCATACCGATTTTTACGATGGAGGTGGTGTGAAATGGGGTACACCATAGTGCGGCGCAATAACAGTCAACGGCCACGCAAGGGTCATGAGCATCTGAGACAGACCAGCAAGAACCCGGATGGTGGCGAATGAAGCAGTTCGAGTCATACGCCTGGCCCAATATATGGAGGATTTATTATGCCAATTTATTGAGGTGATGGTGCAATATCAGACAGCGGTGAACCGGAGTTCGCCGCTACAAAAACACACCCTTCTCCTTACGTGAAGTGGCATTAGATGAACATAGGAGGGGTTTCTCATGAAATCGTCAATACTTACGTTTATCGCATCTGGTAGACGATCCAGAGCGATGGTATACGGCGTAATGTGTCTGCTCGCTCTCATCAATGTATGCGTTGCTTGTACTCTTAACGGAGGCAGCGATAAAGAGCAAGCTGCACAATATTTCGAACAAGCGCTCGGCAGCTTCGCTCATCATGACTATAAGGGCGCAATAAGCCCACTTACAACAGCAATCGAGCTTGACCAAAGCACAGCGGACTACTTTGAGTTCCGTGGCATTTCCTATTACCACAACCAAGATTATGAACATGCCATCAACGACTTCGACCAGTCTATCGCGCTCAGATCTAAGGAAAACCCCTCGGGAGCCCCAGGGCTCCAGTCGTGGGCGGATGACTATGGGTACTTGGGATCGATATACATTGCTAAAGCAGATTACAGCCAGGCCATTACCAACCTAAGCCAGGCAATTAGCCTTTCTGGCGCTCTCGACTATTACAAAGTTCGTGGCGATGCATATGAAACAGCGGGCCAAAAAGATTTGGCTATCGCTGACTACAAAACAGTCCTTAATCTAGACGGGAGGCCAACCAGGTTCGAAACCACTACATTGGGTAGCTCAAAAAGACAAGAAATAGAACAGAAGCTAAAGGCGCTTGGTGTTGGCTAAGAGTAACACCTTGATCTACTCGCATAGCAAACATTCTGATAGAACCTCGATGGAAAGCGGCTATTACTCTATTGTACTAGACCTGTATGTGCCTAACTAGCAATCTCTTCCACCCCAGGCACCTCCCTCAGCCCCGGCAACGGCGAATACACCAGCCACAGTGTAGACAGCGATCCGCCGATAACAGCAATGAGCAGGGCGTAGCGGGCGGTGAGCAATTGGCCGAGGATGCCCGCAGCGATCGCGCCGAAGGGCGCAACCCCGCCCACCAGAAAGTTGCTGCCCGCGCCCGCTCGTCCCAACAGCCGATTGGGGATGAGGCTCTGGCGCAGGCTGACCTCGTTGATCATGTGTACCGCCCTGAGCATATCACCGAAGAACTGGGGGATTGCCATCATCGCAATCACTAGCGGCAACGGCCCACCGGCAAAAGGGGTAAGCAAGCCGATGGGGATGGCGATCAAACTTGCGCCCACGATGGCGCGACCCAGGCCGAAACGCCGCGCCACCCGCTCGGCAAACAGCGCGCCGATCAGCCCGCCTACCCCGCCCGCGCCGATAAGCAGGCCAATCACGAATGGGCTGAGGTGCAGTTCATTGAGCGCATAGTAGGTATACAGGGTGCCGAAGAAGCCCGCGCCAAAGAAGTTG
>JANXYP010000397.1 GCA_025355955.1 Chloroflexota bacterium
GCGGTAAGCCATCGCGACAGCTACAAGCGATGTTGGCGAGGTGGGAGGTGCTTTCACGCTTATGCACACACCTACCGTATTTCCACATAATAAGTTCAATCCATTTTACCCGACCTTCGTTAGGCAGCACAAGTAGCAAAGGCTTACCAGCAGCTGCTAAACCAAAAGTACTATACGCTCA
Organism: Chloroflexota bacterium; assembly: GCA_025355955.1. Taxonomy (GTDB): domain Bacteria; phylum Chloroflexota; class Chloroflexia; order QHBQ01; family QHBQ01; genus QHBQ01. The sequence continues at coordinate 182 of JANXYP010000397.1, forward strand.
CTTAAAGAAACCTATCACCAGGCTCAGTGAAGACTTTATGAGGCAATAGCTGTGGCTTTGGCTATAAGTCGGTATTCAGCGGTAGCGCCATGACGCCACCTCGTAGCCGCTACTCTGGTGAATGGTGGGCTGGTCGGGGTGGACAAGAAGCTGGTTAATAGCGTCCTCACTACCCTGGGCAAAGGCCGCTTCAGCTACGACCGCATCACTTACACCTACGCGCTCTCCAACCCTGATGCGCCAGCCGCCCCCGCTCCGACCAGCCAAACTGATAGCGCACCCGCCCCTAACCGTGATGCAGTGCTGGCTGCCTGCCGCAAACTCTTCGCCGATGGCCTACCTCGCACCGCCAAGGAGATTGCTGCCGAGCTTACCAGGCAAGGTATGGCAGGGTTGGACAAAGCTCTCATCGGCAGCGTACTGATGCGCGAAGGCAAGGAGCTGTTTACCTACGACCGCAAGAGTTATACGTACTCGCCACGATAACTCACAACAACAACAACACTGCTGGTGAAGCGCACCCGGAGCTGTGGCCTCTCGCCCGCCTTCGCGATGCGCCCTACTGCTCACCTGGCAACCACCTGACGCACTCTGTGGCCGTCAGTCGCAAGGGTAGCTCCTCACATTCAGTTGGCACCCCAAACTCCTCTGCTCACCCGTTGCCCTTACCCATTCTAGCGACGGTGGTCGTCGCTCTGGATCTAAACGTACGCAATGGCGACCACGATGTTTACACAGATGAGGGCAAACAAATAGGCCCGCTAGTGATTGGCGGGCCTCCTCCGTGTTTGGAAATGCACATTTCGTAAAATCCGGTAAGGTTCCAATGCCTTAAAACTGGGTATGGCGAGCATATGCTTGTCACGAGTATAGAGATCTGCTCCTAGATTCGCTGCACTCACAGCTATAAGTGTGTCTACCACTCCAAACCTCTTACTTGTAACCACCCTGGGATTAAAAGCTCTGGATGCTTCGGTCATCATTAGATTATAGGCATCCAAACAATCCTTATTCGTAAGCTGGGATGGAAAATGGTTACTAATAAAGTTCTGCACTGTAGCAAGACCAGGCATGGACACCGAACCTCTGACCTCATCACAATTGCGGACCAGTTCCATTGCTACTATACCCAGCATGATGAAATGCCTATGGCTCATGGACCTAAACCAAGCTTTGGCTTTGGCCTCGCCTACCATCAGATCCATCCACACATTTGTATCGAGAGCAATAGGAACAATAAAAGCTGTAGCCACTCTAGCACTCCGCTGGGCATTTTATCTGCGATTTCGTCTTACAAACTCTGCAGTGTCACCTATTTCACTGGCATACTCTTGCAAGGAACCCTCAAGCCCGGAGTTCAAAATGTCCTCAACCGTGATCAGGCTGTATGGAGCAGCGGGGGAATTGCTAGCTACAGGCTGCGATTGTTCTACAATCTGAATCTCCTTAATGTTCATTTGCCTGATGTTTATATTGTGTCCACTACCGCCTAGAGTTTGCGCCTCACCAAAGACGGTTACGTTCTTCTCCATAGCACGTAGCACATCCTCTCTCAGCTCTTCAGGAAACGTGCAATTAGTCGGCTTCTTCTTCCCCGACTCAAATATCTGGCAGGTTTTACGGTCAAAGTTTGCCTCTCGAAGAACACCTGTAATCCTGTGGGTGGGTAGCACCTCTATACTCAGCCTGTGCTCTATCTTATCGCGCACTTTAAAATCTATAAAGCTAGCCAAAGATTCTGCCTGCTCACCGCCTTGGGTAGCATGGGAGGAACTGTTATAGGACAACTTAATAGCACTAACCCCACGATCAAGTACCTTCGCTGCACTACTCAAAGCTGCAAGCACGCCAGCATCAAACGTCTTGACAAAACGCTCTGGCTCCTGATCTATTGTACGAACACCTTCTACCAGCAAACTAATCGCCTCTTCACCAGCGGACATCATAAGATGCTGCTGTGGTCGGCCATAAGAGTGGGGAATTAGACCTGCGACGAAGCTGCCTGACTCAAACGTGACAACATCAAGTTCGTACTCATCTTCAATATTAGCCTTGGCCCTACCTGAGCTGCTGCTAGATTCGCCTTCGGATATAACTTGACCAATGCGCTTTATAGAAAGCTGGATATAGCGGAGAACATTGATCAGCTCATTAACTGGTACGCGACCAGCCTCAATGTCTGCTCCATCCAATGTAACTGTCAAGATTGGGCTAACCATTGCCTACTCCTTTAGCCTCGCTTCTGGGTTAGTTAGAACAGATGGTCTATTATTCTACTTGGCTATTATAACACAGCTTGGTCTAAAATACAATGCCGGATCAAGGGTTCCTGCCGAGCTAACAAAGCAGGGGAAGTCAAGGGAGGTAACGCCGCTGTTCAACTATGAGCGCATCAACTAAACCTACTCACCACGATAGTTCACGACAACAACAACAATGCTGGTGGAGCGCACCCGGAGCCGTGGCTAAAGGGCAAGAACGCTGGTGTATCTACCCTCGGCCAGCCCTGCCCCACCCTTTGCCCCACCTGCCCCCGCGCCCGCCGCTTGCCCCTGCCTCCGCGCTATCCTCTCAGCCACCTTCGGCACCATGAGCTAGACCTAGTTTGCGACGCTGACTTCGCTGCTGACTTCGCGCTCACCTTCACTCACCTTTGCGCCCGCCTTCGCGCCCTCCGCGCACCCCTTCGCTTCCCCATGCGCTCCACCTCGCCGCCAGTTGCAAGGATAGCTCATCACCCCTCCCAGCCACTCGCCCCGTGCTTCGCTCACCCGTCGCACCTGGGTCTTCTAGGTATCCGAACAACGCCTTTCTATTTCAGAAGCAGGCAGCGGGATGGTTATCGATCAGCCGAATTGACTCGCTAACCGCCAGTGTTGTAATATCTGAGCGAAAAGTTGGCAAATGGATGATTTGATTGAACTTGGTAGAAGTATGCATCTGGAGGTGTTCCATGTACGACCTGGATACTTTCCGTCAACGGGTGCACGATCTTTGCCGCCGCGCCACGCCTTATGATCAACGCCATCCCACCCAGCGTGACTTGGCAGAAGCGGTCAGCCTTAGCCTTAGCGAACTTAGCCGCCGGCTCAATGGAAAGCGCGATGCTAAGCTCACTGAGCGCGACATCCACGCAATTGTGCGGATACTAGGTGAATGGGGTGCTATTACAACCCAGGCGGAAGCATACGAACTGTTTGCCCTGCTTGACTGTCCACCTTTTACCGCTGCCGAATGGCAATCACCACCACTCGATACCCTCATTCCTTCTGCTATGCCGCCCGTTACATTGGCGGTTTCCCACCCTTCTGCTCTTACTCATAACCTGCCTGCCCCTCTCACCAGCTTCATTGGTCGTGAACGGGACATCGCCGCAGTGACCAATTTGCTGACCAGCACCCGACTCCTTACCCTGACCGGGGCGGGCGGTTGCGGCAAAACCAGGCTGGCGATCAAGGTTGCAACTCAGCTACTAGCCAGCTACCCGGACGGCGTGTACCTGATCGAGCTATCTGACATCCACGATCCGGCGCTGGTTCCCCAGACGATTGCCTCGGCGTTGGGCATAGTTACCCAGGATGGAACTAATCAGATTGGGGCAATCGCCGACCACCTATTTCTACGCCATATCCTTCTTGTGCTTGACAACTGCGAACACCTTACTACGCCGCTGGCCGAACTGGTAAGCCGACTACTGACCCTCTGCCCTGAACTGTGCGTGATCGCTACATCCCGCGAGGTATTCAGAGTAGATGGTGAAGTTGCCTTCCGCGTACCTTCCCTCTCGCTACCTGATCCAAATGAACCGACGCAGCTTGCAAGTCTACTTCGCTTCGAGGCGACCAGGTTGTTCGTCGAGCGAGCCAGCGCCGCATTGCCTGAGTTTAGCCCCCACCCCGCCGAAGTACAGGCTATCTATAATATTTGTATCCAGCTTGATGGTATCCCGCTTGCTATCGAGCTGGCGGCGGTAAGGGTGCGGATGATGGATGTGCGTGAGATTGAGCGACAGCTTGATGACCGCTTTCGTCTACTGACCACCGGCTCCAGGGCCAATCGTCCACGCCAACAAACCCTAAGGGCGCTTGTGGATTGGAGCTATGACCTGCTAACTGGCGGCGAACAAAGCCTGCTGCGCCATCTATCTGTCTTTCATAGCGGATTCACCCTCGAAGCCGCTACCGCTCTGGGCCTTAGCGAACAGGAAGAGCAGTGGGTAATAATTAACCAACTTGGGATGTTGGTAGACAAATCGCTGGTGCTACACGAGGCGCAACCCACTACCACTCGCTATCGCCTGCTAGAGACGATCCGCCAGTACGGGATGCAGCGTTTGATTGAGCGTGATGAGGAACCTGCAGCAATGCAGCGGTATAGCCAATATTATCTGCAACTCGCCCGTAACGCCGCTGACAAGCTGAACGGATCCGAGCAAAGAGATGTACTCGCCACCCTTGAGCGCGAACATGAAAATCTCCGCACCGCTATCTCCTGGTCGCTTATCGCCGAGCCAGATGATGCGCTTGAGCTAGCCGGACTATTGTGGCTGTTCTGGTATATGCTAGGCTACTTGAGCGAGGGACGCAAATATCTGACCGCTGCGCTCGCCACTGGTGCAGGGAATTATTCGCAGCAAGCTAGGGCACTGAACGGTGCAGGAGTGCTAGCCTGGAGTCAAGGTGATTATAGCGCCGCACGATGCGACCTTGAACAGAGCCTGAGCATTTACAGGCAGCTAGCCGACGAGCATGGAATCGCTCAAACGCTACACAACATGGGCAATGTCGCCGCCGATATAGGTGACTATGCCCAGGCAAGAGCTTTCTACGCCGAATGTCTAGCCCTAAACCGTGAGCTGGGTGACAGGTATAAAGTCGCCGCTGCGCTAGCGAATCTGGGTGCTGTTACCAGTAACGCAGGCGAATACCAGCTTGCCCGTCCCCTCTATGAAGAGGCATTGGTCATTCTTCGCGAAGTCGGCAACGAGTGGGCAGTCGCGGCCGCGCTACATAATCTGGGCGAGGTTGAGATGCTAGAAGGCAACTATCCCGCTGCCCGCAACCTGTACTCCGAAGGGCTAACCCTGATGCGCGCCCTAGGTGACCGTCGTAATGTCATCAGTTCGCTCAAGAGCCTGGGCACGATTGCTACCATCCAGGGCGACCTCGCGGCAGCACAATCAGCGCTCAATGAAGGGCTACGCCTCAGCCTAGAGATAGGTGATCGTCAGAGCAGCGTGCTGCTGCTCGAGGCATTCGCCGATCTATACCTGGTTAGAGGAGAATTGACGCGGGCGGTCAAGACTCTTGGTACCGCAGACCGCCTGCGCGAGGTGCTTGCATATGCGCTGCAACCAGCTCAATGCCGTAGGCGTGAGCACATAATCGCCGAAACCCACGCACGACTAGGTGGTAGAGTGTGGGCAACCACCTGGGCTGAAGGCCGTGCTACCAACTGGAGCAGTTGTGCCGACGAGGCGTTGATCGCTTCGATAGTCAAGCACTACTCCAGCGCTCAATCACCTATCTTTTCAGCATAGCCAGCAATACTGCTTGCCCAGTAACAAACTGTCCTCAAAAGCGCAAATAAGCGCAATATCCCCGGCCTTCTTGCTAATATAATAGTTTTATCACTGTTGGTAGGTAAGGAAGAGGGTAGATACTCAGCCTCATCTCTCTTTACCCCACGCGCAACTGGCGGGCGTGAACACCTTCAGTGCTTTGTTGCCGGGTTCATTGCGACGGGCAGGGAGATTAGGGTGTAGCTTGCTTGTGTATATACCCTCGCTTGCGCTATCGCTCCAGCCCGGCATGGGCAATATTTGGCGCTAGACGCGATACATGAGAGGAGCAATCAGTGATAACTGTGAAGAAGCGAAGAATCAGTTGGGTGGCAATGATGTTGGTGGTTATCGTTACCATGTTGCCTGTTGCTGGTAGTATGGTGGGTGCGGCTAACTCACAGCCGCGCATTGACCCCAACAAGCCAAGGCCAGATCCGGCGGTCGTGCAGAACCAAATCCTCACCGCCCAGACCATCAACGGCAGTCCGCTGAAGCTGGTGGTCAATGACAACACCTCAACTGCGATTTACTACAATGGCGTGCAACAATACTATGGTGGCAATGCCGAGGGTGCTTACCTCTGGTACAATGGTCTCGTCTATGGCCCCATGCCCACTGTTCCCGCTGGTAATGCCGTCAATGCCTGGAACACCGTCAGCAACATCCTCACTGGCAGCGGCACCAGCGCTGACCCCTGGAAAGTCACCACGGTGGTCACCATCCCCAGCGTGAGCTTGACCCAAACGGTGGCTTACGTCAACGGCAACAGCTACGCCGCTTACACCTTCGTGGTCAATGCGCCGACTGGCTCGACCTGGAGCCTGTTCCATGCCGCAGACCTATACACCGACGGCAACGATGTGGGCTATCCCTACTACAACGCCAGCACCGGGGACATCGGGGGGCGCAATGCTGTCACCAACTTCTACCAGTATTTCCGACCCATCACCCCAGCCTCAGCTTATCAGGAAGCGTTCTACAAGACC
>JANXYP010000258.1 GCA_025355955.1 Chloroflexota bacterium
CCACCGGCTTCACCTCCAACTACTCGCCTGCTGAACTCGAAGGCAATGCGCTGCGCCTCGCCGAGACCGACCCTTACCAGACCGACCAGCTCGACACCCTCACCTCAAGACTTCGCGACCGCAGAATTAGCATCATCGCCGAGAACACCGCCTCCGACTACCGCGAGGTTGCCGCTGGTGGTAGCGACGAAGAGGAGAGCGATTGGTAGCCCCCTCGGCAGGCAAGCATACCGAGGCCGGGAGATAGCAATTACCCTTGCGGCAGACAGGCACGCGCATAGCCAGCCAAGCAGCTGCAACCAGGCGGCGACTACCGACAGAGGGGAGCGGCGGATATCTCGCCCCCTAGACAAGCAGAAAGGCCAGCATACCCATCGGTGTGCTGGCACCTAACCTCACAAGCGGGCAGGCTTAAGCTAGCAAACCAGCCGAGCGGGGGCTGCCTAACCTTATTGCTGGCAAAGCAAGTAAGCAAGCATACCCACCCATGAGCTGGCAACCAGACAGCGACTATTGACAAGCGGAGCAACTGACATCCTGCTCACACGGGCAGGCAAGCGGACGCAGAAGAGAGGATAACCAAGTGAGCCAGGAGCGAACCAGGACTACCAGATATTGCCGCCACTGTAAGCTGGAGCTGATCCACACCGGGTGGCATCGGCTACAGGCGGCCACCCCCGAACAGGTGGCTACCGCACCCAGCTTCACCCTGATTGGGCCGAAGGTGTTGGTCACCCATTGCCCTCGCTGCCGCTATTCTAGCGTGTGGGCAGGCAAGGAGGCGGCAGCGGGAGATATAGCCAGGGCTGAGGGGATGGCGGCGGCGGAGAACGCCAGATTGCCGCCGGACAGCAGTTGGGACACGCCATAAGAGAGGTGCGTGGGATGACGAACCTGCCGCAAGGATGGTTAACTCCACCACCAACGGGTAGTCACAGTTGCAAGCCGGGCAACGCATAGTTACAGAGACCTGGTATGGTAAAATAGAAAGGATAGTTCAACCCAATGGAAACATTCTCAATGAGCGGAGCCGTAACCAACCCGCTATACCGTGTGCGCGCTACCGATAGGGTGAGCAATACCCTATTTGCGAAGGCGGTGGGTCAGCCAGAAGCGGAAGGGGGCAGTCATGCCTAAGATTGCCTACGTCGCCAAGAAGTTCGGCGCAGCATCGCTGCTGATCATCGAAAACTCGAATGTGATCATCGCCGAGTACGCCGCGCAGGGCTACGACCTGACCCTGCGCCAGTTGTATTATCAGCACGTAGCCAGGGGCTTGCTGGCGAACAACGACAAGAGCTACGACCGCCTCGGCGCTATCATCTCCGATGCGCGGCGGGCCGGGTTGATCGACTGGAATAGCATCGTGGACCGCACCAGGTATGTCCGCACCCCTGCTTCGTGGAGTGGCCCCGACGCTATTATTGAGGCCAGCGCCGCGCAGTATTCGATAGACTTCTGGGCGGCCCAGGATTATCGTCCGGAGGTCTGGGTGGAAAAGGATGCGCTGGTTTCGGTGTTGGAAGTGGCGTGCCAGCCCTGGCACGTGCCGTTCTTCTCCTGTCGCGGCTACACCTCGGATAGCGAGATCTGGGCGGCGGCGCAGCGCATCAGGAAGGTGATGGCGGCGAAGCAGTCGGCGGTTATAATTCATCTGGGCGACCACGACCCCAGCGGCATCGACATGAGCAGGGATATAACCGACCGCTTGAATATGTTCGTCGGTAGCAAGGTCGAGGTGCGCCGCATCGCCCTCAATATGGCGCAGGTCAGGCAGTACAACCCGCCGCCCAACCCGGCCAAGCTGACCGATACTCGCTATGCCTCGTACCGGCAGCGCTATGGGGCATCGAGCTGGGAACTGGATGCGCTCAACCCGACCACCATCACCGACCTGATTGAGGCACAGATACGCGGCCTGATTGACCCGCTCGCCTGGGAAGTAGACGAGATCCGCTGCGACGAGGGCAAGCGGCTACTCCAGGCGGTGTCCAGTCGCTGGGGCGAACTCACTTCTAACCTGTGAAGCAGCGAGGTTCCAATGCGGTCCGGCCACGATCAGGGAGTGGCCCAGGCCGGACCGCAGGTAGAGGTGCGTGGCGATAAGCAGAGAGGGTGATGACGATGCTCAACGGCAAACATCCGCAGCAACAGGCCGCGCCGGTGGCAGCCTTCGGACTTTGTGAAGGGATGCAGGCGGCGCTAGAAACTCACAACTTCGGCAGCCTTATCATTCGCCACCCCCATTTTGAGGGTCACAATGCGGAGGACGCAGAGCTGATCAGCCGAGCGCTCCTCTGGCACCAGGTACGATGGCCCTGGTTCGGTAAACCGGAGACCTGCGCTGACTGCGCGGCGGGCAAGTTCCGCGACAACGGCGGTCACTGGCACGGATGTGAGCTTTGTATCAGCGCGCTGCACGCCAATGCCTGCGCTGTCTGCGTGCATCTGCTGGCGGTGGGGCAGCCACAACTGCGCTGCAAGGTGCTGACCAGCTACGCCGAGTTTGCCCAGGGGATGGGCTGGCAGAACAGAGAGAGGACAGGGGAGTAATGGCTAAAGCTAAGGTAATCGTCTTCGCCAACCAAAAGGGCGGGGTAGGAAAGTCCACCGCCGTGATGAATCTTGCCGCAGTACTGCGCGAACGAGGCAAGACGGTGCTGGCGATTGATCTCGACCCACAGCACACCCTCACTGACTTTTGGGGTGTGACCGAACCGCAGTACACCACTTATGACCTGCTAATGAGTGATGGCGAGTGGCGTGCCTATGAGACTGACATTAACGGCTATACCAACGGCCCCATCATCCCAGCAGGCGACCAACTCGCCGCCGCCGAATTGGAGCTAATGGCAGGCTCCCCATCCTGGGGGCTGGCGCTTACGACCGCGCTCGAACCCATCAAGCCCCATTATGACTACATCCTCATTGACAGTCTGCCCAGTTTGACCGTGCTGGCCGTCAACGCAATTTGGGCAGCCGATGGCATCATCGTACCTTGCCAGACCGAGATCGCCGCCTTTAATGGAATGCAGCTTCTTTTCACCACCATGAGCCGCACCATCGGCAAGATCCGCAAACGCTACCAGATGCTCGACCAGGTAATCGCCATCCAGCCAACCCGCTTTGATGGGCGCATCGCTCACCATAAGAATGTATTGGAGGGGCTGAGGCAGCTTTACGGTGATAAGGTATCCGCGCCGGTGAAGGCAACGATCAAGTATTCGGATGGCTCCGCCTCGCACCTTCCCATCACCATCTATGCGCCAGAGGAGCGGGCGGCGTGGGATGACCTGGCAGACAGGCTAGAGAGGTGGGCGGACAATGGCGAAAAGTAACAAGCCCGACGTACTTGGCGATATGCTACGCAGGGGCGGGCCTACACTAGTCAAGCAAGATGAGGAGCAGGCGGGGCCGGTAACGCAACTCGACCCCCGCATTATCGCACCGAACCCTCGCCAACCACGCCGCACGGCTGACCCTGACGCGCTGGCCGAGCTGGTAAAGAGCGTGAAGGAGAGCGGCGGCATCCACGAACCGCTGATAGTGCGCCCCCTACCTAATGGCAGTTATCAGCTTGTCGCCGGTGGGCGACGGCTGGCAGCGGCGCTTGAAGTAGGGCTAGCGAGTGTGCCGGTGGTGGTGCGCGATTACACCAACGAAGAAGCCGAGCAGGTCGCGCTCATTGAAAACTTGCAACGCGCTGATTTGAGCTTCGAGGACGAGGTGGAGGCGCTGGGGCAGCTTCACAAGCGATACAAGAAGGGCGCTGCAATCGCCCGCGTGATTGGCAAGAGCGACGATTATGTGCTGCTCCGGCTTGCTGTCGCCGAGCATCCCGATGTGCTACAGGCATATCTTGATAAACGCATCAACATGGCTGAGATAATGCCCACCATCAGGGCGAAGGAGAAGGCGGCAAAGGAGGCAGCCGAAAATCCCGAAAGTTTCGGGATTCAGGAGAGCGGCGAACAGGGCGATGATAGGGCGCGGCGCTTTCACCTATGGCGACCTTATCGCACCGCCGTGCGCCGCTGGCAGCAGACCAGGGTGACAGACCTGGCCGACGAGGATAAAGCCGAGTTGCTCCGCATCGTGGACGAAACCCAGGCCGAGCTTGATAGGCTACGGACGGAGCTAGACGATTAGCCAAAGGGATTAGGCAAAAGTATTGACAAGATACGTAACATAGTGTATTATAGGGACTGTATAAGCACTCTAATAAGGTGCGTGCATGGCGCTTGAATAAAGGCGCGTGCTAGAAGCCGAAAGGCTAAGAAAGGTGTTCTAAAGGAGGGGGAACAATGCTAAATATCATGGAGGACATCACGAGCGTCACAAAGCTACGTCGAAACCTCAACAACCAAATTACGAAGGTTCGGAAGAACAAGCGTCCGCTGTTCGTCACCGCTAATGGTGAGGCTGCTGTCGTTGTGGTAGATGCCTCCGAATATCAGCGCATGACCGATCTGCTGGCAACTGGACAGGAAATAATGGCCCTTGCTGAAGAGCGTGGGAAGGATGTGTTTGAGGTTGAGGAGGGCATTGACTGGATCTATCAGCAACTTAACCTCCCCAAACCAAACGCGAATGAGTGATTTTCCTGTCAAACAAGCGCACCTAGCAAAAGCCTGCGCCAAAGAGATTGTGGACGTGGGCGAGTATCTCCGCACCCATGATGGACAAGCGACAACCCAACACTGGACAGACCAAACGACGCAGTTGATACGCCTAATCACACAATCCCCGATGGCGGGAGCGCCTGTAGCTGGGACCTCGGTTTACTGTAGAAGGTGGCGGGTTGGGAAGTCACGATACCATCTATACAGTATGTATTATGTACAAACTGGCTTGGTTCTCATCTTTTGGCTTCATCCTGGTGGTCAAAAGGACTTGGCGACACCTACGGATATAAGTAGAGAACTCAGCCAACGTAAGGGCGACGTAATTCCCCTATCGGGGGATGATGAGTAAGCGGCGAATCGTCGTAGCACAATAGAATAAACACCGCCGGGCCTGTTACTAGCAGGACACCGACGGTGATACACCCAACATCGCCGGTCTTAGCGGCGGTGCCTGGCGGCTGCAATTATAACAGATTGCCGCTGCTATGCCCGCTTACCCGGCAACGAGTAGGCGGGCTATCTTTATGACCGCAGGAAGTGGAGGGCGCATGAACATAAAGGGAATTATCGTTGCGGCGCTGGGCGGCCTGCTGCTGGTAGTAGTGCTGCTGACCTTCGGCATATCGCACTCGCCAATGCAAACACCCGCCGACATCGAGCGCGAGGCAATTGCCATGCAGGGGTTGCAGCTTCAGGCGACCGCAACGGCGGTAGCAATCGCCAGCGCGACCGCGCAGGATACCGCCCAGCAGCCGCTCAGGGCGGTGGTGAGCGATGTTTGGCTGGTTCTGCCTGTCCTTGCCCTGCTGGTTGGTGGCGGCCTGCTGGCGTGGCGCTATGCTGAT
>JANXYP010000356.1 GCA_025355955.1 Chloroflexota bacterium
CAGAATTAGGGCAGAATAGGGGTGGCTGGTTCATGTAGTCCTCCTCAAGACAGTGTTCTTGGTAACAAGGAGATTCTACATGAACCTGCTAACTTATTCTAGTTCCTAACCGACCTTTCACGGTTATCCGCATACCTACCCAATTTACACCAGCGCCAAAGCTATTTGATATAAGTTTTGATCGCAGCGTAGACCCACCCCTAGCCCCTCCCGGTGGGAGGGGAGAACATCAGAACTTTAATCTGCAATCTGAGATCTGAAATCTGCAATGGTGATAAATCCCGCCAGCGACGCGGAACTGGCTGAAGCCTACTGGCGCAACATGGTGGCGATGTGGCGCACCGACCAGCACCGTGATGATGCACGCGGTGCGTTCGCCATTGTCGACGACGGCGTGTTCCTGCGTATCTACAGCCACTTGCCGCAGTTCTGGCGGCACCAGGCGCTGCTAATCAACGATGCGCTGACCGAGGTGGAGTATATCGCGGCGGTGACCGCACTGGTGGCCGACTTTCAGGGGCGCAGCGCCCCTTTGGGAGTGGCGGTTGGTCCTGGTGGTGAGCCACGGGCGAACAACGCGCTGGCGCTGCAGGGCTTTCGCCGCCGCAGCCTCGGTCTGACAATGGGCCGCGACCTCGACCCTACCAACTTGCCCACCAATCCAGTGCCGCCCGGCCTGCTGGTTCGCCCTACTAGCGAATACATCGAACTGGCAGTCGCCCGCGCTATCATCAGCGAGGTGTTCGACACGCCGCTGCTGATCCGCAATTACCTGGTAGACGATGTTCCTTACACCCCCTATATTGCCGAGTTGAACGGCGTGGCCGTGGCTGCTGCCACCATGGTGCCGAGCAATGGCATCGCCGGTATCTACAGCGTTGCCACCTTGCCACCCTATCGCGGACGCGGCATCGCCACTGCGATGATGGACAAGATCGTGGCCGACGCGACGGCGATGGGTTTGCACGCTGCTGTCCTCGCCTGCTTCCCGATGATGGTGCGCCACTACCAGCGCAGCGGCTTTCGCGTAGTCGGCACCCCGATTGGCTACCTGATGGAAGGGTGATACGTGATGTTTGACCCTTCTGATGACTATACCCTGATAGACGCAGTGGAGCGGCTAGCCGCAATGGTGAAGGCCGCCCGCGTTGTGGTGATGCTCACCGGTGCGGGCATCAGCACAGAATCAGGCATTCCAGACTTCCGCAGCCCAGGCGGCTTGTGGGATACCTACCGTCCCATTTACTACGTTGACTATATGCGAAAGCCAGCGGTGCGGGCCGAGTTCTGGAGCCGCAGCCATATCACCGTTCCCTTGTTTGCCAACGCCCAGCCCAACGCCGCCCACTATGCCGTTGCTGCGATGCAGCACGCAGGTCAGATCTCCGCGCTGATTACCCAGAATGTAGATGGGCTGCACCAGCAGGCTGGCTCTACCAATGTGTTGGAGTTGCACGGCAGCTACCTGTGGGTGAGTTGCACCGTCTGCGCGATGCGCTGCACCCGCATCGAGGTTCACCAGCGCATGGCCTTGCACAATACGGCGGAGGCGATTGCCGCTGGCACCGCCAATGTTCCCGACTGCGCGGCGTGCGGCGGCCTGCTCAAGCCCGATGTGGTCTTTTTCGGCGAGAATGTGCCGATTGATGTAACCAATGCGGCAATCCGCATCGCCCAGTCTGCCGATCTGATGCTGGTAGTCGGCTCGTCGCTGGCGGTTTACTCCGGCTACCGCCTACCACTACGGGCGATTGAAGCCGGGGCGCGCCTCGCTTTGATCAACCTTGGCCCCACCCGCATCGATGCCCGCGCTGATCTACTGCTGCGTTGCCGTGCCGGGATGGCCCTGCCGCTCCTAGCTGCCCGCATTTTGTTAGCTTGACAGTTTGCCAATTCTCGGCTATTATATTCTTAGTGGTGGCGACGAATCAACATTGCTGGGGAGTAGCAGGATAATGGTTGAAGATAACATCAGAGTCGTACACGCCTTCTATGAGGCTTATAACGCTCATGACCTGGATGCGATGGACCGCTTGCGCGTCGTTGAGTTTGTTAGTGAGAGTACCGCCGGATCGCTTAACGTCGAACGGGTACACCGCTTCGACCAGAGCCTGATTACCGCCTTCCCCGACCTGCACTTCGATATAACATTGACGGTGGCCGAAGGTGATTACGTGGTGTTGCACTGGACCGCAACTGGCACGAACAATGGGGTGCTACGCACTCCCTCGCGGGTGGCAGTACAGCCAACTGGTCGTAAGGTAAGTTTGGTTGGCAGCCAGACGTTCGAGCTGAACAATAGCAAAATCATCCGCAACTGGTTCTTCACCGATATGGCTAGCTTGCTGGCGCAGTTGGGCTTGATGCCGCGGATGTAGCAGACTGCAGATGTTGACGGAGCTGAGGAATTATGGTCGATGATAACCGCAAAATAGCACAAAGCTTCTTCGAGGCGCTTGACGCTCATGATCTAGATGCGTTGGACAGCCTGCGTGCCGTCAGCTTCCAGAGCGATGCCGCCACCGGCACGATGGACATCGAGCGCAATCGCCGCTATATCGAGAACCTGCTCACTGGCTTTCCCGACCTCCACTTCGAGATAAACCTGACAGTGGCCCAGGGCGACTACATCGTGGTGGACTGGTCGGCAGAGGGGACGCATCAAGGAGTATTCCACACCCCTGCTGGAGCTTCGATCGCGCCAACCGAACGAACGGCGAAGATGGTCGGTAGCCACACCTTTGAGCTAAAGAACGGCAAGATCGCCCACAGTTGGTTCTTCACTGATATGGCTAGTTTGTTGGCGCAGTTGGGGTTGATGCCTCCGATATAGCACCCGCACTGCGGTTGGAGTTGAGCAAGCATGACAAGCATCATCGAGGATAACGTCAAGGTTGTAGAGACATTCTTTGCCGCCCTTAATGACCATGACCTGAACCGCATGGATCAGTTGCGTGCCAGCAGCTTCGAGGGTGGCACCATTGCTGGAACGATGAACGCCGAGCGCATCCATCGCTACAACGAGACACTGATCACTGGCTTCCCCGACCTTCACTTCGAGATAAATCTGACTGTCGCCGAGGGTGACTATGTGGTAGCAAACTGGACGATTACTGGTACGCATACCGGGATGTTTCGTACCCCTTCCCGCGTCGCCATCCCACCCAGTGGCAGGTCAGTAGCAATGGTAGGTAGCCATACCTTTGAGATTAAAAATGGCCGGATCGTGCGCGACTGGTTCTATACCGACATGGTCAGCCTGCTGGCGCAGTTGGGTTTGATGCCGCCGCTTTAATATTAAAGCCTCAGTTGCCAGGCAAGGTGCGGTAGTTAGGATTGGCCTGGACGCTGGGCAACAGGGCGTATGCGATTCGCCCCTACACCATTCTGGCCCATTTATGCCAACTGATGCTGTAATACTAAGCGCAGTGTGAATCCCTATTCGCTCATACCTAATCGCCTCAATCGCCCAAACTTGACTGAAGCGCATCGTCCAGTTCGGTCGTTCCATGCGGCACGGCGATTGCTCTCCTTGCCCACTCCCCGCCCTCTAGTTCGGTTTCCGGTTCGCTCATCACCTGCAACTCGCGATCCAAATCGCCGATTAGTTCGCGTTGCACCTTGGCTGAGATCGCTCCCCGCGCCAACAGGTTACGTAGGGTATTCTTCTCCACCTGCAGCAACTGGCGGCGGGCGGCTAGCTGTTCCTGGGCCAACAGGTCTTCGTTGATGGTCTGCAGCAAGTTAACCTTCAGTCGCAACTCGCGTTCCCGTGCGTCATATTCCTCGACCAAACGTGCCGCCACCTCGCGGCTAACCTGGCCCTGCTCCAACATCCTATGCAACTGCTGCCGCGCTGCGGTCGCGCTTTGCAACAATCCATAGGCTCGCTCGTAATCAACCTGCTGTTTGCCTATTGGTGTTGCCATCCCCAGGCGACGCAGAATAGGCCGTATAGTAAGCCCCTGGCCCAGCAACGAGAAGAGAATTACCCCGAAGGTCATGTTTAGCAATTCCTGACGCATCCCACTCGCAACTAGCGTACCAGGGATGCTCAACACCATCGCCAGCGCCAGCGCTCCGCGCAAGCCACCCCAGGTAATCACCACCAACCAGCGACCAGGTAGCGGCTTGCCGAGGCGCTTGAGCAACAGCCAGTTCAACCCGCTGACCACCAATCCACGCGCCAGCAGGGTGCCGACTGCCGCCACCGTCACCGGCACGATGTACCGTAGCAGCACCCCCATGTCCACCTGCAGGCCGATCAGGATGAAGATGAGCGAGTTGGCGATGAAGCCGAGCAGATCCCAGGTGTAGTTGACCGCGGCGCGGGTCGAGGGCGACATTCCCTGCGCCGCACCGAAGTTGCCAACCACCAGCCCAGCGGCGACTACCGCAATCACGCCACTTACGTGCAGTTCCTCACTAATCAGGTAGGTACCGTAAGCTAGCATTAGAGTGAGAACCGTCTCGACCAGGTGGTCATCAATGCGGGCGAGGAATAGCGAACAGAGCAGGCCGAGTAGCCCACCCACCACCAGCCCGCCGATAGTGAGCAACGTAAACTGGGCAACTCCCTGCGCCAGGTTGAACTTGCCGCTGCCGAGCATCCCCAGAATAATGCTGAAGGCAACCAGGCTGGTGCCGTCATTGAACAGGCTCTCGCCTTCGACTATGGTGGTCAGGCGTGGCGAGGTCCCCAGTTGACGGAAGGTTGCCAGCACCGCAATCGGGTCGGTGGCGGCAACAATCGCGCCGAATAGGAAGGCGATTGCCCAATCTAGCCCCAGCATATAATGCACCGCTAGCCCCACCAGGCCCATGGTCAGCAGCACGCCGAACACCGCCAGCACGGTGACGGTGCGAATGTCCTCGCGCAAGTGTCTGAAATCGAGGTTGTAAGCGCCCTCGAACAGCAATGCGGGCAGGAAGATGAACAGGATCAGGTCGCTAGTCAGCGGCACCGATAGGCCGCTAGTCAGCTCGTTGGGCAATAGCGCAATTGCCAGGCCGGTAAGCACCAGAGCGATAGTGTAAGGCAGGCGGATGTACTTGGTGGCAATCGCTACTGCGCTGATCACCAGCATCAGCCACAGCGCGTGAGTCAATGCATCGCTCATTTTCTTCCTCCTCGTTGGGCGAGTGCCGCCCGCCCCTACCGCAGCATCTCTTTAAGCCTGGGCATCAATGCGCCGTTTGCGGCAGGGCGAACAACGGTTCGCCCCTATGAGTGTTGCAGAAGCGAAGCGTCATCTATACACCTGCTGCTCCTTCACCTACTTGCAACTTCTGATTATAACGCAACTGTGCGTTATATACAACGTCGGTGCAATTGTGGTAGGATATAGGAGTGGCAGGCAGCAAAAAGCCCTCTCCCAGCGGAAACTCCTTGTGGGGTTCCCTATAGGTAGGGTTGGGTGAGGGAGAATGTCGAAGCGCATCAATGCTTATCGGCAACTACTTAGTGATTAACTGGAAGGATGAGAGATGATGATTAGGATACCGAAGTTGCTGGCCGGTATGGTCGCCGCAATCGTTGGTGGGGTAATCGGCGACTTGCTCTATGCCCAGCGCGATGCAGAGCATCCCCAGGGCGAGGTGATCGCGGCGCTGACCCCAGCGCAGATACTCCCCTGCTTCCTGATGGTCGCAATTGCGGGCCGAGTGACGAGGGGCAACTTGCGGGCGATGCTCGGCAGCGGGCTACTGGCGGGTATTGTCACCAGCCTGGCTTATGGCGCGGAGGCTAAGGCGGGAATGGTGGATAAGAGGGGCAGAAAGTAGAGGCGCATAATAGGTGCGCCCCGGCTGGATAGTCTATGTTAGGTGCAGCTTACGCGATGTTTAGGCCAGCGGCCCACGCTGCGCTCTTTAGTATATTGCGCTCTCTGCTCATGTTAAGTTTGGTCAGTGCGTCTGCCGCCTGTTGTAGTGCGCTGCTCACTGTACTACTGTCAATCTGCCCGCCGCGTAGTGACTTAATCGCAGTAGTAAGTGGTGTTCGCACACTCAAGCGCTGGCTATCATTGCCCTCTAGCTTGCTGTCTATCTGGTCACGCAAGTCTTCCAGGGCGCTGAGTAGGGTTGCAGCAATTTGGTTTGCCTGGCTGCCCGCCGCATAGCTCTGGCTGATGCCACTACCCAACGCAATGTTACCTACATTGCCACTGATGTTGCCAGCATTAATGTTTGTCTGGCTGCCAGCTCCGCTGTTCACATTGCCGTGCACTCCACTGTAGTTGTGTACACCGCCCTGCACCCCGCCGTAATCATTGATGTCGCCACCGCCAGTGTTGACGTCGCAGTTGTTGATGAACTGATCTTGTCCCGCGTTGTACTGACTGCCCTGCACGGTGCTACCTGCGCCTGAGCCGCTATAGGTAGTGCTTTTGTCGGTGATGCTAGCATCAGTGTAGTTGCCAGCAAGCGTTCCCCTCTCCAACTTAACCCCGCCCGAAATATTGCCGATACTTCCATTGCTAACATCCCAGGTCTGCATTCCGCCAGTGTTGCCACTATCCCCTGGTGATGCCCCACTTTGGGTGGGTTGGAGAAACCGCTGCCATATCCAGAAAGCCATCGCTGCGATGCCAATGCCCAGCAAGGTGTACTTTACACCGTCGGGCCAGCCAGCGGGAATTCCGATAGCGAAGCTAACAATCCCAATGATCGCGCCAATTCCGCCCACAATGTCGGTCCATTGCTACAATGCCCTAACAGTCGGGCGTGGGGTATGCGACCTGCGCCTTCGAGTGGAAGAGATTAATACTCGGACCTATGATCGCGCTAAGCATCATTAGCGTTACCATAACCCAAACTGGCTTAAATGAAAGTAGATAACTTCTGGCTGCTCAAGCTCCGGCTCAACCAGTGGAGGCGACGATAATAAGCGGCAACGAAGGCAGTTACCGCATCGAGATCGCTCTGCGCTGCCTCACACATAGCATAGTCAATCACCTGAGTGGCACTACGCCGCTTGCCAGTTGCTGCATCGTGCTCAGCAAGGCTTATACCTGCTAGATAAGAAGCGCGCAGCATCTGACCCCTTTTTCCTCTAATCCTTCCCATGACTTCTTCCATATGCTGCTCGGCCCGCTCAAAGGTTATCCTATCTACTTGCTCAAGAGAGAGTACCACATCGCCATCTACCTTTCCTTGTATTGCATAGTCCCTGCCACCCCTTGCCTGGTATCCAATCCGTAGATGCCCCAGCTTTATTGGTGGGGAGTATTCGCCTATGTAATATAACTCTGCTGACGGCACAAATGTTAGTGCCTTCGCCGGCGATTCCGACCAATTTGGTAAGTATTCAGTTCAGTAAGGTGGCGTTAAGGTTGTAGTAAGGTTGGGCGATAAACTTAGGTCGTGGGTAAAGTAGAACGTGGGTAAAGTAGAACATCGTAAGGGATGCGATCACAAACAGGGTTGCTTCTCGGGTCTCGATCGGGCCGCTCACCCCATTTAGCTGATCGGCACGGGAGGCAAAGCAGCTTGCGCTACACATTGACATCCACCCACCTGATGTTGTATATTCTGCTCGGACCAAGCAACAGGGTGGCTGCCTTTTTTAGGCCACTATCTGATACAGAGTATCAACAAGCGGGCGGCCCATAGCGGAGGGTGCTACAGTGTTCGACCAATTCAGCCAGTGTATGCAGCAGGGCGGCATAGGCTACTGCCTAACCAGCCCGCTAAGTTACCCATTCATGCGTAACGGCATGATCGAAGCGGCGCTGGTGGGGCTAATCTGCGGGGTGATCGGCTGCTATGTGGTGCTGCGCGGCCTCGCCTTCCTCGGTGATGCCTTCTCGCACGGCATCCTCCCTGGCGTGGTCATTGCCTATCTGTTGGGTCAGAGCGTCTTCCTGGGCGGGCTAGTGGCCGCCATCATAATCGGCGCGATCATCGCGTTGCTGTCGCAGAATCGCCGCATCAGCGAAGATACCTCAATCGGCATCATTTTCGCGGGCGCATTCGCGCTAGGCATCGTACTGCTCAGTAGCCAGCGCAACTATACTTCCTCTCTCACCACCATTCTAACTGGCGATGTGCTGGGGGTCGGTCCAAACGACATCATCCTCACCATCATCGTTGGCGCGATTGTGATCGGAGGGGTGGCTTTGCTCTATAAGGAGTTCCTACTTACCAGCTTCGATCGAGCGATGGCGGCGGCGATGGGCTTCAACTTGGGCCTGCTCGACCTCGCTCTGATTGTGCTGATTGCCCTCGCAGTGGTGGTCAGCCTGCAGGCTCTGGGCAATATCCTGGTGCTGGCGATGCTAGTCACGCCAGCCGCCACCGCCCGCCTGCTCACCGACCGCCTATCGCGGATGATGGTAATTGCCGGAATGCTCGGCGCGCTTGAAGGAGTGGTGGGCCTCTACACATTTTTTTACGTCAAGGTGGCAGCGGGCGGCTCAATTGTGCTGCTCTCCACCATCGTTTTCATGTTGGTGCTGGCGCTATCACCCAAGCATGGTGGACTAGCCTGGCTACGCCAGCGCCGCGCCCGCACTAGCGCTTGAGGGTCACGCTGTGCTGCCACAGTGCGTCTTCTACGTCAGCTACTAGCTATTAATCACCAAGCCGTCAGTCGAATAGAACGTTACGTATTGAATAATTACAGTCGCAGATGATCAGCCGTTTGCCGACCTTGTAATTAGCTTCTTTGCCAATCTACTACCTGGGCAAATATGATTATGGAGGTGCAAAGTGGCAAGTAAATCTTCGCCAACCTTCGTCCTTGTCCACAGCCCACTGGTCAGCTCACTCACCTGGTCACGGGTGGCGGCAGAGCTGAGGCGACGCGGTTATGAGGTGGTAGTTCCGGAGTTGCCGGTGGCAAGGGATGAGCAGCTACCATTCTGGCAGCAGGATGCAAGCGCGGTCGCCGCGGTGATGACCTCACTGCCGGACGACCGCGCTTTTGTGTTGGTGGGGCATAGCGGTGCGGGAATGTTGCTGCCCGCAATCGGGCAACTGGCGGCGCGGCCTGTCGCAGGCTATATTTTCGCCGATGCAGGTATACCACTCGACGGTAAGAGTCGCTTGGATCTGCTGAAGCTTGAGGTGCCAGGGGTAGGCGAGATGGTGGAGCAGGCGCTACTAGCGGGCCAACACATTCCGCAGTGGAGCGACGATGACTTGAGCATGGTGGTGGCTGACCCTGGCACACGCCGCATCATCCTCGCCGGTTTGCGCCCACAGGGGTTGGCCTTCTACACCGAGCCAATCCCAGTGTTCTCAGGCTGGCCGGATGCGCCCGGTGTCTACCTGCAATTCAGCCAGGGGTATGACTACTCGGCGGCGCAGGCGCGACAGATGGGCTGGCCGACGCTCAACCTCGATGCCGGTCACTTCCACCTGCTGGTTGACGCGCCAGAGGTGGTTGATGCGTTGGTGGAACTCGCCAGTCAAATGTGGAATGTTGCATAGGACTATCACCGCCAAGTTAAGGTTTCTGCAGGTTTGTCAAGAGCAAATCAGGCCGATTTTGCATCAAATGCCAGGTTTGTTATCTGTAGTATGGGTGCTTGGCGGCCCTGATTGGCAACCTCAAGCGAAATCATAGGGGCAACCATCACCCCCATCTGCCGTTGGGTCGCCACCGTTGTGCATCGTCACGCACAAAACCAAGCATCTTTGTTGCTGCCAGCAAAAGCGGTAATATGCGATGGGGGGTGCGAAACCTGGTACAAAGGTGAGCGCGAAGGTGTGTGCGTGGTCATCGGCGCAGCCCAAGCGAAGCTAGCGGCGCAGCACAAGCGCACGAATCCGAGCCATGTGAGCGAGTCTGGCATGGGACAGGCAAGGATTGTGCAGAAGGCAAGGTTTGTCAGCAAGATTGCAGTAGTAGGGTGTGGTGGGCATATCGGCTGTATGGACAAGTAGGTTTAGGCACAGAAGGATTATACCCCTTCTGCTCTTTTCGCACTCTTCATCGGCAATACCTCTTGACAAGGCGATGGACATCGGTTATAATGGTGTCAGAATTACACTAAGGCGGCGAGACAGTTAGCGAACCAGCAGGGCTTTCTTTTTTTGGCGAATTAGTTAGTGTTAATGATACACCAGATGGGGGGTGCAACGATGGGCAGAGATGGAAGGCGAGCAGCGCAGCCGCTGGGGTTGGACATCGGCAGCATCAATATGAGGGCAGCGCTTCTGGATGAAAGCGGTCAGCCAAATCTGGTCGCCGATAGCTGGGGCGCAACCGCGCATCCGGCACTGGTACGCTATACCATCGGTGGGCCGCAAGTGGGCCACTACGCGGCCCGTTATCTTGTGACCGACTATGAATGCACTGCTCGCGACATTGTGCGCTATCTTTGCCTCAGTGAGACACCCGTGCAACTGCTGAATAGCGCGCCCTTCGCCATCGAGTCGCAACATGGTCAGGCTTGCTTCAACCTGCTCTACGCCAGCAGCACGGCAGCCGAGTTGTATGGGCTGCTGGCGAATTGGATGGTGGCACTGGCCGAGGCGCAGGCAGGTGGGGCTGTTGGCCCGGTGGTACTTACCTGCCCTGCCAGTGCCAGCGATGGTTATCGGGTGGCGCTCTGTGATGCGGCGGTCGACGCTGGTATGGCTGTAGCCCAGATCATCAATCATCCCACTGCCGCGTTGCTTGCCCTGATGCGCGAAGCGCCCGCGATCAGTGCAGTGGCCGCCGGTGGTGGGTACGCTACCATAGTTGACATTGGTGGCGGTAGCACTGATGTGAGCATCGCCAGAGTCAGCCGCGGTGGTGTAGAGGTGTTGTCAACGGCTGGTGACCCGCACATGGGCGGCACCGACTTTGGCTTCGCCCTGGCTCAGGAGGTGAACGCCCGCTTTATCACCCAGGGGCTGGACATCCTCGGCGAAGCCCAGGCGGGCCGTCGCAGCCGCTTGCAGAGTGTTGCGCTGATTAACGCCTGTAGCGAGGCGATCGAGCGCCTGAGCAATGAGCAGCAGGTAGACCTGCTGCTCGATCACGGCGCAGGCTTTGGTCGCGACCTGTGGGCGGTGATTAGCCGCGATCAGCTGGAGCAAACCCTGAGTCCCTTTATGCTCCGCCTGGCACGGCTCTGCGACGAGGCGTTGCGTGGCAGCGGCTTGCGATTGAACCAGATCGGCGCAGTGGCGCTGGTGGGGGGAGCAAGCCAGATACCGGTGGTGCGGACAACGGTTGCCGCCGCATTCGGCAAGGCGGTAACGGATCTGGTTTGCCAGGGCCATGACGGCGCAGTGGCGCGGGGTGCGGCCATCCAGGCGGGCATCCTCAGCGGACAGGTGGGCATGAACGTGCGCGAGGTCGCGCCCTACCCAATTGGTATCTCTTGTTTCTACTTTCACGGCACATCTCAGGAGATCAAGCGCTTCAGCGCGGTGATCAATCGCAATGCCGTGGTACCCACCCCAGCGGTAGGTGAGCGCGGCGCATATACCAATCTCTACCATACGGTCTATCCTAATCAGACTGCGATGACCCTGGAGGTGTTGCAATATCGCGGTCGCAAGCAGGTCAGAGGCAGCGATTACCCTCCGGCGGTCGCGCCGGAAGAGTGTGAGCGGCTTGGCAGTTGGACACTAACCGGCCTCCAACCGCGCACCGAATCCCAAGTCGCCGTTACTTTCAGTGTAGATGCCAGCGGTATCCTGCATCTCCACGCCCAGGAACAAGGCACGGACAACGTATTGACCACCGCGATCGAGCGGTGGTAACGAAAGGAGACAAAGCGATGAGTGACAAACCAACCTTTACCGTAGTTATTGCCCAGTGCGTGCAGCGCAGCTTCATTAGCGAACTGAGCGGGCCGGACCCGCGCCTAAAGCCCTGCAAGTTGCACTGCGGCTACAACAACTCGATTCGGCTGCTTGGTGGTGGGCCAGCGGGGCAGCCTAACCATCTGGAGAACTTCCTGCTATTGGCGCACGGTGGCGAGGGTGGCGCACCCATAGGCGGCAGCGAGTTTGTCCATATCATTTACGTTGATGACCACCATGTAGACGATGGCAGCGAGATGGTGCGGCAGCACTTCGCCCAGTTTGGCCGCCACTGCGTTCCCGGCGAAGTGGATGCCAATGGGGTAGAGGGCTACCTGGGCAGCGGGCGCACCGCCGACTGGCGTAACCTGCACAATGGGCGCACCCACATCGTGCGTACCCCTGGGCTAAACGACAATATGTACGGTAGTGGTTTCATCCCGGTGCTGACCGCCATATGCCAGGAGGCCGAGGAAGTCTATGGCGTAGACCCAGCGGACATCAAAATCCTGAACATCGGGGGGTGGAGCATCATCAAGGTGCTGTTCTGCGGCGTGTGGGAGATGATGCACCATGGCATCCCTGACTATCGTGACCCTGACAACCGCGAGGCAACCATCCGCTTCCGTAGCGTGGCCGTCAGTGACGCTCTCAGCTTCAGTGTACAGCGCGAGCAGCACAATGTTGCGCTCGAGGTGGTCGAGATGATCGGCGGTCAAGTGCTGCGGACCGTGGATGACACCATCAGGTATAGCGGGTTGAGCTACTAAGCGTAGGACTGAGGGATGAGGTATGAGGCATGAGTACCATGTGAACAAAGTTCTGATGTTCTCCCCTCCCACCGGGAGGGGCTGGGGGTGGGTCTACGCCGCCATCAAAACTTAGTTTATCAGGTTATGAGTGAAAAGCAAAAGCCTCCATGCACTCTCATTCTACAATCTACAATCTACAATCTACATTCACTATGGGCTACTTCAGCGCAGACGAACAGATGGAGCGAACCGGCCGCACGATACCCGCGCCATGGGGTCTGCGCGGCACGGTGCGGCACGTTGGCAAGGAGGTGGTTATAGAGGTGAGCTGGCAGCGACCCCAGGTGCCACTTGATGGCTTCACCGTGATGGTAGTCGCCTCCAGTAGTGGTGGATATAGGGATATGGAGATTGCCAGCGTAGCAGGAGGTGCGACCCACTGCCGGGCAACCCTGCCGCTGGATGCCCAGGCTGCCAGCCTGAGCGTGGCAGTAGTGGCAAAGTGTGGGCCGCAACGCAGCCAGCCAAGTCTGCCGCTAGTCCTGTACCTGTCACCACCGTTGCGGCCTGCAGTAGACGCAGAGACAGCTCAGATGATTATTGCGCCAACTGCCCCACCGCTGGTGGAGACGCTGGTAACACCACAAGTGGAAGTTGTGACCGATCTGGACGCAATTGATGCGGCTCTGAGCGAGGCGCAGGCGTATCTAGGCAAGAATGGCGTATTCGTCAGGTTCAAAGAGCGGCAATGAGCCGTGTCAAATACCAATCGGGTTGTAGGGGCGAACCGTTGTTCGCCCTCCATACCCAAATCTGGTCAACCGAAAGGAACAAGCAATGGCTACTACAATGGTAACGAGCAGCAACATCGAAGCAGAGCAGCAGGAGCAGCGCAACTCGACAGTGGCGGATGAGCAGGCCATTTTGACCTGCCGTTGCTGCAATCCTGGCAGCGCCCTGATCCCCCGCGCTGGGCAGAACGTCGGGACGCGCTACGCCCTCTGCCTGCGTACCGGCAGGATGCACCTTATCAGGGGCGGCGAAGTGCTGCAAACCCGCCCCCAGACGGATCGTGGTGGCGTTGGCGGGGGTCGCCCCGACCTCGCCCCCGGCATCCGCGTCGACCTTAGCGGCGATACTTACGCTTTAGCCACGGGATGGAGGATATCACCATGAACACGCTAACAACAAACGATGATCTAAATCTGGAAGCAATGGGCAGGATGCAAAGCTGGGCGGCACGCAACCCCGCACTGCTGGCGCAAGAGGTAGCGGAGATGGCCGCCCACTTCCCCCACTGGCAGCCCGCCGTTTACAGCAAGAGTGGGCTGCTCACCTGCGAATGTGGCAGCCCGCTCACCTTTAGTGGGGCGAAGGCAGGGGGGCCGCGCTGCGTCGGCTGCGGCGGCACGCGGCTACTCGAATCCACCCTCAAGGCACAACTGGCCTGGGTTGGTTATCTGCCCACCCTGCTCAGTGCGCGGCTTGCCCACACCATCTCCGCACGGCTACACCCCAGCCACGAGCTGATCACTGTCAGCGGCAAGCAGTGGCTGCTTGCGCCCGTGCTGCTGCGTTACGCCGACGACTGGCCCGACACCGCGCCCACCGTACAGTACGATTGCCACCTGCTGCCGATGCTCGGCCTGCGGCTAGGGGCGGACATACATACTATCGTCGATAATCAACTATGCCTCTACGCGGGCAACTGGCGGGCGGTAACCGCCCGCGTGGTCATTCAGCAACGGGTTGTCAACCACCTCGCTGCCCTGATGCGTATTGCGGACGGCACTCCTTCGGAGCAGGCGTTTATCGGCCCTGCCCACAACTACAACACCGCCAACGACTACTGGGACTACCGATGAGTGACGATCAGGCCGCCTACTTTGCGCGAGTGCAGCCGATAGTCGGTGATTGCTTGCGCGATAAGCGGGTTGCGCTGCTGAACCTGGCAGTTGGCGCGGAGACGGCGCGGCTACTGGCCGCCTGTCGGGTCGAACACTGGCTGCTGCCCGCTGATGGCGATGTGCTGGCCGCCGAGCTATGCGCCCGCTACGGCGTGGTTGATACCCGCTGCGGGTGGACGGATGCCGAGATGCGCTCAACTGACTTGCTGGTAGGTGGCGGCAGCCTGGCCGATTGCCAGCAATTGGCCGCTGCTTGTGCTGCCTATAGTCGGCCTGGTCTGGCCCTGCTGTCGCTTGCTGAGGGCGGGATGCTAATCAGCTTGCGCGGCGCGGATGCCCCCGACCAGCTTGAATCAGCAATTGGCGCATCCAGCCCTGCTTTCCAGCCCTCAGCCCTCAGCCCTCAGCCCTCAGTCCTCGATTACCTTGACCTTAGCCACCACGCGGCGAGGCTGGCAAGACGCATCCTGCTTGGCGAGACGAGCGGAAGTGAGAGCTGGCGATTCGGCGACGCAACCTGGCCCTGGCGGGTGTCTGAAAAGGGCGAACAACGGTTCGCCCCTACACGCCACGCAACCATCTTTCAGATACCTCCTCAGCACTCAGCACTCTGCCCTCAGCACTCAAACCCCCCTCAGCCCTCATTCCTGGTGCTGGGCTGCGGCAGCGTGGGCAGCTATCTGGCAAGGGATGTGGCGTTGGCCGGGGCAAGCAGGCTGCTACTGCTAGACGATGAGGACGTAGCGGCAGCCAACCCGGTTCGGCAGTTCTATACCCGTCAGGATATTGGGGCCAGCAAGACGGCGCGGCTGGCGGAGAATATTGGCGCGGTGGCAAGCTGCTGCATGGCAGTGGGGCGGCGCTTCCGGTTGGATGAATCCTCATCCCCATCACTCTCCAGCAGGGATGCCAGGTTGGGGGATGAGACAGAGTTCGCCCGGCTGGTGGAGAGTGAGCATCCAGACGTGGTGGTGCTTGCTACCGGCACGAACGCAGATTACCGCGCCGCTCGGTTGCTGCGTCGCATGGGGGTGGCCCACCTGGTCGCCCGCTGCTATCCGCGAGCGCGTTACTTCGAGGTGGTGCTTGTGGATGGCAAGCGCGGCCCGTGCTACGATTGTGTGCGTGGTCATCTCTACACCGGACCTATCCCAGCCCTGACTGCAGAGCAGCGGGCGGCATACGATGCGCACGGTGGCACATTGGTCGCGGAACCCGCAACCCTGGTGGAGAGCGGGTGGGCGGCAGCCGTGGCGGCAAGGCTAGCGATGCAGCTAGCCTTGCCCGCATCAGCGCGGGCGGCCTGGTTTGAGCGTTGCATTGAAGAGCAGGCAGTCTGCTTCATCGGTGGCAACGTCGCCGAGCGCAGGCCCAACGGATGGGCATATGGTATCAGTAGTGTTGGACAGGTGGTTACTTACGGGATGAGCGATATAATCGGCTCCGTCGGTGCAGAGGCGCGGCCCTGCCTTAGCTGTGGACAGGTATACACAGCGGGACGGCTGGTTTAGAGGTTCTAATATTGGTTATACCAATTAGCCGCGGTGCTGCTATAGGTTTGTAGGGGCGAACAACGGTTCGCCCTGGCTCAATCTATTCCCGCAAGATCAGCGCTCACATAAGCGCGAAACGCTCTCGCCCGCCGGAGGTGGATTGGGCGAGGCGGCCCTGGTCGGCGCTCTGCACCACCATCAGATTGCTGAAGTTGCTCAGGTCACAGACGGTAACATAGCCGCTCTTCATCGCCAACCGGTGGCTACCGCCCGCTTGACTACAGAGAAAGGCGCGTACCCAGGGCGGGCCGCACAGATAGTCGCTGTCGGAATAGACCTCACCGCCACAGGCGCGTTGGCGCAATGCGCTATCGTAGAACTGGCTGCCGCCAGGCGCGGGGTTGTACATCCGCACGCACCATAGCCGACTGATGCCGAACACCCGCTCGAATAGCGCGTACATACGACTACGCTCCCGCTCCAGCCCACCGGAGAAGAGGATGCGGCTTCGTGGGTTGAGCCGAAAGCTGAGGCCCGCACTGAGGCAGTGTTCGGCAAACTGGGCAATGGCGTGAGCGTGACCCATCAGGCAGACCCGTTCGCCAACCGCCTCGGCTTTGCTCAACGCAGCAGCCACGCCCAGATGGTTATTGGTGTAGCTGGCGCTATCGCTGTCGGCGAAGCGGAGCGCGGCAGCGCTGAACACCAGCACTGCCTCGGTATCCGGCTCAGGGCGGCGGGCTACGGTGATGGTGCGTAGGCGCTGGTTATCCTCCATGTCGGGCAGCAGGTGGGCGCGCAAGTTGGGCAACAGCGCGGTGAGGTAAAGGTAAAGCTGGTGCTGCTTGAGCGGCTGGCCGCGCAAACCCTTGCCCATCGCAGCGGCCGGGGAGAAGTATTGTAGTTCGCTGACTGCCACAGCGGGGATGTCGCGCCAGTGCGCGATGCGCGGTGGCGATACCGACCGACGCTGGCAATATTCGGCGTAGGCCGGGCTGGCCTGATACTGGTACTCGAACAGGCGCAGCGCCAGCGCATTGAAAGCACCGTCGCCCCAGGCGGCCCGCTCCTGATGCTCGTCGAGCAGCGCTGGGGCAGTTGCCTCAATATATGCGCCGATGTCCTCGGCCAGCCGCGCTTCCTCTGCGAACAAACCGCTCATTGCTACCCTTCGGGAATGTAGAGTGTAGCATAAGTTCTAATTATCCCCCCACCGGGAGGGGCTGGGGGTGGGTCTGTGACACCATTATTATTCGGCTAGTATACTAACTGGAACGCTGCTCAGGGTAGGGTCAGGACGTAGAGTTCAAACGTTTGATGGTGGCGCAAGGTTGCGTCCAGGCTGCCGTAGCGGGTGATTAGCCAGTCGCGCCATTGCCCGATGTGGCGATCGAAGTCGGGGTCGGGCAGGGTGCGAGTGCGGCAGAAGCCACCGTAGCGTTGGTCGTGCAGTATGGCGGCCACAGTAGGCTGCGTCTCCCAGGCTAGCAGGTTTAGTTGCTCGACCCCCGCTCCCCGCTGCGCCAGGTAGTGTACCACCTCAGCCCCTACCGACTCACGGCCCCATGGCAGATGTGGCACGCCCGCTGCATCAAGGATTTCGCTCCAGGCGGCCAGCGCTTCGCTGTGCGGCGTGCCTGGTTGATCGATGTCGAAACCGAGTAGCAGCAGCCCACCGGGCCGTACCACGCGATGAAACTGCACGACTGCCTGCTGCCAGCCGCCAACCAGGTGGAAGACGTGAACTGCTAGCCCAACGTCAAAGGCGGAATCGGCAAAGGGCAACGCTTTGGCATCTGCCAGAATTAGGGAAGCATGGGGTGCGTGGACTTCGCGCAAACGGGTGGCGAACAGATCCAGCATCGCTCGCGACTCGTCCGCCGCCACATAGCGTGTCCCTGCTGCCGCCAGCGGCAAACCAACCCGTCCGCTGCCTGCGCCGATCTCCAGCCAACGGGCATCAATAAATCCACGCTCCACCGCCACTTCGCGCATTTTACGGCCTACCTGCTCCTGCACTCCCGCGGGGTATCCGCGAGTAGCATCGTACTGTGCGGCAATACTGTCGTATAGCGCCATGCTGCCTGCGCCCCTTTCGCCTGCGTAATGTTCCGAAAGTATACGCTGGCTGGCTAACCCTGTCAAGGCTGTACGAAGATAGGACTGTGCGTCACGTTCTTGCATACGCAACCAAGGCGAGCAACCGTTCGCCTCTACTGAACGCTTGCTTCGCAAGAACGTGACACGCCCGCGCAGATAGGGGGTGGCAATCCAAGAGGGGCGCGCAGTCATGGCGTGTGGCACCAATTAGCCGAGACGATGCTATAGGTCTGTAGGGGCGAACCGTTGTTCGTCCTGCCTTAATCTATAGCGGCACCATCGCTAATTGGTATCAGTCAAGCTTTTCCCTCACCAACCTACCCACAGGGAACCCCACAAGGGGGTTTCCCTGCTGGGGAGAGGCTTTTTGGCTTATCGTATGCGATGAGCGTGGGGGTAATACCAATTAGTCGAGACGATGCTATAGGTCTGTAGGGGCGAACCGTTGTTCGCCCGGCCGCTTATCCAATCTGTAGGGGCGAACCGTTGTTCGCCCTTCCTTAATCTATAGCGGCATCATCGCTAATGGGTATAAGGCAAGCTCTCCCCTCACCAACCTCTCCCCGCTGGGGAGAGGCTTTTGGCTTATCGCAGGCGATCAGCATGGGGGTAATACCAATTAGCCGAGACGATGCTATAGGTCTGTTGGGGCGAACCG
This sequence comes from Chloroflexota bacterium, assembly GCA_025355955.1. Lineage (GTDB taxonomy): Bacteria > Chloroflexota > Chloroflexia > QHBQ01 > QHBQ01 > QHBQ01. Next base: position 18,659 of record JANXYP010000356.1, read on the forward strand.
TTGTTCGCCCTGCCCTAATCTATATCGGCACCACCGCTAATTGGTGTGACTCACAACCTGGCACCGGATTCCTCTGCATCTACCTTTTTAGCCACTCCACTTTTTTTAATAATAGTCGTACAAAAGAAGGAGCCAGAGCAGTCGCAGTTAGCTGCTGGATTCGGTATAATACCATTGCACACAGAAGTGCAAGCCAGCAGCGGGGAGCCAAGCTTCGCCCCAGCCAATTAACCCTTTATTAGCGGCGCACCGTCGTTCGCCGCCACTACGCACAAGGGCGTGCAACTTTCATCATCTCCACAAGGAGGATAGTTGCCCTTGAGTACGCCAATCATCAACGCGCTAGTCAACCAGGATTACGAACGCGCCCGCCGTAAGGCGTGGCTTAACGAAGTTGCCACCCTGTTCACTCGCCGCAAGAACGAACTGCTCTCGTTCGACGAGGTTAGTCGGCTGATCGGCACCAGCAACCAGAGTTATCGCGGGATGCAGACGGTGCAGATCGAGAAGGTTGTGGGCAGCGTAGACCGCTATGCCGACTTCGACCGCGAGTTCCTCCCCGCCCAGACCACCACCCGCCAGCGTTGGACCAGCATTGATCGTGCCTACTATGAAGACGTAGTGCTGCCGCCGGTCACGCTCTACCAGGTTGGTGATGTCTACTTCGTCAAGGATGGCAACCACCGCGTCAGCGTCGCCCATCAGAAGGGGGTCAAGTACGTCGATGCCGAGGTCATCGAGGTGCGTAGCAAGGTACCGATCACCAAGGACACCGATGCCCGCGAACTGCTGCTGCTGGCCGAGTATGGCCGCTTCCTGGAGCAGACCGACCTCGACCGCCTGCGCCCCGACCAACAGATCATCTTCAGCGCCCTGGGCCGCTACGATGTGCTGCTGGAGCATATCCGCGTGCATCGTTACTTCTTCAGCATCGACCACCCCGATGAGGCGCTCACCTGGGAGCAGGCGGTGCAAAGCTGGTACGATACTCTGTATATGCCGGTGGTACGCACCATTCGTGAGAACGATACTCTGGCTGACTTCCACGGCAGAACCGAAGCCGACCTCTACCTGTGGGTGATGGATCACCGCTACAGCCTGGCGAAGCAAGGGCAGCAAATCAGCCCTGAACAGGCCACCGAAGATTACGACGAGAAGTATGGGCGGTCGCGCGAAGGGCTGAAGGCACTACTGTTGCTACCTGCCGCGATGATGCGCGGGGTGGGCCATGTGTTCGAGATTTCGGGCCGGCTGATCGCCCGCGCCGTCAACTCCGGCCACCCCACTGCCGAGCAGCCGGGGCTGCCGCTGGCGGTATCGCCAGGGGAACTCGACCTAGATCAGCCCGCCGAGCGAGGCCGCACCGCGATGTACGCCAACTGGCTGGCCGCCAGCGCGGGCGCAACCCCATTCCCTTCACGCTCCGGTTCGAGCGAGGGCGATATTTAGCGCAAAAAGCTCCCTCCCTACATCGGAAGGCAAAAGTTGCACCCATTATCGCAATGGGTGCAACTGCTTTGGCGCGGTTATACGCTGCTGATACCAATTAGCCGAGGCGATGCCATAGTTCTGTAGGGGCGAACCGTGGTTCGCCCTGGCTCAATCTATAGCGGCACCAAGCTAATTGGTATCAGTTGGATTTGAGTACGGTAAAATAGGTGCTGGCAGCCTGATCGATCAGCGCTGGGGTAAGCTGGGGTGGAATACCGTGATAGCGAGCATAGCCAGTCAACTGACGAAGTAGATCACGAGGGTGTACGCAACGGGCGAGTCGCTGCGCCTTCACATAATGCTCCTGGATAAGATAGTTTAGGCTGTCCTCGCTGAACGGCACACCCTGGCTCTGGCACTCGCCGATAAATATATGGGTGAACTGGTCTATGGTAGGGTTCGGCATATAGAGTTTGTTTTGGATGCGGCGCAGAAACGCTTCGTCCACCAGATCGGCTGGTTCAAGATTGGTGGATAGCACCAGGAACAACTCAAATGGCACCATCAGCTTCTTGCCAGTGTGCAGGGTGAGGAAGTCTATATGCTTCTCCAGCGGCAGGATCCAGCGGTTGAGCAGTTGCTGCGGACTCATCTGTTGGCGGCCAAAGTCGTCGATGAGGAAAACGCCGTTGTTGGCCTTCAACTGGAAAGGCGCTTCGTAGAAGTTGGCATCGGCATGGTAGCGAAGATCGAGGCTCGCCATTGCCAGTTCACCGCCAACTACCACCACTGGCTTCTGTATATGCAACCAGCGACGATCGGGATACTCGCATTGCTCCAGGTTGGTGGCGTTATCTGCACCCAGGGTCGTCTGACCCCCATCGCTGAATGTGGCAGGGTGATGCAGGTTGGGGTCAAAGAATTGAATTATCTGACCATCAGCCTCAATCGCGTAAGGGATGACGATTGTATCGCCCAGCATCCCGCCAATGCGCTCGGCAAGCATACTCTTGCCGTTGCCCGGCGCGCCGAATAGAAACAGGGAACGTCCAGAGCTAACTACTGCACCCACCTGATCAATCATCTCCGGGGTTAGTATCATGCTGGTGAGCGCCTGCTTAACCGTAGCGCGATTTATATTCGGCACCCGTGGGGTTTGGGCCATTACCATCTCAATATATCTAGCTAGAGGCACAGGGGCGGGTCCAATGTAGCCAGAGCGTCGCAGCGCAGTCTCGGCACGGGCCATACCTTTGTTGGTCAGCAGATACTGGTAGCCAGCCGCGCCTATGCCAGTCGCCCCGGTCAATTCGATCAGATCTTCGCGGCGCAATGAGCCGATCACGACTTCAAGCACGTTATAAAATGGCAGGCGTATCTTCGCGGCCAGTTCGTAGCCGTTCAGATAACTTGTGTAGTATAGGAGCTTTAGTATAAGGTCAGTAACAATGCTGGCATTGATTTCGATGGCGGCAATACTGTCTGGCTCACTGAGGCAGCTAGTGATTAGCTCCTGCTCGTTCATCGGCACCGCTTTACCCAGGGAAAGCACTGGTAGCAGTCCGGTTCTGGTTTCAAGGTCGCGGTTATAAGTTATCATCGTATGGTGCGCTCCTATAAGTGACAGGTTTGAAGGTAAAACAATTATTACCTATAGGCCACGCTATTTCAAGCACTTTGGTACTATTGTCCCCCTAAATAGGACTTATATCTTATGCCTGCAGCCATTTACAAGTTATTAGACGCAAGGCCCAGTTCCGCTGCCCACCCGCCGTTTTGGTTGGTCAATGAAGCTGGTGCAGGTTTGGTGAGCATAACTGGGGTGGGTGTTACAGCAAAGTCCAGGGATGCAGTTCGCCATCCCAAACCCCATCAATGATGCCGGGATCCCTTGCCATAATCTCGCGGGCGCTCTGCTCATCTGTCGGAGCGATAATCGCCAGTGCGCCGCTGCCATCGGTGAACGGACCAGCTTGCACCAGCTTCTTTTCCTTGAGCAATCGCTCAACGTACCTGACATGATCAGCGATTTTCTGTTCGTACAGAGATTTTCCCACTGCCCAGGAATTGCCTGGGCGATAAATAATCACGTAATGGCTATCCATGACTGATCGGTCTCCTTCATTTTTTCGGCATTTGCCCCGCACTAAAGGTGAGATCGTAAAAGGATTATAACATAGTTGCAAACAATGCGGCTAGTAAAGTACAATACCCGCACATGGCGCAGGCAAAAGACAAAGCGAAGAAGGCGGGGCGGCAAGTAGGGATGCTCGGCCTCGAAACGCAGGGGGCGGCAACACACGGCGATAGCTACGTGCCGCTGGCGGCGCGAATGCGCCCGCGTAACCTCGACGAGTTTCTGGGCCAGGAACACATTATTGGGCCAGGGCGGGTACTGCGTAAGTCGGTCGAAGCGGGCAAGCTGACCTCCCTGATCCTATGGGGACCGCCCGGCAGCGGCAAGACCACCCTGGCGCGGCTGCTGGCTGAGACAGTGGGCGGGCATTTCATGCAGGTTAGCGCGGTGGCCGCTGGGGTTGCCGACTTGCGCCGCATCATCGAGCAGGCCCAGGATTTGCGGCTGCAAACCGGCCAGCGTACCATTCTGTTCATTGACGAAATCCACCGCTTTAACAAGGCGCAGCAGGATGTAATCCTCCCCTACGTCGAGGATGGCACCATCACCTTGATTGGCGCGACCACCGAGAACCCCAGCTTCGAGGTGAACAGCGCATTGCTCTCCCGCAGTCGTGTCTTCACCCTGCGGGCGCTCAGTGACGCGGAAATCCGCGCCATGCTGGTTGCGGCGCTCATCGACGGCGAGCGTGGATTGGGGGGCCAGCACATCACCATGGACGATGCTGCCCTCACCGCGCTAGTAACGCTGGCGAATGGCGATGCCCGCTCCGCGCTTAACGCCCTAGAACTGGCAACCGATGCCGCCCAGTCCGATGAAAGCGGGGCGCGTACCATCACCGTCGCGGCCATCGAGGACGCGATGCAGCGGCGGGCGTTGCTCTACGACAAGGGCGGCGACCAGCACTACGACATCATCAGCGCGCTGCACAAGACGATGCGTGGCAGTGACCCCGATGGGGCGCTCTACTGGCTGGGGCGGATGTTGGAGGCGGGTGAAGACCCACTCTACATCATTCGCCGCGTGGTGCGCTTCGCCAGTGAGGACATCGGCATGGCCGACCCCAACGCCCTCAGCGTCTGCATGGCGGCGCAGCAGGCGGTTCACTTTATTGGATTGCCGGAGGGCGAACTGGCGCTGGCTGAAGCGGTGGTCTATTGCAGCATCGCGCCCAAGAGCAACGCTCTGTACAACGCATATTCAGCGGTCAAAGAAGACGTACACCTCACCCGCACCGATCCGGTGCCGCTACACCTGCGTAACGCACCCACCCGCCTGATGAAAAACCTCGGCTACGGCGCAGGCTACAAGTACGCCCACGACTACGAGGGCGGCTACGTCTACCAGGAGGGTCTACCCGAAGCATTGAAGGGCCGCCGCTACTACGTCCCCACCGACCGGGGCGTGGAAGCCCGCATCCAGAAGCGGCTTGCTGAATTGCGAGCGATGGCCGAGGAGCAACAGGTCGAGCAACCCGAGGAACAATCGTAGGGGCGGGCTACCGCCCGCCCTGGTGAAGCGCACC
>JANXYP010000358.1 GCA_025355955.1 Chloroflexota bacterium
TGCGAGTCGCACTGCATGAACCCACCCCCTACCCCTCCCGGCGGGAGGGGAGTCACCAGAACACGAACCCACCCCCTACCCCTCCCGGCAGGAGGGGAGTCACCAGAACACGAACCCACCCCCTGCCCCTCCCGGCGGGAGGGGAGTCACCAGAACACGAACCCACCCCCTGCCCCTCCCGGCGGGAGGGAAATTATCAGAACCTTGTTTATGTTATGAGGCATGAATGGGCAGAGCAATGATTGACATCAGCGTTCCGATTGACGCTCATAGCCATGTCTACCCTGGCGACTTGGTGCCGCAGTTCGAGGTGGCGACTCAGGAGGCAGTCAGAGTCTCGCGCCTGAGCATCAGCGCGCACGTAGGGACGCACGTCGATGCGCCTTCGCACCTGCTAGCGGGTGGCGCGACCGCAGAGCGGCTGGCGCTCGAAGCGCTGTGTGGGCCGTGTCAGGTGGCCGACCTGTCGCACCTGCACCTCGGCCAGCCGATTACTGCCCAGCACCTGCGTAGCCTGAAGCTGCCCGCCGACTGTAAAAGGCTGCTGCTACGCACCGCGAACAGCGAAGCCGACGTGTGGGCGGCGGCGCAGTTCGTGCCTAACTACTCGGCGCTGGCCCCCGATGCCGCCTGGGTGCTGGCCCTACCGCCGCCGCTGGGCCTGGGGCTGACCCTGGTGGGTATTGACTATCTCTCGGTCGACCCCTACTGGGCGCACGACTTGCCCGCGCATCGGGCGCTGCTGGCGAATGGGGTAATCGTGCTGGAGGGGCTGGACTTGCGCGAAGTGAAGGCGGGCGGCTACGAGTTGCTCTGCCTGCCGCTGAAGCTGGTGGGCGCGGATGGCGCACCGGCGCGGGCGGCGCTGCGGTGACGACAGATTGGTTATAACGGAGGGCTATGGGCATCATTCTGGGGTTGATGGCGGCAGTAGGCTGGGGGTCGGCGGATTTTGTGGCCCGCTACTCCAGCCGAGCAATCGGTTTCTATCGCACGCTGCTGTATATGCAGGTTATTGGCCTAGTCGTGTTGAGCCTTTATCTGGCGTTGTCGGGCGAGTTCGTGAGGCTGTATAATGAAACGTCGTGGCTGCCCTGGGCCTGGGGGATGCTGGCAACCCTGTTTGGTATAGGTGGATCGCTGGCGCTTTATCGCTCGTTCGAGGTGGGCATCATCAGCCTGGTTTCGCCGATTTGCGCCAGTTATGCGGCTCTCACCACCGTGCTGGCGATTGCCAGCGGCGAACGGCTGGATCTGCTACGCAGCATTGGCATCGTTGCGGCCATAGTCGGAGTAATCCTTGCCTCGACCACGCTCACCCCCAAATTGGAGGCGGAGATTGGGCAGGCGGTAAAGCGCAGTCACGGCTTGCCGCCAGGGGTGGGTCTGGCGATGCTGGCGGCGGTATGCTTCGGGGTTAGCTTCTGGGCAACCGGGTTCTTCGTCGCGCCCGCGCTGGGCGGGATTGCGCCGGTATGGCTATCGCGCCTTACTACCATCCTGCTGCTCACCCTAGTGGCGCGCCCTTTCAGCCAGAGCATCAGCGTGCCGCAGCGACAAATCTGGTGGCCGATCCTGGGTATCGGCGTGCTGGATACCGTTGGCTATGTGGCAGCCACAATCGGCCTGACGCTGGGCGAGGTCGCGGTAGTAAGCGTGCTGGGTTCGCTGTTCAGTGCGGTGACGGTGCTGCTGGCCGCCATCTTCCTGCGCGAGAAGCTAGTCTGGAATCAATGGCTGGGCATCGCCATCATCGGGTTGGGAGTTGCCCTGGTAAGCATAAAATCATTAGGAGGGTCAATCATGTCATTTCTGCTGAAGTTGATTGTGTTCATTGCCTTTGCGCTGACCGCTGCGCTGGGGGCGCTGAAGCTGATGCAGGCGCTGGCCTATCGTGAGGATGATGACGATGAGCTAGCGTAGCGGAGCCGTTGGGCGTGATTTATCACGCCCCTACAAAGATGGATGTGTAGGGGCGTGATTTATCATGCCCTGCTGAACCCTGTTTATACTAAAGATCCAACGGCAGCGCCGCCTTGCCCGCTTCAGTCATCCTGCCTTCGGCGATAAAGCGGCGGGCGAGGGCGCGGTTCGCTTCAGTCCAGTTGCCGCCCCTGCGCCGGGGCATGAAGCGGATGGCGTAGCGTTCGCTGTCCACCGTCTTCTCCAGCACATCAATCCAGCCGTAGCAGATGCCCACCTCCACCAGTTGTGGGTAGGTGACAGTTTGCTTGCCGCTGGATTTTTTGTAGATAATCGGCCAGATCTCGCGAGTGGTCGCGCCGTGTTCGGCCAGCCAGGCGGCGAAGTCAGCGGGGGTGGTTACTTCGAGGGCGGGGGTTATTTCCAGCATTGGTATTAAACCCTTCCGTTTGTCCGTTTGTCCGTTGAACAGTCCGTTGGCTGGTTCCGTTTTTACCGTCTGGGCGTATGCCATGCGCCCCTACACCAGCGTTCGTTGCTTGCGATAGGCGTTGATGCGCTTCACCGGGGCGCACAGCCGTGCGCCCCTACACCAGCGATCGTTGTTTGCGATGGGCTTTGACGTGTCTCAACAATACCCCTCACCCCAACCTCTCCCACAAGGCTAAACGTTGCCCACAAATAAAAAACATCCAGTAGTAAGAGGCTGCAAGAACGCAGGCGGCGTTCCCAGCTTCGGGGGTTGGGGGCGTAGCCCCTGCCTGGCCGCCCCTCCTTGTCTATCGGCTGCTTACCTGCCCAAAGGTTTACCCCGGTTGACGCATAGCCACTTTCGATAAGCATTGAAGCGTTTGAGCGCAAGGAGCTACGCTCCTAACCCTCAGTAACCCGGCTAGCGGCAGCCTATCCCCGCTACTACAGCGGCATTGTCACTTGTGGGTAAGGATAAGCC
>JANXYP010000366.1 GCA_025355955.1 Chloroflexota bacterium
CGGGGCGAGGCGGGCAAACACCTGGCTGCTGAGGTCGACTACGATGCCCTTGGCGCGTACACTGGGGATGTCGCGGTAGGCGATCACATCGATCAGTTGCGCGTCCACGCTCTTGCTGCCATAAGTGATGCGTACCTTGTGGCCGTAGAGGTGCCACTGCTCAGTAATGTCTTCGGGGATGGCGGCGTACATCCCGCTGCCGTGGTAGTTAGGCGGCAAGTTGCCCCAATCCTGGTTCAGCCGAATCAGGGTGTTCCAATCGGTGCTGAAGTAGGTACACCAGCCGTACCAGTGCAGCTTCTCCGCGCCGGGCAGCGCCTGCCACTTGGCGTAGCCGTCGCTATTCGGTGGGGGGGGGTTGGCGCTAGTCGGGGCCGGGGGGCTGGCGGGTACCGATTTCTGCGCGGCAGTGGAATTGTTGGGCAAGGTCTGCCCGGCTGATAGTGGATGCTGGGTCAGATACTCACGGCCCAGCAACCCCATCATCACCAGGTCAGGGTTGCTGTCGCTCCACTCGAAACGCGCCCGCTCGAACCACTGGATGATGCGGCCATTGCCCACATCGGTTGGCTCGCTGATGGGGAAACCAAACTGGGCCAGCCCCCCGTTCGCCTTCCAGTAGGCAAGAAAGCGGTTGTTCAGCGAGTGGCCGGTGGCGGCAAAGTATACGTGCTTGCTACTCTTGACAAAAGGGGCAACCGTGGGGAACTGCTGGCCCTGGGTCAGCGCGTTACCCAGCAAGCCCATCGTCACGCTACCATCGGGCCACAGCTCCAGGCGATTGCGCTCAAAGTATTGGGCAATTGTGCCATCGGCGGTGGGAAACACTCGGCTGATCGGGTAGCCGATGATCGCAAGCTGGCCGTGTCCCTGCCAATAATCCAGCAGTGACCCGGCCACCATATAACCAGTTGCTGCAAAGTAAGCGCTGTTGGGTGAAGCCGCGCTGCGGGATGCAGGCAGCGTGGCGACCAGCAGCGCCGCAATCAAGGCTGCGGCAGCCAGCGAACGGCGACGTGAGTCGCCGCAAATATTACCTTCTACCACTGAGAACTTCCACCTCCGCTAGTTGTTTGATTTAGCGCCTTGCCTACCAGCAGCAATTAATGAGGCTCATCGCTGGCAACGGCAGTGCGGTCATCCCCCATCCTGCTTACGGTTCACGCTGCGTTTGCGTCCCACAAACGCGAACCGAAAGCCGCCCACCCCTGCCCTGCGCCCGACCTGCCCTGGCCGTTAGGCGCTAATTATGAAATAACCTTGCACGCAGAGGGTGGCGGATGACTTAACTTTCCCACAGGTAAATCGGAAGGATGATAACATACTTGCTGCTGCTTTGTCAAATTGCCAGCCCTGCTGATCGTAATTTGCACATCCTGGATTTACCCGATTTTTGACGCTTCCTTACCGTTTTGGTAAGGTATTTGGTAAGGTTCAAAATAGAGGCGAAAAACAGGACTAATTGGCTATACCCTCAAAAGTTTGATTGCCAGGGTTAGTTCGGGGTGTTTGCACCATGCTTGGACCTCTGCAATGTTGTGCCACGCACAGATATAAGTAGCTTACTGGCATCTGCCGCAATTTTTGCGTAAAATATGGATAGTTACAACAAAATATTATCTCAAACTATCATTGCGCCAAACTTGCCAGAAGTAAATTATTGTGATAGACTCAGCGCACCCAGTTTGGTCAAGCAAGTACCATAGCTGGCCTGTCATTTAACTACCTATAGTAGCGTACAGGAAGGAAGGAAGACATGACTCCAACTTGGCGGCGCAATGTTGCGCTTTTCCTCGTGCTAGTCGGTGGCCTGGCAATCGCCACCGTGTCGTTCATCAGCAGCGTCGTGCAACCCTCAGCTATCCTTGCCAATGGCGGCAACCTGGCCGGTAACTCCCATGCCCTCTACGCCAGCGCCTACGGCGCGTATTCGCTAGCCGACTTCACCAGCCCCGCTGGCAACGGCATGGTCGTCGGCCACGATTATTATCACGACACTACTACCATCCCATTGCGCGATATGCCCCAGCTTCCGATCCAGAGTCCGGCGGAACACGAGACCAGCCCCAACCCTGGCACTGGCATAGCCCACCGCAATGTACCCGATGCCTCCGCCAGGCAGCACAACCTCAGCCCTCTGGCAATGCCTTCCGCCAGCCTCAACTTCGATGGCATTCCCTTCCCGGGAGTCAGCTGCAGTTGCGCCCCGCCGGATACCGACGGCGCAGTGGGAGCGACCCAGTACCTGCAGATGGTCAACGAAGGCTACCAGGTCTTCAATAAGACTAATGGTGCTTCGGTACTCGGCCCCGCTTCGATTAATAGCGTGTGGAGCGGCTTCGGCGGGGTCTGCACCGCAGGCTCCGGCGACCCGATCGTGCTGTATGACAAGCTCGCTGGCCGCTGGCTGATCAGCCAGTTCGCCGGTTCGGGCGGCGCGATCACCGACCAGTGCATTGCCATCTCGGTGACCAGCGATGCAACCGGCACCTGGCACCGCTATGGCTTCCACCTCGGCAGCAACTTCTTCGACTATCCCCACATGGGTACCTGGCCCGATGCCTATTATATGAACGACAACGTGTTCAATGCGGCGGGGACGCAGTTCCTCGGCCCGCAGCCGTTCGCCTTCGACCGCACCTCGATGCTCTCTGGCGCAGCCGCCACCTTCATCGCGCCGGTCAGCCCGCTCGGCTCGACCATCGACCCGCTCATGCCTGCCGATCTCGACGGCTCCAACCTGCCCACTGCGGGCGCGCCTGAGTCGTTCGTGCGTTTCCCCGGCTCTGGCACTTACGACATCTACCATTTCCACGTAGATTTCGCTACCCCCTCCAATTCTACCTGGACAACCTTCGCTACACCAGCAGCGGCGGGCTTCAGCCAGCTATGCAGCAATAACCGTGCTTGCGTGCCTGAATCGGGCGTTACCAGCGCAGACTACCTTGATGCCCTCGGCGACCGCATGATGTTCCGCGCCGCCTACCGCAGGTTCGCCGACGGCCACGAAGCGCTAGTCACCAACTACACCGTCAGCTCTGGCGGCGTGGCGGGCGTGCGCTGGATTGAACTCGATAACGTTACCGCTGGCCCCGTCACCGTGGCGCAGGAAAGCACCTACCAGCCCGACAGCACCTGGCGCTGGCTGGGTAGTGCGGCCATGGATGGCAATGGCGACATCGCCGTTGGTTTCAGCGCCTCCAGCGCCAGCATCTTCCCGCAACTACGCTACGCTGGCCGCCTGGTTACTGATCCGGCCAACACCCTTGCCCAGGGCGAAACCACGCTGTTCGCAGGCACCGGCGCACAGACCGGCAGCGGCAACCGCTGGGGCGACTATAGTGATATGACCGTCGACCCGACGGACGATTGCACCTTCTGGTACACCAATGAATACTACGGCTCTACCAGCGCGTACAACTGGCGCACCCGCATCGGTAGCTTCAAGTTCCCCTCCTGCGGCTCTGGCCCCACGCCAACCAACACCCCCGTGCCGCCCACCAACACGCCGACCAACACCCCGGTTGGCCCCACCAACACCCCAACGCGCACCAATACGCCGACCAACACCCCGGTTGGCCCCACCAACACGCCGACCAATACTCCTACTGGCTGCGGCGGCAACCTCTTCCAGAACCCTGGCTTCGAGACTGGCAGCCTTAGCTCGTGGACGATAGACGGCACCAACCCGTCGCCGACCGCCAGCACCACCCAGCATCACAGCGGCAGCTTCTCCGCGCTGGTCGGTTCGCTCAACCCTGCGGGCGATAGCGCCCTCTATCAGACCATCACCGTACCTGCGGGTGGCGGCACGCTCTCCTACTGGTACTGGCCCTCCACCCTCGATACCATCACCTATGACTGGCAGGATGCTTACGTGGAGAACACCAGCGGCACCATCCTCGCCACCATCATGCACGTTGACTCCAACGCTCACGCCTGGACCAACGTCAACTTCAATATGGCTCCTTACGCGGGGCAGACGGTACGCATCCGCTTCCTTGCTCACGACGACGGCTACGCTGGCGACCCCACCTATATGTACGTGGACGACGTTTCATTGGCTAGCTCCTGCGGCACTCCCGTGCCGACCAACACCCCGACCAACACGCCAGTGCCGCCCACGCCGACCAACACGCCAACCTCTTGCGGCAATCCGTTCGTGAACGGCGGCTTCGAGAACGGCAACCTTAGCTCGTGGACGATAGACGGCACCAACCCGTCGCCGACCGTCAGCACGACCCAGCATCACAGCGGCAGCTACTCCGCGCTGGTCGGTTCGCTCAACCCGGCGGGCGATAGTGCGCTCTACCAGACCATCACCGTGCCTGCTGGCACCAGCACGCTCTCCTACTGGTACTGGCCCTCGACCCTGGATACCATCACCTACGACTGGCAGGATGCCTACGTGGAGAACACCAGCGGCACCATCCTCGCCACCATCATGCACGTTGACTCCAACGCTCGTGCCTGGACCAACGTCAACTTCAGCATGAGCGCCTACGCGGGGCAGACGGTACGCATCCGCTTCCTGGCCCACGACGACGGCTATGCTGGCGACCCCACTTATATGTACGTGGACGACGTTTCGCTAGCCTGTCATTAGCCTACGCCTGAGCAATCAGGTGTAGAAACCAAAGCCCCCTTCCAACTTGCGGGAGGGGGCTTTACTCTGGCTGAACGCTTATATCAATTCGCTTATTAGTACAGCCTCACTTGCTGGGCAATATAGCGTAGTTACGATCGGCTTTGACACAGGGCGGCAGGGCGTATGCGATTCGCCCCTACACCAACATGACGCTAATTTGCCAGGTGAGGCTGTAATATTATGCCATACCGTAAATCGTAGGGGCGGGCGGCTGCCCGCCCTGGTGCAATTTACACCCTCTGCTCGGCTAATTGGTATAAATCGTAGGGGCGATATGCCGCCAAGTTACTGGAGGTTGGGACGCAGCCCGATGGGTGCGGCGCTACTGATGATGCGATGGTAGCAGGGTGACGCGGGGGTTCAGCCACCATTGGTATTAGCTTGATGCCTATGGGCGAACAACGGTTCGCCCCTACAGAAATTATAGTGTCACTAATATTACAGCCTCAGTTGGAAGGCAAGATGATGTAGTTTAGATACTTGGCGGCAGGGCGTATGCGATTCGCCCCTACACCAATATGACGCTAATTTGCCAGGTGAGGCTGTAATACTAAAGCTAATTGGTTTACGTCATCTTGCCCGACAACTGCGGCTGGCCGCCCCAACACCTCGCAACTGAACCCCGCTGGCACCAAACAAGAGGGCGCATCGTAGGATGCGCCCTCCTTCTTTAATCTTAAATCTATGCTCTATAATCTACTTACGGCTTGTGGACGATGCCCTCGTAGACGATCTGGGCCATCTCGTCGCGACGGATGTTGTTGTTGGGGTGGAAGGTGTGGTCGGAGTAGCCGCTGATTACGCTGTTATGGTAGGCAGTCTCGATGCTGGCGTAGAAGATGTTGCTGGACGGCACATCGGTGAAGTCCTGCCCGCTGGTGGGCGTGTACAGGGCGTAGCCACCCGCATTGACCACCAGCTTGGTAAGTTGCCCCCTGGTGATGGGCAGGTTAGGCAGGTAGCAAGGGTTGCCCAGGCCGTGGGCGGCGCAGGTGGCGGGGTCGAAGCCGCTGAGGATGCCGTAGTGGAAGCCGCTCTCGATGTAGACGTAGGCGAAGTAGCTGGCTGGCACGTCCACGAAGTCTTGCGTGGCCGGGGTGTAGAATGGCGTGCCGAAGCCGAGCACAACTACCTTGGCGAACTGGCCTCTTGTGGAGGTGCCAGCGGGCGAGTAGTGGCTGCTGTCAGTGCCGTTGACCACGCCACGACAATTCAGGTAATGGATAGCGTTGTAGAAGATATTGCCAGTGATGTCAGTGAAGGGATTGGGGCAGTCGGTCGGTGTCACTGTGGGCAGCACAGCCGTGTTGGTAGGAGCCTGGGTGTTGGTGGGCAGCGGCGTATCGGTCGACGGCGCGGGGGTGCTTGTTGGTGGCGCTGCCGTGTCGGTTGGTATTGGTGTAGCGCTGGGGCCGCCTGGGGTCTGGGTTGGTGGCACCGGCGTGTCACTAGGCGGCACCGACGTGGCGGTCGCAGGCATCGGCGTATCAGTGGGCGGCGCGGGCGTGTCAGTTGGCCCACCAGGGGTATTCGTTGGTGGCACTGGCGTGCTGGTTGCTGGCACTGGCGTGCTGGTGGGCGGCGCTGGAGTGTTGGTGGGCGGCGCTGGCGTGTTGGTTGCTGGCACTAGCGTATTGGTCGCGGTGCTGGTGGGTGGCGCTAGCGTGCTGGTCGGAGCGTTCGTCGGCGTGTTGGTGGGCGTATTCGTCGGGGCGCTTGTCGGCGTGTTGGTGGCAGGCAGCGGCGTATTGGTGCGGGTGGGGGTATTGGTCGGCGGCGCGGGCGTATTAGTGCGGGTCGGCGTGTTGCTTGGCCCCGGCGTGTTGGTTGGGCCGCACTGTCCTGGGGTAACCAGCTTCACGTCATCTAGGTACATTCCGGTGGGGTCGGTAGAGCCGTCCTGGTGAACCAGGAACTTGATACGCACGGTCTGACTGGCGTAAGGACTCATGTCGAAGGTTTGGTTAATCCAGCTTTCGTCGTCGTTATCTATGTGCATGATGGTGGCGAGGATGGTGCCACTGGTGTTCTCCACATAAGCATCCTGCCAGTCGAACTGGATTGAATCTTGGGTGTAGGACCAGTACCAGTAGCTGAGAGTGCTGCTGCCTGCTGGCACGACAATGGTCTGGTAGAAGGAGCTATCACCACGCGGCTCCGGGGTGCTAACATTGCCGATGAGCGCAGAATAGGTGCCACTATGAGTCTGGACGGTGGAGATGGTCGGGTTATTGTTGTGACCATCAATCGTCCAGGAGGTGAGGTTGCCGCTCTCGAATCCGCCATTCAGCACCGGGTTGGGGCCGACGCAAGGAGTGGGCGTAGCAGTGACAGTAGCGGTGGCAGTTGGTGGCGTGCCGGTCACAGTCGGAGTGGCAATGACCACATCGAGGAAGCGAGCGGAGACTGGCCCCCAGGTCTGGTAGCCCTGGTAGCTGGTTACACCACGCCCGCGCACATAGAGCATATGGCGGCCAGTGGGGATGCTGGTGGTGTCAATATTGGCATTGACCACGACGGTTGTCGTAATGCCGAAGGTACCATTCATTGGCACCGCGGTGCCACCAGCCCAGGGTGGGGTGTCGAGGTAGTATTCCGCCGCGCCTACGTTCTGCACCTGGGTATTGCCCGTCCATGCGAAGTTAATCGTTGCGGTTAGGTTCACGGTAACACCTTGGTTCGCCACCAGTGGCACCGAGGATAGGGTGATCGTATCCGGCCCGTGCGCCAGCAGGTATGGGGTACGGGCAATCTTCGCCTCATAGAGTAGCGCGCCACGGTTAGCGGGCCAGATGGTGTTACTGACATAGGATAGCGAAACGAAGAAGGTGCTGCCGCTTACCTCGGTGGTGAACGCCGCTGCGCCCAGTTGCCCATAGGCCCAGTCAATCGCATCGCCGTCTACATTGTACAGGCAGACACCTGGTTGGCAATACTGATAGTTATTGCCGGAGGGGTAAGCGTTGGACGCGCTTATATGCGCCCCAATATTCGCCAACTCGGTGCCATTCGGAGCGGGGCTGGTCCCCCAGCCCCAGGGGTAGAGGTCGATTGAGGCATTGGAGTGCATATTCTGGTACACGCCAGTGGTGGTCAGCGGGGCAGCGTGCGTCAGGTCGGGGATGCGTTGCTGGGGGATGAGGCTGCTCACCTTGTTCTGGATCGCCAGGGTTTCGGGATCGGAAGCCGCACTGGGGCCTCGGTAAGTCTGCTCGCAAGCTGCGCCGCTGGAGCCGTTGTGCAGCCCCCACTGGAAGCTGAAGTTGCGGTTGTTGTCGGTGCCAAATTGAGTGCCTGCACTTGGCGGCCAGGTGGTGCAGCCATTGGTGTCATTGGCGTTTTTGCGCTGGTAGTAAGGCGCATTACCGTTACCGCCTGCTTCGACAATGTGATGGCCGTCGGGGTTAGCCATCGGCACCACCCAGATGTCGTGGTAATCCACCAGCCAGTGGGCATCGGCATCGCTGTTGTAGTTGCTGAGGAGGTAGTCGATGTAGCGCATCGCCACTTCCGGCACGGCGATCTCGCGGGCATGGATACCGGCATCATACCAGTAGACCGGCTTGGGACCGGGGATGCTGCGGTTGGTGATGTGCAAAGCGTAGATGTTGTAGCCATTCCAGGTCAGGTTGGGGTTGCTCTGGGTGCAAGGGGCGTGCAGCGCGCACCATGACTGGCCGATATTGATCTTCTCCGCCAGATTGGGGTAGGTGGCTACCTCCTGGTCGAGGTAGCTCTGCTCCTCCTCCACCGTCTTGAAGCCGCCGTAGAAGGTGTCGGGGCTGTTACTGCCAAACAGGTGAGGATTGTTGACTATCTGGGTTGTCTGCTGGTCAATTGTAACCTTCAGCCCTTCCTTCAGCATCTGCTGATAACCCGCCTGATCGGTGTAGGCGGTGATGTAACCGCCCAGGGTGTTTTGTTCGATTGCGCCCCACTCTGTGGCGAGGCGATCGCGCTCGGCGTTGTCGTGAAAGAAAATATGCACCACCAACATCTGTGGGCGGGTCGGATTGCTGGCTGCGTCACTGCCACTTGCCTGCGCCGCCTGTGGCTGCAGTGAGGCCGCACCGCTGCCAATGCTCATCAGCAACCCGACATTAAGGACGATTACCGCCAGTGCTATGCCAACCCCAACTCCAAGTGACTTACGCTTCACTGCTTCGCTCCTTTTCCTCTACTGACAAGGTAATACACATACAACCGTGCCAATGGCACGGTCGGTCGACTGCTGGTACAAACATAGGGAGAGCATCATCCAGGGGTATGAGACAATGGCGGACACCCTCATGCCACTGCTGTAGCACGGCTGCGCCAGTATAGCAGCCGCCTATGTGCATTGCAAGCGCAGCAGGATAGTATTTTATGGCTATATCGCAGTGGGATTGTAGTGGGGGAGGCGTGCTGGGTATACGGTCTGCCCTGCTCCTCAATCTAAGCCCCCAGCGGGGGTTGGGGGGAGAAATCTTGCCGCCCATCAATGCTGCCCTGCTCCTCAATCTAAGCCCCCAGCGGGGGTTGGGGGAGAAATCTTGCAACGCACCGATGCCAAATGGAGCTTTTGCCTGATGACTGATTTAACCCCAGCGTTGATCTAAGTCGGCCATTCTCCCCCAAACCCCCGCTGGGGGCTTTTTGCCAGCGGCAGGGCAGCAGCTCTCCCCAAACCCCCGCTGGGGGCTACAGTGGTCAAACTTCAGGTTGCGGGCGCTAACCCCAATGGGCAAACCGCTCGATCTCGGCTTCAATCGGCGTATCTTGCAACCGGCCCCCGCGCCGAGCGCGGGCGGCCAGCAGCAGACCGACCAGTTGGCCTCGCAACCGCGCCCGCGCCGCCGGTTCGCGCAGGTGGCGCAATGCCTGGGCGGTGAAGCGCAGTTGCGCCCCTACGAAGCGACCGCCGTGGCGTGTCCACATCGGCTTCGTCCAGTGCCGCGCCGCCAGCAGGATGAAGTTTCGTCCACAGTAGTAGCTCGCCAGCGCCCCGCCGCCGGTCGCGCTCAACTTGTGGTAGACAATTGCGCCAGGC